>NZ_JBEAJW010000024.1:0-186642 GCF_040064295.1 Klebsiella sp. JB_Kp031
ATGTCACTTTGAGTGCCCACACAGATTGTCTGATAAATTGTTAAAGAGCAGTTGCAACGCGGCTTTCAGCTCACCGTTGCGAGGTCCCGTATAATACGTTTTCCTCATTCAGAGTCAAGCCCTTATTTTGCTTTTCTCTGTCGGTTTTCAGCGCTGAACTTCATCGCCGAAACCCTGCTGACCCGGCGGCTCGCTTGCCGTTGTTCCGTGTCAGTGGAGGCGCATTATAGGGAGTTCGCCGGAAGTAGCAAGGGTTAAAATAGAAAAATCTTATCGACCGCTCATTATTTGAACTTTTCGCTTATTCCTCTTCCTACCATTAAAGCCGCCATCCCAGTGTTCATGCTGCCTGCAGCGTAGTTAACGCGAAGAACGCTTTTTGGCAAAAAAGTGATTTTTCTCTCTTACCCAACGCCATTATCGCGCCGATGGTGAATTAAGCGCCACTCTTGACCCACGACAAAGCGCCCGCGCGGCCCCCCTTCCTATAATCAGGCCCGTTTCTTCTTACTGGTAATAATCGATGGCTTATCAACTCAACATTAACTGGCCCGAGTTTTTAGAGAAATACTGGCAAAAGCAGCCGGTGGTTTTAAAAAACGCGTTTCCGGACTTCGTCGACCCGATTACCCCGGACGAGCTGGCCGGATTAGCCATGGAGCCGGAAGTCGACAGCCGGCTGGTCAGTCTGACCAACGGTAAATGGCAGGCCAGCAATGGACCTTTTGAACATTTCGACGGCCTGGGCGAGACCGGCTGGTCGCTGCTGGCCCAGGCGGTAAACCACTGGCATATGCCGGCCGCCGAGCTGGTGCGACCGTTCCGCGTACTGCCGGACTGGCGTCTGGACGACCTGATGATCTCCTTCTCCGTCCCCGGCGGCGGCGTCGGGCCGCATATCGATCAATATGACGTCTTTATTATTCAGGGCATGGGCAGCCGCCGCTGGCGCGTGGGGGATAAGCTGCCGATGCGTCAGTTCTGCCCGCATCCGGCACTGCTGCACGTCGACCCGTTCCCGCCGATCATTGATGAAGATCTGCAGCCGGGCGATATCCTCTATATTCCACCGGGATTCCCGCACGATGGGATCACCCACGAAACCGCGCTGAACTACTCCGTCGGCTTCCGCGGGCCCAACGGCCGCGACCTGATCAGCAGCTTCGCCGACTATGTGCTGGAGAACGATCTTGGCGGCGAGCACTACAGCGATCCGGACCTCACCTGCCGCGAGCATCCTGGCCGGGTTGAAGAGTATGAACTCGAACGTCTACGCGGCATGATGATCGACATGATTCGCCAGCCGGAAGACTTCAAACAGTGGTTCGGCAGTTTCGTCACCACCCCGCGTCACGAGCTGGATATTGCGCCGGCGGAACCGGCATATGAAGAAGAGGAAGTGGTCGATGCGCTGCTGGGCGGCGAAAAGCTCTCCCGCCTGAGCGGCCTGCGCGTTCTGCATATCGGCGACAGCTTCTTCGTGCATAGCGAACAGCTGGACACCACCGATGCCGAAGCGCTGGATGCGCTGTGCCGCTATACCTCATTAGGTCAGGAAGAGCTCGGCAGCGGCCTGCAGAATCCGGCGTTCGTGAGCGAACTGACGCGGCTGATTAATCAGGGCTACTGGTACTTCGAAGAGTAAGAGAGTCGCGATACTGCGGGCAGCCGCCTGGCGCTGCCCGCTGGCTTTCAGCCGTTATTACACCTGTTTCGGCAACACTACAATAAACCGCGTCGAGCGCAGATCGGACTGCGCAGCCACGCTGCCGTGGTGGGCGCTGACGATGGATTTCACTATCGCCAGGCCGATGCCGCTGCCCTCCCCTTTGCGCTGGCGCGAGGGGTCGACGCGATAGAAACGGTCATACAGCCGCGGCAGATGTTCGGCGGCAATCGGCGTACCGGGATTCTCCACCACCAGGCGGACCGTCTCCGCGCTTTCGCTCAGCGCGATCGTCACCGCCTGGCCAGCCGGGGTGTAGCGGATCGCGTTCGACAGCAGATTGCTGATCGCCCGCCGCAGCATCAGCGGGTCGCCCGTCACCCGGCAGGGGCTTCCGACAAAGCGCAGCGCCACCGCCTTCTCTTCCGCCCACGCCTCGAAAAACTCAAACACCTTATGCACTTCCTCAGCCAGATCCAGTTCCCGCTGTTCGGGGATCAGCTGGTTGTTATCGGCCTGGGCGAGGAACAGCATATCGCTGACCATCCGCGACATACGCGAGAACTCTTCGAGATTGGAGTAGAGCACCTCTTCCAGCTCCTGCTGGCTGCGGCTCTGGCTTAAGGCGATTTCGGTTTGCGTCACCAGGTTGGTGATCGGCGTGCGGATCTCATGGGCGATATCGGCGGAGAAGTTCGACTGCCGGGTAAAGACATCCTCCATCCGCTCCAGCATGTGGTTAAAGGAGAGCGCGAGCCGCTCAAGTTCGATAGGCACCGCCTGCGGGTCAAGGCGCACGTCGAGATCCCGCGAGGTAATATTCTGGATCTGCCGGCTGATCTGGCGGATCGGTTTATGTCCCTGATAGACCACAAACAGCACGATGGCGATGATCAGCAGGCTGATTATCGACGCGGCGGAAATCAGCTTCGCTTTCAGCTCATTAATATAGTGCAGGTGAAAATCGATGGATAAGGCCATCAGCAGATGGTACGCCGGTTTGCCATCCGCCTGCTTGCCCAGCGGCAGCATGATCAGCCGCCAGGCGCGGGTCTCCATTTGATGATTATCGTGCGCCATTGCCCGCGGCTGCGGGTCGGTCCATGAAATCACATTCCCGTCGCGCAGCTGCATCGCCAGGCCTGGCGTACTCAGCATATGGCTGAGATCCGGCCCGTTGGGCGACTGGAACAGAATATTGCCCTGCCCATCGTCCAGGCAGATAAAGACGTTGGCGTAACCCGCAATGATATTCTTCACGATCTCCAGTCGCCGCGCCTGCGGGTAGTCAGCGTGGTCGAGGACCGTCTCCAGGGTGGTGCTGAGCTGCCTGAGATCGTGAACGTCGCGCTCTTCAAAGTGGGCCTTCACCGAATGGATCATGATCCAGGTGAAGGCAAAAAAGGCGATGATGGTGGCGAGGCTAATAAAGAAGCTCAGCCGGGTGGCCAGGGAAAAGGGGCGCTTAGCGGCCATCCGGCACCTCAAGCATATAGCCGACGCCGCGCACGGTCTGGATCAGCTTCGGCTCGAAGTCGTTATCGATTTTGGCGCGCAGCCGCTTCACCGCCACGTCTATCGCGTTGGTATCGCTGTCGAAATTCATATCCCACACCTGCGAGGCAATCAGCGAACGCGGCAGCACCTCGCCCTGATGGCGCAGGAAGAACTCCAGCAGAGTGAACTCCTTGCTGGTCAGGGTGATGCGGGTGGCGCCGCGCGTCACCTTACGGCTGACCAGATCGACGCTGAGATCCGCCGCCTGAAACTGGCTTTCGACAATAACCGCCGCTCCGCGGCGCAGCAGCGTCCGCACCCGCGCCAGCAGTTCCGCAAAGGCGAACGGCTTCACCAGATAGTCGTCGGCGCCCAGCTCCAGCCCCTTCACCCGATGCTCAATGGTGCCCAACGCGGTAAGCAGCAGGATCGGCATGCCTTTCCCGGCGGCGCGCAGCATGCGCACGATATCCCAGCCGTTCACGTCCGGCAGCATGATGTCGAGGATCAGCAGATCATAGTCACCGGTCATCGCCAGGTGATAGCCGTTAAGGCCGTTATCGGCCAGGTCGACGACGAAGCCAGCCTCGGTGAGCCCTTTGGTCAGGTACTCCCCGGTTTTCTTCTCATCTTCGACAATCAAAATCTTCACCGCAGGCTCCTTCACGCGCGTTCTGTGCGGGTATTCAATTTTAGAGGAGCGCCTCCGGATAGCAATGAAATATCAGGAAAATGACAGCTTTGTCATTTTCCTGTCACGTCCTGAACAGAGGCCGCTACGTAAAGTAGCCGCCATGGATAAATCGTCGAAAACGTCTGCCGCCATGCGCCCAATAACGCTTCTTACCCTCAGCGTGATACTCGCCTTAACCGGCTGTGTCTCGCTCGCTCCGGACTACCAGCGCCCCGCCGCGCCGGTACCGCAGCAGTTCTCTCTCAGCCAGAACAAGCTGGTTCCCGCAACCGCGGGCTATCAGGAGACCGGCTGGCGAACCTTTTTCGTCGACCCGCAGGTGAAAAGCCTGATAGACACCGCGCTGACCAACAACCGCGATCTGCGGATGGCGACGCTGAAAGTGCAGGAAGCCCGCGCCCAGTATCGGGTGACCGATGCCGACCGCTACCCGCAATTGAACGGTGACGGCAGCACCACCTACGGTGGCAAGCTTAAAGGCGACACCACCACCAGCAGCGATTACGCTGCCGGCCTGAATCTCAGCTATGACCTCGACTTCTTTGGCCGGCTGAAAAACCTTAGCGAGGCCGACCGGGAGAACTTCTTCGCCAGCGAAGAGGCCCGGCGCGCAGTGCATATCCTGTTGATTGCTAACGTTTCACAAAGCTACTTCAACCAGCGGCTGGCGGCAGCGCAGCTGCAGGTGGCCAACGATACCCTGCAAAACTATCAGCAGTCTTACGCGTTCGTTGAAAAACAGCTGCTGACCGGGAGCACTACCGTGCTGGCGCTGGAGCAGGCGCGGGGGATGATCGAGAGCACCCGCGCCGATATCGCCAGACGGCAGGGCCAGCTGGCGCAGGCTAATAACGCTCTGCAGCTGTTGCTCGGCAGCTATCAACCTCTGCCGGACGATAGCGCCAGCAGCGCCGTCGATCTGCAAGGCGTTACCCTGCCGCCATCGCTCTCCTCAGCGATCCTGCTGCAGCGGCCGGATATTTTAGAGGCCGAACACAGCCTGCGGGCGGCCAACGCCAACATCGGCGCCGCGCGGGCGGCCTTCTTTCCGTCGATCACCCTGACCAGCTCGCTCTCCGGTAGCAGCAGCGAGCTCGCCAGCCTGTTTAACGCCGGCAGCGCGATGTGGAACTTCATCCCCAAAATCGACATACCGATTTTCAACGCCGGGCGCAATCAGGCCAACCTCGATCTGGCGGAGATCCGCCAGCAGCAGCAGGTGGTCAACTACGAGCAAAAAATCCAGTCCGCCTTTAAAGAGGTAGCCGACGCGCTGGCCCTGCGCCAGAGCCTGGCCGATCAAATTGCCGCACAGGAGCGCTATCTCGCGTCGCTGAATATCACCCTGCAGCGCGCCACCGCGCTCTATCGCCACGGCGCGGTCAGCTACATCGAAGTGCTGAGCGCCCAGCGCGATATTTTCACCACCCGACAAACCCTGCTGGAACTCAACTATTCCCGTCAGGCAAATGAAATCACCCTGTTCACCGCCCTCGGCGGCGGCTGGATGGAATAACCCAAGGAGTCCCGATCATGAATTCACTGTCTAAAGTCGCCCTGTTCACTCTGATTTCTGGCGCGGTGTTCGCCGTCCAGGCCGCCGACCCGCACGCCGGCATGGCGATGCACGAACAGCCCGCCGCCGCGCAGACGCAAAGCATCAGCGGCAAAGGGGTCATTAAAGCCATTGATATGGATAGCAAAAAAATCACCATCGCCCACGAAGCCATCCCGGCGGTGAACTGGCCGCCGATGACCATGCGCTTCACCATCACCCCGCAGACCCAGCTCAACAATGTGAAGGACGGCGACAGCGTGGACTTCACCTTCGTTCAGCAGGGCAACCTGTCGCTGCTGCAGGATATTCGCGCCCACTAATGGCCCGGCGACGGCAAGCCTCTCAACGACGGAATGGACAACACATGGCATCCCTGACACTGAAAAACACGGTGCTGATCCTCGGCAGCATGGCGATCGGCGGCGCGCTCACCGCAGCGCTGTATACCTGGACTGCGGCGCCCCACGACGCTGCCGCAGCCGCCCCGACGGCCGAGCAGCAACGTAAAGTGCTGTTCTGGTACGATCCGATGTACCCGAACACCCGCTTTGATAAACCGGGTAAATCGCCGTTTATGGATATGGACCTGGTGCCGAAATATGCCGATGAGGAGAGTGCCGCCGCCGGGGCGCCGGGGGTGCGTATCGACCCGACGCAGACCCAGAATCTTGGGGTGAAAACCGCCGCCGTCACCCGCGGGCCGCTGCGCTACGCCCAGACATTCCCGGCCAACATCAGCTACAACGAGTACCAGTACGTGATTATGCAGGCGCGGGCGGCGGGCTTTATTAATAAAGTCTATCCCCTGACCGTCGGCGACAAAGTGCAACAAGGTACGCCGCTGCTGGAACTGACCATCCCGGACTGGGTGGAAGCGCAGAGCGAATACCTGCTATTGCAGGAGACCGGCGGCACCGCCACCCAGGTCGAGGGGATCCTCGAGCGGCTGCGTCTCGCCGGAATGCCGGACGACGATATCCGCCGCCTGAAAGCCACGCGCAAGATCCAGACCCGTTTCACCCTCAAGGCGCCCATCGACGGGGTGATCACCGCCTTCGATCTGCGCGCCGGAATGAACATCGCCAAAGATAACGTGGTGGCGAAAATTCAGGGCATGGACCCGGTGTGGGTCAGCGTGGCGGTCCCCGAGTCCATCGCCTGGCTGATCAAAGATGCCTCGCAGTTCGCCATTCAGGTTCCCGCCTGGCCGGACAAAACCTTCCGCATCAGCAAATGGACGATCCTCCCCAGCGTCGATAGCGCCACCCGCACCCTGCAGCTGCGCCTGCAGGTCAACAACCCAGATGAAGCGCTGAAGCCGGGGATGAACGCCTATCTGCAGCTGACCAGTGAAAGCGAACCGATGCTGCTGATCCCCTCCAAAGCGCTGATCGACAGCGGCAGCGAGCAGCGGGTAATCACCGTGGATAACGAGGGCCGCTTCGTGCCGAAGCGGGTCCAGGTCTTCCATGAATCCAATGGCGTCACGGCCATTCGCAGCGGGCTGCAGGAGGGCGAGAAAGTGGTCGCCAGCGGCCTGTTCCTGATCGACTCGGAAGCCAATATCGCCGGCGCGCTGGAGCGCATGCGCGCGCAGGCCCCGGATGCCGTTGCCCCTGCCGCCCACGCGCACTGAGGAAAGGAACCATGATTGAATGGATTATCCGCCGCTCGGTGGCCAACCGCTTCCTGGTGATGATGGGCGCGCTGTTTCTCAGCCTCTGGGGGACCTGGACCATCGTCCATACGCCGGTGGACGCCCTGCCGGATCTCTCCGACGTACAGGTGATTGTCAAAACCAGCTACCCGGGACAGGCGCCGCAGATCGTCGAAAACCAGGTCACCTGGCCGCTAACCACCACCATGCTGTCGGTGCCCGGCGCCAGAACGGTGCGCGGCTTCTCGCAGTTTGGCGACTCTTATGTGTATGTGATTTTTGAAGACGGCACCGATCCTTACTGGGCGCGCTCGCGGGTGCTGGAGTATCTCAACCAGGTACAGGGCAAACTGCCCGCCGGGGTGAGCGCCGAAATGGGCCCGGATGCCACCGGCGTCGGCTGGGTCTTCGAGTACGCGCTGGTCGACCGCAGCGGCAAGCACGATCTCGCCGAACTGCGCTCCCTGCAGGACTGGTTCTTAAAATACGAGCTGAAAACCATTCCTAACGTCTCAGAAGTGGCGTCGGTGGGCGGCGTGGTCAAGGAGTACCAGATTGTCGTCGACCCGATGAAGCTGACCCAGTACGGCATCAGCCTCGGCGAGGTGAAATCGGCGCTGGACGCCTCTAATCAGGAGGCGGGCGGCTCTTCGGTCGAACTGGCGGAAGCCGAATATATGGTGCGCGCCAGCGGCTATCTGCAGACCCTCGACGACTTCAAAAACATTGTGCTGAAAACCGGTGACAACGGCGTGCCGGTGTATCTCGGCGACGTCGCGCGGGTACAGGTCGGCCCGGAGATGCGCCGCGGTATCGCCGAACTGAACGGCGAAGGCGAAGTGGCCGGCGGGGTGGTGATTCTGCGCTCCGGCAAGAACGCCCGGGAAGCGATCTCGGCGGTCAAAGAAAAACTGGCGTCGCTGCAAAGCAGCCTGCCGGAAGGGGTTGAAGTCGTCACCACCTACGACCGCAGCCAGCTTATCGACCGCGCCATCGACAACCTCAGCCACAAACTGCTGGAAGAGTTTATCGTCGTCGCCCTGGTCTGCGCCCTGTTCCTGTGGCACGTGCGCTCGGCGCTGGTGGCGATTATCTCCCTGCCGCTCGGCCTGTGCTTCGCCTTTATCATGATGCATTTCCAGGGACTCAACGCCAACATCATGTCGCTGGGCGGGATCGCCATTGCGGTGGGAGCGATGGTCGATGCCGCCATCGTGATGATTGAGAACGCCCACAAGCGGCTGGAGGAGTGGGCGCATCAGCATCCGGGAGAGAAGCTCGGCAACGACAGGCGCTGGAAAATCATTACCGACGCCTCGGTGGAGGTTGGCCCGGCGCTGTTTATCAGCCTGCTGATCATCACCCTGTCGTTTATCCCCATTTTCACCCTCGAAGGCCAGGAGGGCAAACTGTTCGGCCCGCTGGCCTTCACCAAAACCTGGTCGATGGCCGGGGCGGCGCTGCTGGCGATCATGGTGATCCCGATCCTGATGGGCTTCTGGATCCGCGGCAGGATCCCGGCGGAGAGCAGCAACCCACTGAACCGCTTTTTGATCCGCATTTATCACCCGCTGCTGCTGAAGGTGCTGCACTGGCCGAAGACCACCCTGCTGATCGCGCTCCTGTTGATCCTGACGGTTGTCTGGCCGCTTAACCGGGTCGGCGGGGAGTTTCTGCCGCAGATCAACGAGGGCGATCTGCTGTATATGCCGTCAACGCTGCCGGGGATCTCCGCCTCGCAGGCGGCGGATATGCTGCAGAAGACCGACAAGCTGATCATGACGGTGCCGGAGGTGGCGCGGGTGTTCGGCAAAACGGGTAAGGCAGACACCGCTACCGACTCCGCGCCGCTGGAGATGGTGGAGACCACCATTCAGCTCAAGCCGCAGGATCAGTGGCGGCCGGGGATGACCATGGAGAAGATCGTCGACGAACTGGACAAGACCGTGCGCCTGCCGGGGCTGGCGAACCTGTGGGTGCCGCCGATCCGCAACCGCATCGACATGCTCTCCACCGGCATCAAGAGCCCGATCGGCATTAAGGTTTCCGGCACTAACCTGGCCGATATCGACGCCATCGCCGGGCAAATTGAGGTGGTGGCGCGCAGCGTGCCGGGGGTCACGTCAGCATTAGCCGAGCGGCTGGTGGGCGGGCGATACCTCGACATTGATATCCAGCGTGAGAAGGCGGCCCGCTACGGCATGACCGTCGGCGACGTGCAGCTGTTCGTCTCGTCCGCTATCGGCGGGGCGATGGTCGGCGAAACGGTGGAGGGCGTCGAGCGCTATCCAATCAACATCCGCTACCCGCAGAGCTATCGCGACAGCCCGCAGACCCTGCGCCAGCTGCCGATTCTCACCCCGCTGAAGCAGCAGATCGTCCTCAGCGACGTCGCCGAGGTGAAGGTGGTCAGCGGGCCATCGATGCTGAAGACCGAGAACGCCCGCCCCACCAGCTGGATCTACATCGACGCCCGCGACCGTGACATGGTGTCAGTGGTGCACGATCTGCAGCAGGCCATCGGCAAAGCGGTGAAGCTGAAGCCGGGCATCAGCGTGTCGTATTCCGGGCAGTTCGAGCTGCTGGAGCGCGCCAATCAGAAGCTGAAGCTGATGGTGCCGATGACGCTGATGATTATCTTTGTGCTGCTGTACCTGGCGTTCCGCCGCGTCGGCGAGGCGCTGCTGATCATCGCCAGCGTGCCGTTCGCCCTTGTGGGCGGGATCTGGTTTCTCTACTGGATGGGGTTCCATCTGTCGGTAGCCACCGGCACCGGCTTTATCGCCCTGGCCGGCGTGGCCGCGGAGTTTGGCGTGGTGATGCTGATGTACCTGCGCCACGCCATCGAGGCCGAGCCATCGCTGGAGAACCCGCGTACCTTCAGCGTCGATAAGCTCGACGAGGCGCTGTACCAGGGGGCGGTGCTGCGCGTGCGGCCGAAGGCGATGACCGTGGCGGTGATTATCGCCGGCCTGCTGCCAATTTTGTGGGGCAACGGCGCCGGGTCGGAGGTGATGAGCCGCATCGCCGCGCCGATGATTGGCGGAATGATCACCGCCCCGCTGCTGTCGCTGTTTATTATTCCGGCGGCGTATAAGCTGATGTGGCTGTCCCGGCATCGGGGCAAGCGCGGCCGATAGCCCGCCGCGTTTACGCCGGTCCGGGAAATTGGCTATAGTGGCGCCATTCTTCTGGCCGGCATGAACGTCCCTATGAATCTGAACCTGGTATGTTATTCCCTGCTGCTGCTCACCGCCGTGGGCAGCGCCCTGCTGCCCTACCCGCTGGCGATGTGGTTTTTACTGAGCAGCCTTCTGACATGGCTTATCTATGGCGCCGACAAGCTGGCGGCACGCAAAGCCTGGCGCCGGGTGCCGGAAACCACGCTGCTGGTGCTGGGCCTGGTGGGAGGCTGGCCGGGGGCCATCCTCGGCCAGCAGTGCTTTCGTCATAAAACGCAAAAGCAGCCCTTCCGGACGTGGTTTTTCATCAGCGTGGCGCTGAACGTGGCGGCGCTGGCCGGGCTGTACGTGGTTTATACCCACCTGCTCAGCCGCTAAGGGGCGAGGCTAGCGCGGCGTCTGGCGGATCCACACCAGGCGATCGACGTCAAAGCCCAGCTCGCGCGCGGTATTCAGGTAATCCTGCTTCACCGCCGCCGGAATGGTGGGGGTGCGCGACAGGATCCACAGATAGTCGCGGTTGGGGCCGCTAACCAGCGCGTACTGGTAGTCGTCGTCCAGACGGATCACGTTATAGCCGCCGTAGAATGGCCCGAAGAACGACACCTTCAGCGCCGCGGTGGTGGGGGCACCGGTGAAATAGGCTTTCCCGTCGCTCTCATTCCAGCGTTTTTTAACCGGGTCATAACCGCGATTGACGACGCTGATCCCCCTGTCGCTGCGGGCGCCGTAGGTGGCGGTCACCTGCTCCAGGCCTCGCTCGAAGCGATTCTCCAGGCGAGCGACCTCATACCATTTTCCGAGATAACGACTGGCGTCAAACCCGCTAATCGGCTGTACGCCCTTCGGCGGGGTGGGCGATTTGCAGGCCACGAGGGTCAACGCGATAGCGACGCCAGTGACAACAGGCCATAGCTTCATGAGAACTCCTTTCATTTACGCGGTTGGGGGAAAGTGTAGTGCAAAGCCGCTACACTTCACGCCAGCCGACGTGATTCGTAGTATATTGAGAATATTCTTTGTTAACAGGTGGCCTCCATGCCTTACTCCATCGGCGAATTTGCCCGACTTTGCGGGATAAATGCGACCACGCTTCGCGCCTGGCAGCGCCGCTACGGCCTGCTTAAGCCGCTGCGTACCGATGGTGGACACCGTCTGTACAGCGATGACGACGTCCAGCAGGCGCTGAAGATCCTCGACTGGGTGAAAAAAGGGGTGCCGGTTAGCCAGGTGAAGCCCCTGCTGTCGCGCCCCGGCGCGCGGCGCACCAACAACTGGCTGACGCTGCAGGAGACCATGCTGCAGCGGCTGAAAGAGGGAAAAATCGAGTCCCTGCGCCAGCTTATCTACGATGCCGGGCGCGAATATCCGCGTCAGGAGCTGGTGACCGAGGTGCTGCGTCCGCTGCGCAGCCAGGTCTCCGCCAACGTACCGGCCATCATGACCCTGCGCGAAATCCTCGACGGCATCATCATCGCCTACACCTCGTTTTGCCTCGAAGGCGATAAGAAGGCGCCCGGGGATAACTTTCTGATCACCGGCTGGCACCTGACCGACGCCTGCGAAATCTGGCTTGAGGCGCTCAAGCGTACCGGCCAGGGTCATCGCATCGACGTCCTGCCGGTGCCTCCCGCCGCCCTGGCGCCGGAGATTTTTCCCCAGCGCAGCTGGCTGCTGGTCACCAGCGGTAAACTCTCCGCCGCTCGTCAGAGGCAGATCGAACTCTGGCAGCAGCAGGTCGTCTCCCTCGAGGTGATCCCGCTCTAACCCCCTGTTTTCACTTACCTCCACGCTCTGTTCCGCCAGCGCCCGGTGGCGCGGCGGGCGCACGCTTGCCCTTTGCGCCACGAGTGATTTTCACCCTTTAAAACACCAATCATAACCAAATGATTTTTAACACAAATAAAATATATTTTTCCACAAACTTGGACAAATAATTTTATTTGTGTAAGTTTTAAGTATGCCATTACGCCACCGTGTTTAGCCAGGATGTGATCCATGAGCACCTCGCCGTCCGTGATTCGTCGTTTCGTTGAGTACTACGCCGGGCTGGATGCGCAGCCGCCCTCGGCGCTGGCCGCGCTGTACCATCCGGACGCGACGCTGAGCGATCCTTTTGGTCAGCACCAGGGGCTGTTCGCCATCCAGCGCTACTTTACCCATCTGCTGGCCAACGTGGAGCAGTGCCGGTTCACCATCGACACGCCGCTCTGCGACGGTCAGCGGTTCGCCGTGACCTGGACCATGCACTGGTCGCATCCGCGCATTGCCGGCGGAGAAACGCTGGCCCTACCGGGCTGCTCGGTGGTGGACATCGCTGGGGAGCAGATCCTCCATCAACGCGACTTCTACGACGCCGGGGAGATGATCTACGAGCATCTTCCCCTGCTGGGCTGGGCGGTACGCGGCGTGAAACGGAGGGTGCGCTCATGATGACGGTGCTTATCACCGGCGCCAGCTCCGGGATTGGCGCCGGCCTGGCGAAATCCTTCGCGGCGGATGGCCACCTGGTCATCGCCTGCGGGCGCGATGCGTCGCGCCTGACGGCGCTGCAGCAGTTCAGCCCCAATATCAGCGCGCGCCTGTTCGATATGACAGACAAGGACGCCTGTCGCCAGGCGCTGACGGGCTGTTTTGCCGACCTGATCATTCTCTGCGCCGGCACCTGCGAATACCTCGATCACGGACAGGTGGATGCCGCCCTCGTGGAGCGGGTGATGGCCACCAACTTCCTTGGGCCGGTGAACTGCCTGGCGGCGCTGCAGACGCAGCTGGAGGCTGGCGATCGGGTGGTGCTGGTCAGCTCCATGGCGCACTGGCTGCCCTTCCCGCGCGCGGAAGCCTATGGCGCCTCCAAGGCGGCGCTGACCTGGTTTGCCAACAGCCTGCGTCTTGACTGGGAGCCGAAAGGGGTCGCCGTCACGGTGGTCTCTCCAGGCTTCGTCGACACCCCGCTGACGCGCAAAAACGACTTTGCCATGCCCGGCCGGGTGAGCGTGGATCGGGCAGTGGCGGCGATCCGTCACGGCCTGGCGAAGGGAAAAAACCACATCGCCTTCCCCACCGGTTTCAGCCTGGCCCTGCGGCTGCTGGCCAGCCTGCCGTCAGGTATGCAGCGCCTGCTGTTGCGCAGGATGGTGCGCTCATGAACATCGCCATCATCGGCAGCGGCATCGCCGGGCTGACCTGCACCTGGCGGCTGGCCGGACACCATCAGGTGACGCTGTTCGAAGCGGGCGCCACGCCGGGCGGCCACACCGCCACCGTGGATGTCACCACGCCGCAGGGCACCTGGGCCATCGATACCGGATTTATCGTCTACAACGATCGCACCTATCCGCGCTTTATGGGCCTGCTCAGCGAGCTGGGGATCGACGGGCAAAAAACGCAGATGAGCTTCTCGGTCCACAACCCGGCCAGCGGCCTGGAGTACAACGGCCACAGCCTGACCTCGCTCTTCGCCCAGCGACGCAATCTGCTGAAGCCGGCCTTCTGGGGGCTGCTGAGCGAGATCGTCCGCTTCAACCGACTGGCAAAACTGGCGCTGACCGAGGCGCTGGATCCGGGCGCGACGCTGGAGAACTTCCTCTCCCGCCACCGTTTTAGCCCCTTCTTCGCCCGGCACTATATCCTGCCGATGGGGGCGGCCATCTGGTCGTCGTCGCTGCAGGAGATGCGCCGCTTCCCGCTACCGCTGTTTTTGCGCTTCTTTGAAAACCACGGTCTGCTGGATATTCGCGATCGTCCGCAATGGTACGTGGTGCCCGGCGGTTCCCGGGAATACGTCCGCGCCCTGCTCGCCAGGCTCGGCGATCGCCTGGACCTGCGGCTCAACGCGCCGGTGCAGCAGGTGGACCGCCACCCGGCGGGAGTTATCCTGCGGCTGGCGTCCGGGGAGGCGCATTTTGACCAGGTGATCTTCGCCTGCCACTCCGCGCAGGCGCTGGCGATGCTGGCGGCGCCCACCGACGCCGAGCGTGAGGTGCTGGGGGATATCGGCTGGCAGCGCAACGAGGTGGTGCTGCACAGCGATCCGCGCTGGCTGCCGGAGCGCCAGCGCGCCTGGGCCAGCTGGAACTATCGCCTGAGCGACGGGGATTTGGCCCGGGCCTGCGTCACCTACAACATGAATATTCTCCAGGGGCTGCCTGCGGGCGCCCCCCTGTTCTGCGTCACTCTGAACCCGGACGCGCCGGTGGACGATCGCTTTGTCTGGCAGCGCTTCGTCTATGAGCATCCGCTGTTTAACCCGCAAAGCTGGTCGGCCCAGCTGCGGCGCGAAGAGATTAACGGCCAGCAGCGGAGCTGGTACTGCGGGGCCTACTGGTACAACGGCTTTCATGAGGACGGGGTGCGCAGTGCGCTCGACGTGGTGCAGGGCATCGCCGCGGCGGAGGACAACTGAAATGAACAGCTGCCTCTATCAGGGCGTCCTGCGCCACCGTCGCCTGCAGCCGAAGGCGCACCACTTCGTCTACCGCCTGTTTATGGCCTGGCTTGACCTCGACGAACTGGACAGGCTGCCTGAGGCGGGCATCCGCCGCAACCGCCTGGCCGCCGCCGCCTGGTACGACGCCGATTATCCGCTGGGCGCGCCGCTGAAGGCCCAGGTGCTGAACCGGCTGGAGAGCCTGACCGGCTGCCGCCCGGCAGGCCGCGTGATGCTCCTGACCCAGCTGCGCTACTTCGGCCTCCATTTTAATCCGGTCAACTTTTACTACTGCTATGACGAAGCCGACACCCTGCGCTGGGTGCTGGCCGAAGTGCGCAACACGCCATGGAATGAGCGTCATTACTACGCGGTGGACGGCCAGCAGGCGCGCCCGCTGGAGAAAGCCTTTCACGTTTCGCCGTTTAACCCGATGGACATGGTCTATCACTGGCGCTTCAACGCGCCCGGCAAAACGCTGCACATGCACATTGAAAACCATCAGGCCAGCAAGGTGTTCGACGCCACGCTGGCCCTGAGCCGCGTGCCGTTAACCCGCGCCAACCTGCGCGGGCTGCTGCTGCGTCTGCCGATGATGACCCTGAAAACCGTCCTCGCCATCTACTGGCAGGCGCTGCGGCTGTGGCTGAAGCGCGTGCCGCTGTACAACCATCCTGTCAGCAGGAGTGAACGCTCATGACCGATCCCGTCTTTGCGCTTGAACCCGATGTGCCGCGCAACGTGCGGCTCGCGCGCTGGCTGCTCTTTCGTCTGTTGAGCGGCCTTCGCGAAGGCTCGCTCACCGTGCGCGAAGGGGCGCAGACATTTCATTTTGGCGACCCCGCCGCCGCGCTGCGCGCTGAGGCGCGGGTCTGCACGCCGGAGGTGTACTGGCGTCTGCTAACCGGCGGCAGTCTCGCGGCGGCCGAGGCCTGGATGGACGGCGACTGGGAGAGCCACCATCTGACGGCGCTGTTGCAGATCCTCGCGCGCAACGGCGAGGTGCTGGGGCGTCTGGAGCGCGGCTTTCGTCTGCTGGGTAAGCCTGTCGCCCGCCTGCGCCACTGGACTCGACGCAACACCCGCGCCCAGGCGCGGGAGAACATTGCCGCCCATTACGACCTCGGCAACGAATTTTATGCCCACTTTCTGGATGACGACCTGCTCTACTCCAGCGCGCTGTTTACCGACGACCAGCAGGATCTGACCCAGGCCCAGCGGGCCAAGATGGCGCGTCTGTGCGACCAGCTGGCGCTCAACCCCGGCGATCATCTGCTGGAGATTGGCACCGGCTGGGGGGCGCTGGCCGAATACGCCGCCCGCCATTACGGTTGCCGGGTCACGACTACCACCCTTTCCCGGGAGCAGCACCGCTGGGCTACCGAGCGCATGGCCCGCGCCGGGCTGCAGGATCGCGTCGAGGTGCTGCTCTGCGACTACCGCGATCTGCGCGGCGAGTACGACAAACTGGTGTCGGTGGAGATGATTGAGGCGGTGGGTCAGCGCTATCTGCCGGCTTTCTTCCGCACCTGCCAGGCGCGCCTGCGCCCGGGCGGCAGAATGGCCCTGCAGGCGATCACCATTCAGGATCAGCGCTATCGCGACTACAGCAAAAGCGTCGATTTTATCCAGCGCTACATCTTCCCGGGCGGCTTTTTGCCCAGCATCACGGCAATGAGCGAGCTGATGACCCGCCATACCGATTTTGTGGTGCGCAACCTGTTCGACATGGGCCCGGACTATGCCCGCACCCTGGCGCACTGGCGGCAGCGTTTTACCCACGCCTGGCAGGATATTGAAAAGCTCGGCTTTGATGAGCGCTTCCGCCGGATGTGGCTCTACTACTTCGGCTATTGCGAAGCCGGATTTAACGCCCGCACCATCAGCGTGGTGCAGCTCACCGCGGAGCGGGTATGACACGCCCGGCGCAGCACTTGCTGATGGCCCTCGCGTTCGATGTTTACTGGACGCTGGTGGTGATGTTGCGCGAGCGTGGCCTGCTGATCTGGCTGACGCTGGCGCTGTTCGCCTGGCTGCGGTTGCCGGCGGCCAGTCGTCCGCCCGCCCTGCTGCTGGCCGCGGCGGGCTGCGGGCTGGACGCCTGCTGGGCGCTGGCGGGGCTGATTGATTTTCCCGGCGACAGCCTGCTGCCCCTGTGGATGGTGGCCCTGTGGCTGATGTTCGCCGTCGTCTGGACCCGAATGACCCGCGCCGCGACGCTTCCCGGCTGGGTGCTGGCTACGGCGGCGACCCTCGGCGGCCCGGTGGCCTACCTGATCGGCGCTCGCCTCGGAGCCATGACCCTGCTGGTGCCGACGGCGCTTGCCGTGGCCGCCATGGCCTGCGGCTGGCTGGTGATCATGCTGCTGTTCCATCTGGGGATGGGGAGGCAAAAATGAGATTCGCCCTGTTACTACTATGGCTGACCGCCCTCGCCCCGGCGGCCCACGCCGCCGACTGGCTGGCGTGGCGCCGCGTCGGCGAGGCGACCCTCACCTGGGGGCCGTTCACCGTCTATCACTCACAGCTGCGCACGCCCAATGGTCGGTATGACGGCCCGCAGCAGGATCGGGCGCTGATCATCACCTACCGGCGCGACATCGATCGCGAGGCGCTGGTGGACGCCACCCGCGACCAGTGGCAGGCGCAGGGTATTCTGCAGCAGGAGCCACGCAGCGAAGCCTGGCTGCGCATGCTGCAGGGGCTCTGGCCGGACGTCGCGCCGGGCAGCCAGCTGGCGTTCGTGGTCCGCGGCGGCGAGGGGCAGTTCTGGTACCGCGCCAGCGCCGCACAGACCGCCTTTACCCCGCTCGGCCCGCGCCAGTCGGCGGCGTTCAGCACCCGCTTTCTCGCCATCTGGCTCGATCCACGCACCACTTATCCCGAACTGCGTCAGCAGTTGATCGGAGGTACACCATGAAACGCATTCTGACCCTTGGCCTGGCGCTGCTGATGCTGATGCTCGCCGGCTGCAGTACCGAGGTCACCGAATACCGGCAGCAGCAGCCCGCCCTCGACATCTTTCACTATTTTCAGGGGCGAACCGAGGCGTGGGGGATGGTGCAGGATCGCAACGGCAAACAGCTGCGCCGCTTCCATGTTGAGATCGATGGCGACGTCGTCGGCGATACCCTGACGCTCCATGAGCGCTTTGTCTATGACGATGGCGAGAAGCAGCAGCGGGTATGGCGCATTCGCCGCACCGGCGATAACCGTTATCAGGGCACCGCCGGGGATATCGAAGGCGTGGCCAGCGGCCAGGCGGCAGGCAATGCCTTTCACTGGCGCTACATCATGAACGTCGAGGCCAGCGGCAGCCGGTGGCTACTGCACTTTGACGACTGGATGTACCTGCAGGACGGCAGCCATTTGTTTAACAAAACCGAGATGAAGAAATTCGGCATTACGGTCGCCACCGTGACCCTTTTCTTTACCCGAACCACAGCAGAAGAGAGGACAGCGCCATGAACACGCAACCTGTCATTGGGATCAGCGGATGTTTAACCGGCTCAGCCGTGCGATTCGACGGCGGGCATAAGCGTATGGGCTTTGTGATGGATGAGCTCGCGCAGTGGGTGGTGTTTAAGCCCGTCTGCCCGGAGATGGCGATCGGCCTGCCCGTACCCCGCCCGGCGCTCCGCCTGGTGCAGACTCCGGTCGGGGAGATCCGCATGCGCTTCAGCCACGCCCCGCACGAGGATGTGACGGAGAAGATGGCCGATTTTGCCAACGCCCATCTGGCAACTCTGGGCGAGCTGTCGGGCTTTATCGTCTGCGCCAAATCGCCGAGCTGCGGGATGGAGCGCGTGCGGCTGTATGACGAAAAAGGCAATCGCGGGCGTAAGGAAGGCGTGGGGCTGTTTACCGGCGCCCTGATGGCGCGCTACCCGTGGCTGCCGGTGGAAGAGGATGGCCGGCTGCACGATCCGCTGCTGCGGGAGAACTTTGTCGAGCGCGTTTTCGCCCTGCATGAACTCAACGCCCTGCGCGCCCGCGGCCTGACCCGCCACGGCCTGCTGGCCTTTCACAGCCGCTACAAGCTGCAGCTGCTGGCTCACCACCAGGCGGGCTACCGCGAGATCGGCCCGTTCGTCGCCTCGCTGCATGAATGGGAGGATCTGGAGGCTTTCTTCGAGGTCTACCGCGAAAAGCTGATGGCGATCCTCAAGCGGCCCGCCTCGCGGAAAAACCACACCAACGTGCTGATGCATATTCAGGGTTATTTCCGCGACCAGCTGAACAGCCGCCAGCGCGGCGAGCTGCGGGAGGTGATCCTCAACTATCGCGCCGGGCTGCTGCCGATCCTCGCGCCGCTGACGCTACTTAAGCACTATCTGGCCGAGTATCCGGATCGCTACCTGCAGGCGCAGAACTATTTTGACCCCTATCCGCAGGATCTGGCCCTGCGCCTGACGGTGAACTGAGGGGGGATGGGCCAGCTGCCCGGCGGCGCTGCGTTTGCCGGGCCTGGGGGGGAGCCCGCAGGAAGGAACGCAGGCCGGATAAGGCATGTATGCCGCCATCCGGCATAAATGGAGCGCACCAGTTGTAGCCCGGCTAAGCGTAGCGCCAGCCGGGAACGCTCCTTCAACAACGCTATCGCATCAGAACCACGCCTCAAACATCCCGCCGACGTTCAGCGAATCCAGCTGCTGGTCCTGGGTGCCGTTCACCTTCGCGGTATGCTCATTGTCCACCTGGCCGCCGGTCACGTAGAAGCGCAGCATCGGGCGGAACTCCGGCCCCATGCCGATGGCGATGTTCTGCGACAGCGTCAGCTTCCAGCCGTGGTTATTCCCGCCCTGGTCGTAGTCCACGCGCTGGTAGCCCGCTTCCAGCCAGGTGGAGTGCACGTCGTTCCAGAAGTACATCGGCCGCACGATGGCGCCGTAGTTCTTGCGGTTGTCGGTGTTGTCCCTGCCGTTGTCGTAGTCGTGGAAGGCCAGCAGATATTCCACCTGCGCCTGCTGGGTGAACTTATGGCTGCCCTCGAAGCTGGCGTAGACCGTGGTCAGGTCGTCGGTTTTGTTGTAGACGCTGTTATCCGAGTTGTCGGAGTAGCGCAGGATCACCTTGTTCACCCCGCTGTCGTTGGTGTGGCTCAGCACCAGGCCGCCCTGCCAGGCTTCGAGGCGCGCGTCGCTGTCCACCGCCTTCGAGTCAAAGCCGTAGTTGGCGTACACCTCGACGTCGATCGGCCCGGCCTTGATGTTGTGGGTTTTGGTGGTCAGCGCGTAGTGGCCGTTGTCGCCGGTGTCGGAGCTGCCGGTACAGGTAATGCGCGACGGGTTGGTCTCGTCGGCCATCACTTCGGGGCTACAGGATTTCACCTGCGACACCGCCGCCACGTCGAACTGTACGCCGCCGATATCAAAGTTCTTCACCCCGGCGCCCTGGCCGTCGTGGTTCATCCAGAAGTAGTCGTTGATCCCCTGTTGCGGACGCTGGTGGAAGTCGCGGCCGGCCCAGAGATAGGCGTTGGGGTTGGAGTCGAGGACGTTGGTGACGCCGACGTAGGCCTTCTTCAGGTTAACCTCGTCGCTCCAGTGGTCGAACATCACGTTAAGATCCCAGATAGCCCCCTGCGCGCTTTTGAAGGCCTTGCTGATCTGGAATTCGCCGCCGTTGCTTTCGTTGCCCAGGCGGCCGATCGCCGAGGCGCCGTTATAGGAGCCGTCGACGCCGACATATTTCTGGTCGCCGGTCTGGAAGTGGGCGCCATAGCGGGCGTAGCCGCTGAACTTGAGGCCGAACGGAATGGCCATATCCGGCGAGGCGGCGGTGGTCTGCGGGTTGGTGATCACGTCGACCTTTTTGTCGGCCGCGGCGTCGATTTTCGCCTGGCGGTCGGCCAGCGCTTTATCAACGGCTTTGGCGACGATGGCGTCGATCTGTTCCTGAGTAAATTCTTGCGCCATTACAGAGGTAAGCGGAAAAAACGCGGCGATAACCGCCATGGTTAATGGAAGTTTTTTTATCATTGTCATGAGTTTCTCAATATAGGTTAATTTTATTCAGACAATAACCAGCCTATTCTGAGCTGACAGAATATGTCGCTATCATCAGAACAAGTTATTTTTTATTTTGTACGGTCACAGAGGCATTACACAATTATCGCGACTCTTCCTCCTTCACTAATATTAAACAGGTGGCACAATAGCAGAACCATCCGCACAGCGGATTGTTCATCTATAGACAGTCAAACAGATAGCCTTGCGGCGCAGACAGCATAAATACAACACGAACCAATAAACGCTATTTCCTGGCAGCGGGCAGATGGCGGAATATATGCCCCCGCAGGGGCATATCAGCCAAATTTAACCAAAGATATAGGTATTGACGAGATTTTCGAGTAATTCCTGACGCCCGCTGTGATGCTGCGGATTCAGATTATGCTGCTCAGCGTACCGGGCAATATTATCCAGCGACATGCGGCCGGCCATAATTTGTTGCCCCAGCTCGCCCTGCCAGCCGGCATAGCGTTTTGCCAGAGCCCGATCGAGCTTGCCATCCTCAATCATGCGCGCGGCCAGCTTGAGGGACAGCGCCATCACGTCCATGGCGCCAATATGGCCATAGAACATGTCGTATTTGTCGGTGCTTTGCCGGCGAACTTTGGCGTCAAAGTTCAGGCCGCCGGTGGTGAATCCCCCGGCTTTGAGGATCTCGTACATCACCAGAGTATTTTCTTCCACGCTGTTCGGGAACTGATCGGTATCCCAGCCGAGCTGCGCATCGCCGCGGTTGGCGTCAACGGAGCCGAAAATGCCCAGCGCGATGGCGCTGGCGATTTCATGATGGAAAGAGTGCCCCGCCAGGGTGGCGTGGTTGGCTTCAATGTTCACCTTGATCTCATTTTCCAGACCAAACTGCTTCAGGAAGCCATACACCGTCGCGACATCGTAATCGTATTGATGCTTGGTGGGCTCCTGCGGTTTCGGCTCGATAAGCAGCGTGCCGCCAAAGCCAATCTTATGCTTGTGCTCCACCACCATCTGCAGGAAGCGGCCAATCTGCTCGCGCTCCTGGCGCAGATCGGTATTCAACAGCGACTCGTAACCTTCGCGGCCGCCCCACAGCACATAGTTTTCGCCGCCGAGCTGGTGGGTGGCGTTCATGGCGGTCACCACTTGCGTGGCCGCCCAGGCAAACACCTCCGGATCGGGGTTGGTCGCCGCCCCGGCGCCGTAGCGCGGGTGGGTAAAGCAGTTGGCGGTGCCCCACAGCAGTTTCACGCCGGTTTGCTGCTGTTTCTCCGCCAGCACTTCGGTCATCACGGCGAAATTATGCAAATACTCTTTCAGCGACGCGCCTTCTGGCGAGACGTCGACATCGTGGAAGCAGTAATACGGCACGTTGAGCTTATAGAAAAATTCAAACGCCACGTCCGCTTTGCGTTTGGCCATTTCCAGCGCATCGCCCGCGGCCTGCCAGGGACGCTCAAACGAGCCGGCGCCAAACATATCCGCGCCATTCCAGCAGAAGTTATGCCAATAACAGGCGGCAAAACGCAGATGATCTGCCATGCGTTTTCCCAGCACGATTTCATCCGGATTATAGTGGCGAAACGCCAGCGGATTATCGGTTTTAGGTCCGGCAAAAAGAACGCGTTCGAGCTGGTCAAAATAAGTTTGCATGATGAACTCCGAAATTGAGGAAGCCGAAAATTAACAACTGTGACACATCGTGTATTCTCATCGTCGGTTGCTCAATTACGTTATTTCACTCAGCGATTGAGAAAATGCTCAAATGTGAGCCATCTCGCAAATAAAACTATTTTAAATATCTCGCTTCGCGCGCGTATAGCGTACACTTCCTGGGGAATTCAGGTGAACATAGCGAATTAAAATGCCGGTTTTGTCACATTGCATATCTGTCAGAAAATTAGCGGCGGATAACGATTCAACGCAGGTGATACAGGCCTTTGCTTCGAGGATCACAGAAGTAAAAAAACATAATTACTTAATTTAAAAACGTAATAGATTCTTCCAGGTCAACTGTGTCAGAAAGTGTTTCACCTACACAAAACAAACCGGAGTCTGCTAAGAATGAGTAAAAACATAATGCACAGTCGGCATGATGAATATCATAAATTAACCCGCGGAGAACGAATTGGTTATGGCATGGGCGACTTTGCGCAAAACCTGGTTTTCGGCACCATTGGGGGTTTTCTGGCTTTGCATATGCTGACGGTAAATACCATCAGCACGGCAACGGCAGGCTTTATTTTTCTTTTTGTCCGCATCATTAATGTGTTTTGGGATCCGATGGTCGGAACCTACGTGGATAAACGAACCTCGAAAGCAGGAAAATATCGCCCCTGGCTGTTACGAGCCGGCGTGCCGCTGGTGATCCTGTCGGCATTACTGTTCGCGCCCATACCCGGAGTGAAAGGTTCGGTGGCTTTCGCCTTTATTATTTATCTGGCGCTGGACCTGGTTTATTCCTTAGTCAATATTCCCTATGGCTCGCTGAATGCCTCGCTGACCCGCGACCCGGAATCGATCGATAAGCTGACCAGTACCCGCATGATGCTGGCCAACAGCGCCAACCTGCTGGTCTATACCCTGTTCCCGATGTTTGTGCAGATGGCGGCGCCGAAAGATCGTAGCCTGAAAGACACCGGCTTTTTCGGCCTTGAGCTGAATCTGGGCAACTATACCGATCCGTCGGCGAACTACGCCTGGTTTGGCGTGTACGCCATCTATATGATCATCGGCGCGGTGGCTCTGTTTATCTGTTATAAATTCACCAAAGAACGCGTTGTCGCGACCGCCGAGCAAACCGCCAACGTCAAAACTACCGACCTTTTCCACGAGCTCAGACATAACCGCCCGCTGGTGATCCTCGGCATGTTCTTTATGCTGGCCTTTACCTTTATGTTCTTCATGAACACCGTTAACGGCTTCTTCAACCAGTTCGTCGTCGGCCATTCCGAATGGATGGGCGCCGTGGGTCTCGTCGCGTCTATTCCCGGCATCGCCTTCCCGGTGTTCTGGCCGAAACTGAAAAAAATCTTTGGTAAAAAAGGCTTCTTCCATCTGTTCCTCGCCATGTTCATCGTCGGCGAACTGCTGACCTACGTCTGGTCACGCGAAGGGATGCACGACGCCCTGTGGCTGGCCTACATCGCCACCTTTATTAAACAGTGGGGCTTAACTTCCGCCACCGGCTTTATGTGGGCGCTGGTACCGGAAGTCATCGCGTACGGCGAATTAAAATCTGGCAAACGCAATGCCGCCATTATCAATGCCATTATGGGACTCTTCTTCAAGATCGGCTTCACCATCGGCGGCGCTATCCCGCTGTGGCTGCTGGCGGTGTATGGATTTAATGAAAGCGGCGCCGTGCAGAGCGCCAGCGCCATCGACGGGATCATTATGACCGCGGTGTGGATCCCGATCGCGCTGGCCGCTATTTCGATGGTGATCATGCAGGTTTATCCGATCTCCGATAAACATGTTACCGACATCAACCGTCAGCTGGATGAGATCCGCGTGTAGTTAAAAAAATTATAAATCAGACCGATTCGTCACTTTCCATTTTAAAAGGTGTAATGAAATGTCACTTATTCAAAACCCGATATTACGCGGCTTTAATGCCGACCCCAGTATTATTCGCGTCGAGGATACGTACTATATTGCCAACTCGACGTTTGAGTGGTTCCCGGGCGTGCGTTTACATGAGTCGAAAGACCTGAAAAACTGGAACCTGCTGCCTTCGCCGCTCTCCACCACCACCCTGCTGGACATGAAGGGCAACCCCTCCTCCGGCGGCATTTGGGCACCGGCGCTTTCCTGGGCCGATGGGCAATTCTGGTTGGTGTATACCGATGTGAAGGTCACCGAAGGCGCCTTCAAAGACATGACCAACTATCTGACCACCGCGAAGGATATTCGGGGCCCGTGGAGCGACCCGATCAAGCTGAACGGCGTCGGGTTTGACGCCTCGCTGTTCCATGACGACGATGGCCGGAAATATATCGTTCAGCAAACCTGGGATCACCGGGAGTACCATCACCCCTTCGATGGCATTACCTTAACGGAGCTGGATACCAACACGCTGAAGTTAATGCCGGAAACCGCGCGCACCATTTACCGCGGCACCGCCGTGGCGCTGGTCGAGGGGCCGCACCTCTATAAACTGAACGGCTACTACTATCTGTTTGCCGCCCAGGGCGGCACCGTGTTTACCCACCAGGAGGTGGTGGCGCGGTCGAAAACCCTCGAGGCCGACAGCTTCGAAACCGAACCGGGCGACGTGTTCTTAACCAACGTCGATACCCCGGACAGCTACATCCAGAAACAGGGCCATGGCGCGCTGGTCTCCACTCCGGAAGGCGAATGGTATTACGCCTCGCTCTGCGCCCGGCCGTGGAATCGCCCGGGGGAATCCATCTACGACCCGCGCGGCTGGTCAACCCTCGGCCGGGAAACCTCGATCCAGAAAGTGTACTGGGACGATGAGGGCTGGCCGCGTATTGAAGGCGGTCACGGCGGGAAGACCTTCGTCGAAGGGCCGAAAGACGCCATCTTCACCGAAAGCGCCAGCGATAACAGCCAGCAGGATAACTTTACGTCGCCAGCGCTCGACCCGAACTGGAATACCCTGCGGGTGCCGTTTACGGCCAAAATGGGCACCACCGGCAACGGCAAATTAACCTTAATCGGTCAGGGTTCGTTAGCCAATACGCATGACCTGTCGCTGATTGCCCGCCGCTGGCAGGCCTTCTATTTTGACGCCGCGGTGAAGGTGAAATTCGAGCCCTTCAGCTACCAGCAGATGGCCGGGTTAACGAATTACTATAACGACCGCCACTGGAGCTTTGTCTTCCTGACCTGGAATGAAGTTAACGGCAAGGTCATCGAAGTCGGCGAAAATAACCGCGGGAAATACACATCGTACCTGAAAGATAACGCCATCAAGGTGCCGGACGGCGTGGAATACGTCTGGTTCCGGACCAAAGTCCGCAAGCAGACCTACAGCTATGAATACAGCTTCGATGGCGTGACCTTCACCGAGATCCCGGTCCAGCTGGATGCCGCGGTGCTGTCCGATGACTATGTGTTGCAGAGCTACGGTGGGTTCTTTACCGGGGCGTTCGTCGGCCTGGCGGCGGTAGACTACGCCGGGTACGGCACCCAGGCTGAGTTTTATCAGTTCGAGTATCAGGAGCTGGGCGATAGGTTAGCGGCCGATGGCAGCTACAGCTGGGAGGCTGGCGAGACGCGGGATAAGTAAGAGTGTGTGAGCCCACGCTACCGGTAAGGTAGCGTGGGGTTAGTGGTGTGTTTGATGAACGTAAAGCGAGCGCTGTCGGATGTCAGTCTGCAGGGCGCAGCCGGGCCTTCAGCTCTTCGGGAGTAAACGGCGGATCTCGCCGGTGCAGCATTGCATGGCAGTTGGGACATACCGGGATCAGATCGGTTTCTGGGTTCAGACGGTAGTCCTGTTTTATCCCGGACAGCGGAATGAGATGGTGGATATGGATAAAGCCCTGGCCGATATCGCCATAGCGGCTGGCCATATCCAGACCGCATACCTGACACTGGCAGCCGTGCAGGCGAAGCGCCGCCTGACGAGCCTGACGGTCGCGCTCATAGCGATTGACCACCACCTGCATCGCCGCCCCTTCCACGTACTCCATGGTCGTCTGCCCCTCATCGGGGAAAAGCGCAACCTCGTCATCGCCAGCGCCCTGCGACGCGATCGTAAATCCTTGCTCCAGTAACAGACGCACGCATTTGGATTTAATCCCCCCGCTGAAATCCGCCGGGGTAAATTCCGTCCCCGTCGCAAACGTGGCCGCTAACCCGACGATGGCTTTTGAAGGATACCGACGCCCCTCAAATTCGATCTCATACAGACGCGCGCTTTTAAACTGATGCGCAACGCCTGCATCATAAGCGCGAATGGCGGCGATGATGCATTCTCTGGATAAATGGTCCGGTAGTTTTTTCATAAGACATAGCTATCTGATGGCGCGAAGCTTGAGTATAAATAGAAAGCTATGGGCTTTTCGAACAAATAACTGGCAGTGATAATTAAATAGCGATCCACGTAGAATCGCCGCATCTGGTAGGTTGATCGGCAAGGATTTTGCGAGCATCATCGCATTTATTTAGCTGCCAATATCACGCTATGCCCTCCAGCATGACCCTGCAACACGCGATCGAGAACATCACCATCTGGCGCAAAGGCGAACAGCGTGCGCCGCATAAGCCACTGTTGCTGCTGTACGTCCTCTCACAGTACCAGCGCGGCCATGCGCGGATGTTCGACTACGCCTCGGAGATACGCGATGAGCTGCATAGCCTGCTGGAACGCTTTGGCCCGCAACGCCGCCAGTACCGGCCGGACATGCCCTTCTGGCGCCTGAAAGGCGACGGCTTCTGGCAGTTGCACAACAGCGAACAGTGCTCAACCCAGGGCAGCCGACAGCCGCCCGGCAAAGAGCTGGAGCTCTGTCACGTCGCCGGCGGCTTCGATGAGCCGCATTTTGCGCTACTCAACAGAAATAAGAAGCTGATCAATACCCTCGCCCATCAGATCCTCGAGGCGCATTTCCCGGAGAGTATTCAGGAAGAACTGGCTGAAGAGATGGGGTTTGATCTGCAGCAGATCCGTAAAGAGCGCGACCCGCATTTTCGCCAGCAGGTGCTGCGCGCCTATAACTATGAGTGCGCTATCTGCGGCTTCAATATGCGCCATGATAATACCTCCGTCGCCCTGGAAGCGGCTCATATCAAATGGAAGCAACACGGCGGCCCCTGCGAAATCCCTAACGGCCTGGCGCTCTGCGCGATTCACCATAAGGCTTTTGATAAGGGATCCATTGGTCTGGATGAGGATATGCGCATCCAGGTTTCGCCGGCGGTGAACGGCGGTGGCATCGTTGGCAGGCTGTTCTGGGATTTTGATGGTAAGCCGATTACCTTGCCGCAGGGGAAAGCATGCTATCCGCAGGAAGGGTTTGTGGCGTGGCACCGGCGGGAGGTGTTCAGGGGGTGAGGGAGTATGGTGTGTGGGGTTTAATGTTGAGCGTAGGGTTTAGGGATTGTGAGTGTCTTCGGAGAGGATTTTGTGGTTGATCAATGATTGGTCATTGTTAGATTAAAGGACTTACTTAATGATTTTTTAGATATTGATGTTTGTGAATTGGTGCGAAGGCCGGACTCGAATTTCAACATTAATCAACTGAATTATAAGAAATTAATAATCCATGTATGGTTGATGTATACTCAGTTGTATACTCAATTGTTTTTTACTTCAAAACCAGACAGTAATGAATCTACAAAATCACGCGAAGCACTGCAACCTAACGCGATTGTTCCATCTCAGACAAAGAAAGCTTAGTGAAGTTGCACTTCTTTGCTAATGATTTGTTAAAAATGTTTTTTCTCTCCATATATTACTGTATATCTGAACTCTTCATTCAAGGGGCTCTAAGGGATAAGAATGTCAGACTCAATAATCAAAAGCTATGGTGGGATACTCCGGTTTGGAGCAGGATTCAGCATCGTTCTGATGACGCTCACTGCCATTTTCATCTGGTTTTATCTTACGTGGATTGGCCGTCTAGATATATTCCTTCAAGCTGTCACTTTTAACGAACTATTCTCCTTCTCTGGAATTATATTTTTAAGTAGCATTATATTGTTCTGTGGCGTACTGTTTCTACCTTGCTTGTTAGGATGCCTCATTATACATAGCAATCAAAATAATGCAAAGTCAAAGCAAAAGAAAATAATTCTAGCACGTGTTTATGCTGGGAGCTCTTTTCTATGTATAACTTTTGTCGCTTTAATATCTTTGTTTGACATAGACTCAGGAGAATTCATCTTCATAACTTTGATGTTATTGACAGGCATTGTTAGTACTTTTATTGCATTAATTCTCCAGAGAAAATATATACACACTCACCTGAAGTCACTAAACACAATAACGAAGATAAAAGCTCTACTATTAGATTATTCAATGAAACCCTTTCTATTGGGAATCAATTGCTGGCTAGTAGTCTTCCCAATGATATTATTGAGCAAATTCTTACACATCGAAAATGGAATGGATGACTACCAGCAAACCTCGTTATTCCTTTTATATGGCACATTAGTAATAATAATCAATATATTCCCATGCATCTTCTTTTTACGACAAGATTTTTCTAGTGGATGGTTTAAACCTCTGAGAAATACTACAGGTGTTGTTTTTGCTTTATTACTACTGTCATCATCCTTCATGCACGTCATTCCGTTACTGATTGTCAACTTTGCATTTCGGATGACTGGGATGACAATCATGGAACCAGTTACAATTGCTGTCAAAACGGATGAAATTCCTTCTGAAATGCTTCATAGCAGAGGATGGGAGTATCAGCTATCAGAGGATAGAAAATTTAGCTTAGTATCAGGAGTTATCTTTTTTTCATATGGCGGAGTTTATCTTGTCTGTCCTAAAGAAACGACTCAAAAATTTCGTGAAAGCATAATCTTCGACATACTGTCTGATGAAATAGAAAAAAAGGCCAGAGAAGAAATAAAAAAATCAGCCCAGCAATGCATTGCAGTAGATAAAAGTGTTTTAAACTTTTGACCCGTATTTTGTAAACTCTCAAACCTCATGTATACGCCAATAGCAGGCAGATTACTCTGCCTGCTATTGGCGAGCATAATAAATTCTATATAATTGGTTAATCAAGGTTACTTACTTGAGCTGCCAATCGCTTGTCGTGCCTGCAGGATATCTACAACTTGAAGATAAGGTGATTGCTCCTGCCAGTTAAACCCTCTGCGATCGGTACGAACCAGCCCGTACTTTTCCACCAGAAAATTAACAGCATCGGCCAAAGATATACCGGCATCGATATGTTCCTGAATTACCGTCTCATCACTAAATGGTGTGTCGTTGAGTGTCAGGCCATAATGCTGTTCCAGCAGGCGTGCAAGCAGCATTTGCCAGATAGTCACAGGCGACTGGCATGGCTTCGCCGCCCGCATATTTGTTGCAGGTAGAAATTTCATTTTTTCTCTCGTGAAAGTAATTAACGTTGAGTGGGATAAATGGCGATGTATACGTAGCCACAACTACCAAGTGTATCGGCTTCGCACGTAAGCCCGTTGTAATATAGGGTGACACAGTGCTGATGCTGGGGGGAGAGTTCTCCGCTGGTGAGCATCAGCTCCAGCTGTTTGAGTATCAACGGAAAGGCCTGGTCGAGGCGCAACGCATGCTCGTCGCTGAAAGTACCGTTGAATCCGGCGCGGTCAGCGAGAAAATGCACCCGGCTGCCTTCCTGTACCAGACGAGCTCCAAAACAGGGGGTGATCGTGCGCTTTAGTCCCCACTGTTGGCAGGCGGGATTCTCCGGCTTGGTACCGGATTCGGAGTGATTGTTCATTATTTTTCCTGATTAAAGGGAAGGATTAATTAATAGTGACACTTCGAAAAATGACATAGAGACCATTGCGGTCCTGACGGCGCTCAGCAAAGACGGCCAGAATGCCGCGTATGTCTTCCACCTCGCGACCAGCATAATGGCAGATACTGCCTGACCATTTATATTTGCCCGCACTGAAGCGAAACTGTCGGGAACCAGGATGTTGCCGGTACAGAGTCATGGCCCGGCGTTTACTGATGATTTTCATATCCAGCCTCGCTCTGCAAACGACACAATGCCATCTGAACCAACAATCAGATGATCAAGCGTTTTCACATCAACCAGTGCTAACGCTTCTTTAAGCCTGCCCGTAATGTTGCGGTCGCATTGGCTGGGCTCTGGATCGCCGGATGGATGGTTATGCGCCAGCACGACAGCTGCAGCATTGAAGCGAAGCGCTGACTTCACCACCTCACGGGAATGGACCTGCACATGGTTAACTGAACCTGCAAACAGCGTTTCGCTCTCCAGTAAACGGTGTTGGTTATCGAGATAGAGCACCATAAACACTTCCCGTTCTTGCCCTGCCAGCCGTAACCGAAGCCAGTCACGGGCAGCAGTGCTTGAGGTAAAGGATATGCCGGGCTGGCGCAGATATTTATCCAGCAGGTTGATGGCGCGGCGGATGGTCCGTTGGGCATAAGGTGTCAATCCGGATGTTGCGGGGAGCTGGCAATCATGCCGGGCCATAACCGTCAGTGGAAAAAGTTCAGGCTGTGATGACACCGGGGATAATGAGGTATTCATGTCAGGCATTCCTCAGTCAATGAGATGCATAATGGCGCTGCACTCAGGATGGTTCAGCACGAAGTCACGTAAGTGATAATAGTGTTCAGTCATCGCGTCACACCCGGTGCGACAGGCATGATGGCTGTATGCCATCAGGCAAACGACTATCCCTGCAGCTTCGCTGGTGAGTCCAGCCCCGTTACCGTTCATGCTGTTAAACAGCGTCCATTTATCTTCGTTGTCTTCGTCAGCCTCCGGGGCCATAAACGCGCCCCCGTTGTTAAGCGTATAAAAGGTCCATATGCCGCCGTGATAATCGGAGCAGAGTCGGTCCATCCAGGCAAAGATTCGGGGCTCAAGCGTTATCCATTGCGGGATAGAGCCAAAGTGCTGCGGCCAGAAACCAATTCGTAACTCGTCAGGGACGACTGAGGCAGTAATTGCTGCCTGCTCAGCGAACTGAAGGTGTTGTGTATTCATTAAACTATCTCCTGATGCCGGAACTGTTGTTTAACGCCCGAAAAAATCGAGCATGTTTTCTGCCATTACCCACAGGGCGCGATTGAGCTTCACATCGCCATCAATACCGGTAACAGCACGGGTGCGGCTGCTTTTCCCCTGAGCGGTTCGCCCTGACAGACCTCCTTTCATCAGGTTCTCCTGCACGCGCTGGTAGACGGTCCACAGGTCATCGCTGTAGTCCTCCCGGCGACGTGGGGTCAGCAACTGCGATACCGTGACCGGCTGGTGTTCCTCACCAAAGCGATACTTCAGTGCGGCATGCGCCAGCGCGTGACGAGCCGGGGCTGGCAACGCCAGTGACTGCATTGCATCACGTTTTTCCTCCACCCGGTCAAACACACCGAGCACTTCGTAAGCCCCTTCAATCACCTTCTCAACGACATTGCCTTTATGCGGTACCCGCACTTCTCCGAATGACTGGCCGCAGACAAGACCGTTAGTACAAACGCCACGAAATAGCCCCGGCAGCATCTGGTAGCTTGATGAGCCGTCATGGCTGTTGAGAAGAATGATTTCCGGCACCTGATGCCCGGTCAGTTGACCGGCACGACGCAGGCGAAGCATGTGTTTGGTGTGCTCCCGCTTGCTCTGGTCGCGAACCTTTGTCTGGCAGGCAAAGAACGGCTCAAAGCCCTCACGCTGCAGGCTTTCAAGGATGGTGATGGTCGGGATGTAGGTGTAACGGTCTGAACGAGATTCATGTTTCTCACTACCGAACACGCTGGGGACATGGCTCATCAGCTCTTCGTGGGTCAGAGGCCGGTCACGGCGTATCTGGTTTATACGGCCAAAGCGGCTGGCTAATCTCATGAGTAATTCCTTTAAAAGAGGCAAAAGAAAACGCCCTGCTCGTTTGAGCAGGGCGTTCAGATAGAAAAACAAAGGTGGAAAAGCGCGCGGTGTCAGCTGTCAAAATCAAACTGCCATGCGCCTTCGCTTGTCTGGACCACCACTTCCAGTACATTACAGGGAACCATCAGCCCCTTACCGGTAAACTCATGTGCTACCGCCCCGCCAAATCCCAGACGTACCGGTTTCCAGGGGCTGGCGAATTCTGCATCCTGGCAGTTTCCCCGGTTGACAATGAGTTGCTTAATCACAATCGAATCGACTTTTGATGTAATCCGAATCGATGAGTAGTGGCTGTAGCTTCCGGGACTAACACTGACACTGACCGGTGAAGAAGCGGCCAGCGAAGAAAATGACAGCAGACAGAGTGCTGCGACTGTGATGATTTTCTTCATTAAATTTCCTTTAACCTGTAAGAGTGAGGCAGAACTACAGTGCAAATCCGGGCACGCAGCCGTTGTCACCGAACGCAGGAATAACTGCAGCAGCCCCCGCTAAAGTGAAAGTGACAGGTTTTACCCCGCTACCTGAAACCACAACACGTTTGCCGGTGCGTAATTTGTTCCATGCCCACATGACATTGTCAGATCCCACATGAGACTCGCTTTCGCTGATATTCACTTCTTCAGCGTTATCAATTCTCATGGCAAGTGTCTGGCCGCTGTCCATCCTGACCTGATGGCCGTTCACATCAGTGAAGATAATGGTCGCTGGCTGTGAGCCGGAACTATCGCAGGCCAGATAAAGTTGTGATTGCCCTTTACCGAGGATGGTGTATTCAGACGTTCCCTGCGCATAGCCACTTACCCAGCTATCACGGTTGCCAAACGCATGCGAGACAGAAGGCGTCAGCACTGAAGCCAGTAAAAATGAAATAATCAGTTTATTTTTCATTGGAGTGTCCTGTCAGAAGCCAGCCATATTGCCCAGGGTGGTGATAATGAACAGCAGGCAGGCCATAAAGAGAATGAGGGTGATGTACCAGCGGGTGAACTTACCGAACAGACGAAGAAATGTTTTCATGTGCGGTCCTTTGCAATAAGCCAGTACAGCAGCCCCGCCAGTATCGGGTCGATTATCAGACCGAGAATGAACCAGCCCCAGAACGAGCGTCCGTTAGCGGACGCCACGAAACCCAGCAACAAGGCCAGACCGCCCCATAACAGAATTAACGGCATATACTTTCCTTAATGCGTGACAATCCCTGCAATACATCGCATTGATTTTGATGGTTAAAATTAACAAATCACATAATGCCCTGTGGATTATGTGGCTACCGGATTAATCATGTACAACGATGAATATCGATCGGCTCGATCGACAAAATCGATCGTAATGAAACAAAGAAACTTATCGAAAACGGCAAGGCCGCTCATCGAAAGCGAAGTGACTAGCTGAAGAAAAATCCCCACAGGGAGCGTGCTGCGCGGGCGACAGTGTGTGTTGCAGCCTGCAGTGCAATGCGTGCCACCTGTGGTAGCGGGGCCAGGTCAATAATCTTATCAATCACTTCCACCACGGCATCGCCAAAGCTGCTGCTGGCGGTGCTGATGATGGCTTCGGTGTGATACCCGTTCTGCAGGTGCGGCACAAGTGGACTGCGGGCCTGCTTTGGGAGCCGGGTTATCATGGCCTCCACCAGTCGGGACAGGCGATAACGCCCCCGGACCGAAACGGGAAGAATGTCCTGCTCAGCAAGTCCCAACTGACGGGCTACCGCCTGTTGCTTCTGCACAATTCGTTCCGCCTGTAATGTCGAGGGCTGAGCGGACGGCCAATTCCACTGCTCGGCAGGTTCAATTTTATCCACCTGATTGAGCACCCACAGCACAGGCGGTAACGCCCCGCAGTACCTTGCGAAAACATCCTGATAGAACTGCTCTTCCACTGCAAATGCGCGATCATCGGCCTTGAGAACCCACAGCACCATGTCGAGTTGTGGCATCAGTTCCCGGTACAGCTCGCGGTATTCGCCATCGCGGGTAACACTCTCACCCACGCCTGGTAAATCAACGAGCGTCAGATAATGCTGACCAAAACGCAGCCGGACACGCTGTGGCTGACGGGTACAGGCTTCCACTGCATTAACGGAACAGACTTCGCTACGGAACAGCGCGTTGCACATTGAGGATTTGCCGACGCCGGTTTTACCCATAATGCCAATCACTGGTTCGTACGTGACGAGCTGATTGAGTTCTTTCAGCAAATGCTGTCGTAGTGAGCGTGGATAGCGCCGCAGGTGACGGCGGATAAGGGCGTAGCCCGAGAGATGTTTCATGCTGGCCTCTGAATGAAAAAGGCCATCCGGTGGAGATGGCCTGTTGAAGAGAAAGGTAAAGGTATTCAGTAAGATGATATATAACTGACTAAATTTTAGATCTCAGCTCTGACAATCGGTTTAAGCGAACACTGGATGAAGGCTAGTGAAATAGCTATGTGGGTCTGCTTTGTGCCAAAAGCGGACATGGTTAACATCACGATGTATTGATCAACGGGGAGCCAGTCAAGGATTATCTGTATCGTTCTGTACCACTATCAAGAGTACAAACACTACTTTAAGCTATATTGGTTTATGAGGCTATTTCCTTTGTTAACTCCAAAGGTTATCATAATGGAAATATTCTCTAGGGTTTATAAAATGAAATGGATAAAACAATATAGTAAAGAGTTTGAAAGGGATGCTTTAAGGAAATTAATTTCAAAAGTCAATTGGAAACACTTCAAACCATCTATCAAAGCTAGCCTTATAGGTATAGCTGAAGAATTGAATAAAAATGGTATAGAGGTAAGTGTTTATGACCAGCAAGATGAACCAGATGGATTTGGCTTTGATTCGTTGAGTTTGCAGTTTAATTCTAAATTTACTGGAAATATGCGGCAGGTCATAGAAACAGATAAAATAACTTTTAATCACCATATGCAATCTGGTGGGGTGTTATCCATTACATATAGTGCTGTTGGTCATATTCATATTCTTGTTGAACCTCCTAAAACTGAAGACTCTGTCGCAGTTCATAGTTATCTTATCCTTTACCAAACTTATGATGCAAAAAATATCACAAGTAAGCGTATTGAAAAAAGTGTTAAAAACTTCATCCATTACCAAAGGTACTCAGGTGTTCTTTATAGAAAGACATTTAAAGATAGATGGGTAGTCAGATGGCTTAAAGCAAAGATGTACTTTATTCAATATCTAGAACCCAAAAATAAATTTATAAGATATTCAGCTTTATATATTCCGCTTATTAGTATGATTGTTGCAACAATTGCGGCAGTCGCAAGCCTGATAGCAGTATATCTGACCTATTTGAGTTTAAATCATTAAATAAAAAGGCACCCATTAAGGTTGAACGGCTCCCTGACGACTAACACATGGCTACGTTAGAATTTTTTCAGCTACTGCAGAACGATTTTCAATGCCCGTTCTTCGCTCATGAGGGACAGCCATACTCAGATCACCCACATTTCAGGAGATTTGAGTATGAACACATCACCGTGGAACAAAGACCGTATCATCGGCCAAAAAAGACCACTTCAGATATCTCATATCTGGGGGATCCGAATCAGGCTTGAACTGGAAGGTAAAACGCGCGATTTGGCTCTGTTCAATATGGCCCTGGATAGTAAGCTTCGAGGCTGTGATCTGGTAAAACCCAAAGTATCTGATGTTGCATATGGTAACTCTGTTTCAAGCAGAGCTACGGTGCTACAACAGAAAACCGGCAGCCCTGTCCAATTTGAGATAACCAAAGGGACAAGAGAGGCTGTTTCTGCATTGATAAAGCTTGGCAATTTACGCAGTAAAGACTACCTGTTCCGATCTCGGGTCGGTACTAACCAACACATATCACCCCGGCAATACAACCGAATTTTTCATGGGTGGGTAGCAAAAATTGGTCTCGAAAATTCTCTTTACAGTACACATTCCATGAGAAGAACAAAACCTTACCTGATCTACAAGAAAACTAAGAATCTTCGTGTGATTCAACTCCTGTTAGGTCATAAGAAACTGGAAAGCACGGTCCGTTATCTGGGCATTGAAGTCGATGATGCGTTAGAGATTTCTGAATCGATTGAAGTCTAAGGTTGTCAGGGCTGCAACAGCAGCCCTGTGCCAGGAGCGGACCTTAAAACATCACAGTGTGGTATCGAATGAAAGGGGCAAATGTATACATGTAAGCCCCCCTGCATTTTTAGGATAATAAAGAATTCTATTTATACACACTCCACTTTTCAGCGGCACGAACTAGTCCACAGCTTGTTCTTCACTACCGTCTTGAGTGGCAGGAATAGGGTTAACTGAGTTCCACCATGTATTGAATGTTATTTTTAAAGCTAACCACCATGCATAAATAGCGAAGGGGGAATTGCATCCATCCTCATCTAGCAGCCCATGAGCCAATTCGTTCCGCAAATTTGGACCAAAGGCGTTACAGAACAACGATTCGAATTCAAAGACAAGATCTTTGCCAAATACTTGCACGGCCTCTGGCAATCCCATCAACGTGCTCATACCATTTTCGTTCTCGATACCATCCTTGTCGAGATTAGTGGTCTTGGCTCCTGCTTGTTTAAGATGCATTCGCACCAAGTGTTCTATCTGAGGGATCAATAAATGAAGCGCGGTAACAAAATCACGTTCGTAACCTGCAAAGAGTGCCTTTCCAAAAAGGCCAACTCGGTCTTTAGGCACAATGGGAGAAGAGCGAGCTAACTCGATAAAATCACTTTCGCGCAACCGATGCTCAAGCAAAAGTATTTCAAGAGCAGGCCAGATGTCGGCTTGAACGACAATATTAACTAAGATTCCATAATCACGAATCATCTCAGCTCGAATAGCAATTTCATCTTCCTCTGACAATTCCTTACCGAGCCCCATAGCTGGACGTTTAGCAATGACTCTACCATCACCACTCATCACTGTTGCCGCAAACAATGATTGTAAGGGATGTTGACGCATTCTTTCCAATGCACTTTTGCGCATTTTATCTGCATTTACGCCACGATATATGTTCGCAAATGCGAGCAACGCATTTTCTGCAGATTTCCCTGTGACAGATTCCCTCGCGTTTTCGATGAGCTGAGTAAGATCTACTCCACGAGTTTGAAATACACTCATCTCTCCTAGAGCTCTCTCTCCAGAATAATTTAGGTGGGTTCGCAACTCGGCAATTCGCTCATCGACCTGATAAACCGAGCGTACGGCCCGAGGAACTGTTCTGTATATCTGAATGGCATTTTCATAAAAGCTCGCCGCCACCATGTGGCTAGGGCTTTCAGATGCGGTTCGCTCAACGGCTTCTTTTACCCATCCTTCAGCGAGTAATACTGTCATTTCTGCAGCTTTTGCCTCGTCAGGAATCAACTTATACCAACTGGCAGCAGCAGAAAAATACTCCCTCGACTTATGCAAATCCCCCTCATCATCAAACTCGCGAGCCAGTATTTCTAGCTTCGTAGAGATATCCGTCAGATTTGACAACCCTAAACGGTTCGATTTTAGAAGGTCAGCCAACCACAATCCAAGAAAACCGTCGGCTCGGATAGACGCATTAAACGCAGCAACAATTGCCGTCTCTATTTGCTGGAGTCTATCACCAGCTCCGTCTCTAAGCATTCGGGCCAAGACTATGGCGCGAGGCCAACAGTCTCGTCCTCCATGTAGCCATGTTTCAGTGTCTAGAGGAAGACTGCGGTAAGCATCGATAGCCTTCAGGGCGAATCGGATATTACGTGGTTTGCTCTTCAACCAAACTAAATCACTGAGTCGTGCTTTCAGCCAATCATTGTCTACCTCATCAATGATATCAGCGAAGAATTGAATATCTGAATTAGAAAGATCATCAGGAATAACTGACCTGCGGTCATGGTAGACAGCATAAGGTTTGAAGGGTTCATTAGGACTTGATAGCGAAAGCATCATCGAACAGGCATCTGCAAGCAACCATAATACCTTTCCATTTTCAATTCTCCCCTGATCAATAGCCTCACGCGCAGCACTCGACAGTGCTTGCCACATAGCTGGATAACCCTCACGGGTAGCTTGCGCAATTGAATCCTTCCAGTTTGAAGCATTGAAGTCCTGAAGCGAAATAACTAAGTCCACTGGGTAGCGTTCGTTCATCATCAGTAATCTCCTTTGACCGATGCAACATTCATTCGTAGTACACCAAAAATTTGTTATGAATTGCAGATAATCATCTTGCCACTTCAGAGTCATTTGCTCCAAGAAAATGTCCGCTCCTCGCTCATAGCAGACGTTGAACTATCCAGTAACATGACTGAAATGACACCTGGTGGCTGGTTGAATTTTCAACTATGTGCCGCATTTGCCTGAGAAACCATAGCCACTGGCTCATTTTCTGACGTCGATCCGCTACCACTCAAAGGATTGTTACGGCTTATCCTCTTTTAAAATCCCGAAGATATGCTCTTCAAAGTTTGAAGGCAGCTCATCATTTATTTCGTCGAACAGGTAAGCCAACTCGGGAGAGCCCTTTTTATCATAGAGATCATTTCCGGGTGCAGCTGAAGTTTCAGTGACAGGTAATGCTGTTTTGGATTTCTTCTTCAGGTCTTCTTTTTTGGCTTTTCTGCGTTTCTTCTCGGCTGCATTGATGTAGGTAAAATCGTCAGAACATGTCAGGGTTCGTGCACCTGGAATAACATTATAGATTTGGGCCTGAAGGCGAAAGAAAGCCAGATAATCTTTGCGGTTGTTTTCGAATTTTCTTTCTTCTGATAAAACGAACAAGATCGGGTCTGAAATTTGGCCGACATCGATTACTCGGTCTGGCCTGCGAATAAATAGCCCACTGTCTTCTGGAACATGTGGTCGGGATGCATCCTTAAAGCAATAATATCCAACCTGCTCACCAGATTTGTTTTCTTTCTTACCCGATTGAACCCATTTCCTGTAAATGTCTAATGAGACTAAGCTGTCTATCCGACTGTCTGGATGTTTTTTGAAAAAGAAATTCACCAGATAGAAAGGCTCAAATCTAGCATTTATCAGTATCACTCGCGAATAACCACAGACGGCTTTATAAAGCGGATCCGCAATTATCCTTTTCCTCATCAAGGTAAAGCGTCGTTCAAGTTCAGCGAGTTGTAGTCTGAAACGAGAGTCATCTTTTTTCCTCCGTATGTTCAGCATCTTCTCACCTTTATCAAGAGGTAAATAAAAACACAGAGTCAACATTTCAACCTGACGATGCTTTCTTACAACCTTCCGATAGTTCTCGCTGAGATAAGATAATGCCTTTTCTTTATCAGAGATCGCTTTTACAAGCGCATCTTTCCACTTTTTCTCTAACTGTTCGCTGTGGATTGGCTGAGAATCACGAAACTTCGTCTTCGGTCTTCTAAACTCTTGCCCATCGCTGGTCGCCTGGTTCAGATAAAGTTTGTCCAGCATATCGAACATCCTGAAGCGAGCTTTGAACTTTTCATCCTTACCAGGCCTTTCATCCTCCTCCAGGCGCTCAAACCCAACAAAGAAATATTGATGGCTGATTTCCCCCCACCTTTGGTTAGGACTCTCATAGGCCAGGTCTTCCCGGCGTAAGTCAAACACTCTAAAGTCATCCTTCAGGCCTGCCATCCCTCGCTCCTCCCAACTCGCTGCAACATCGAAATTGTCACTCGTCCGATCACACAATTCTCACACTTAAACTGTACGAATTCTGACGTTTATCATGTTTGTTTTTTAGTATGAAACCACTCGATTTTAATACAATAAATCGTCGTCTTTTATGACGTATATTGTCGTTTTTTAATTATTTCCCTCACTTACAGATGCCATTAATACTGGGTTTTATGCCCAAAATGCTCTGCAAACTGCCTTCTCCGCCTCTTTCTGGCCTATTTATCACAGTAGTATAACGAAAAACGGCCTAAACTCGTCTCTCTTATGCTGCTGAGTCAGGTCCGGGGAAGAGTCTGTAGTTGGTAAGATAATTTAAAAATCATCTGGTCAAAATTGGCGAAGGTGCCGACAAGGTCAACGCAATGAGATGAGCAAGTGCTCCTGCCTTGAAGTGCATGACCATGGGGCCGAAATCAATTAATTAAGGAATAAAATGATATTTTATAGAGAAGCACTTTCGTAGCCCTCCACTCCCATGAGCGATGCCCTGGCACGGCAATCATCAGGGTACTGCGATACTTACCGCTCTACTGCACCCATTTCAAAACTGACGCCAGTGTCCATTCCCATGACGATTACACTCACATGGAGAATCAGACATGAGCTACCACGACACGACCGATATCAATCTCAGTTACGTTCAGCACACAGCCCTGAGCCGAAAGCTACGACGACATCAGGACAAGTTATTTGAGCGTTATTCCAAGCTACTGATGCTACGGGTGGACTTCTCTTACCTTCAGGACAGCGATTCGCATGGTGAGGGAGATATTCATTCGACAGTAGCGGATATCACATTACTGATTCAACGCTGCGGGGATATCAACGGGCTGGTGGGTTACGCATGGGTACTGGAACAAACTGAACAGCATGGTTACCACATCCACGCCGCGTTTTACCTCAACGGTCAGAAGCATCGCCAGGTCTGGACTGTCTTTGAAGCACTCAGGGACACCTGGAAGTATGTGACATGGGGAGAAGGACACACGCACCGTTGTGAGCCTAAAGAACATTATCGCGTGCGAGGAGAATGGGTGACCTCTTATGACGATGCCAGGGGCCGCAGAGGTATGCAGTATATCCTGAGCTACCTCAGCAAGCAGGCACAGAAAAGCCTGGGGGTTATCTGCCAGTTGAGTGATATTCCTACACCACGGACAGCAGGCAGGCGGCGAAAAGCCAGTTAAAAATTACGCCGGTGCCACATCGTTTGAAGGAGACTGCGCTCACCATACCTGGCTCCTTCTCCCATTCACTTAAGGAGAAAAACGATGACTACACCTGACTGCCTTCTTTCCAACAAATTTGTCGATATGGCGTTTATCACACAACTCACCGGCTTAACGGACAAATGGTTCTACAAACTGATTAAAGACGGTGAATTCCCAAAGCCAATTAAGCTGGGCAGAAGCTCCCGCTGGCTTGAAAGCGAAGTGGAAGCCTGGCTACAGGAACGCATTGATCAGTCCCGCCAGTAATCTATCGAACGCAATCACATCTCCCACCTGATTTAACGCCACCAGTCGTATGACCTGCACTGCTGCCCTCCCCGGGACGGCTTAGCTCTGCCTGTCGTATGGCAAAGGACCCATTACTATGACGATTTACGCCAAATCTTTTATCGGCCTTGACGGCAATCAGCGTCTAACGGGCGCAACCACTGCACAGCTTCACCCTTATGACCGCTACACCTGCCATCTCTGCGGCAGTTCCCTAGTATTCCACCCGGAATGGGCCACCAATCGCCCGTGGTTCGAGCATACACGGGAAGACCTGACCGAGAACGGTCGTCACCATTGCCCGTACGTATGCCCTGAGCCGAAAGAAGCACGGCGGATACGCATGCTGCGCCGTTACGTCCCGGATGTCCTCCCGCTGGTGCGCAAGGCCGAATGGCACTGTTCGGAGTGCGACAGCGATTATCACGGTGAGCGCTATTGTCTGACCTGCCGTACCGGTGACCACAGTACCGAACGTTGCGCAGAATGAGTCTGCGTTATCTGCCACTTGCTATCAGGATCCCATGACAGGATTTACACCATGCAATTTCGAACCATTCGTACCGCCCTTAACCATGAGGGCGAAGTAACTTACATCCGGGACCTGACTCCGCGTTCAAGGGGGCTCTGGTTCTGCCGTTCCTGCAACAATCCCTTGCGTCTGCACTGGACGCATGACAGCGGCGGTTATTTCGAACATGACCTTGAAGATACTGACGAACGCCGATTAACGCATTGTGCGTACCAGATCATTGCCCGGGATAAACCAGTATCCGCTTTTGACCAAGCCGTAAATGCACTGATGGAACGTGATGATGTGTCCTTCACAGCACCTTCAGACAGAGATTACTTCTGCGTACTCTGCCAGCGTGAATATTATGGTATCCGCTGCTGCCCGGCGTGCGAGCAGCATATCTACAGCACGGAAATGAAAGACCTGGATACCCTGACGATACCAGTTAAATTTGCGAAGTAAGGGGGGTGTTCTCGCCGTAGGTTATGCAGAGAGAAAACCTGACATACGGGCATTACTACAACAGTCGATGGCGCATTATCCACGACTGGCAGAACTCAGCTTTACAGTACTGTAAACGCACAGTGTCGCATAACCACACCTCTTATCGATCGGCACCAACGATCAATATCTGAAAACTGATCTATCAAAACGATTATCTTTCATGCCCCCTGCCTGGTTATCCTTGTCTTACATTGCACGAAGAAAAGCCTTTTATTACGGTTAGTTATCTAGCCGAGGCTTGCTGCGTCCATTTCCTGATTTCAGATACATCCTATCCGTACTACGAGTTTTACTCGAAGGCATAGTAGCTGGGCAGTACCTCCTAATATATTCGTTTTACAAATAATCTACAGTAAAACCAATCTTAGTACGCAAAATTTCACGTCAAAGCGCTGTAAATCCCATCCATTATTACGTAAAATATAACGTAACTAAATTCACCTTATGTTTTTACGGATTACAGCATGGCTAGTGTTGATGCAGATTACTGCTACTCTTTTCCAGCTATACGTGGCATTCAGGCTGGTCGTCCTTTCTACATCGCCACGTGCCCGATGCGCATCATCCCCAAAATATTCAGCTTTGATGAAAATGACGTACCGCCTGAGCTACGCGCGCAGCGCACGCTGAATAAATCACGCATCCCCGAAATGGTTCGTTATCTTCTGGAAAACCCGAAAGATTATGTGTTTTCTGCACTAACAGCGTCCATCGCTGTTGACGTCCAGTTTGATGAATTCCCCGGCTCTAACAATCTGGGGACGTTATGTGTGCCAATGGATGCACAAATCCTCATTAACGACGGCCAGCATCGCCGTAAAGCAATTGAAGACGCTTTAGACGCTCGCCCGGAACTTGGGCAGGATAATATTCCGGTGTTGTTCTTTGTTGATGAAGGCTTAAAACGTAGCCAGCAGATGTTCGCCGATCTGAATAAATACGCCATTCGCCCCAGTCCTTCGCTGGCGTCTTTATACGATCATCGCGATGCCAGTTCAAATCTGGCACGTTATCTGGCGATGTCTATAGCGCCGTTTGTAGGGATGACAGAACTGGAAAAATCTGGCATCAGTCAGCGGTCGAATAAGTTATTTACGTTGAGCAGCATCAAGCAGGCTACCCGCGCATTGTTGGGTAAAGATCCCAAAGAGAATAACTTTGAGGAATGCACACAAATAGCTACCCAATATTGGCAAGCTATTTTTAGCGTGATGCCGGATTGGCAGTTAGCGGCTAAAAAAGAGGTTTCACCGGTTCAGTTACGACAAGATTATGTTCACGCTCATGGCATTGGATTGCAGGCACTTGGGCAACTGGGATATTCCCTGCTAACGGATTATCCTGAGCAATGGCCGGAGAAAATAGCTGCACTTAAAACTTTTAACTGGCGCAGAAACAACCCGGATCTCGTCAAACGTGCGATGCAGCACGGCAAACTGAGTAAAACCAGTACGGCGATCCAGCTCACCTGTAATGCGCTAAAAATTGCGCTCTCAATCCCCCTCACTCCTGAAGAACAGGAGCTTGAAGCTCAAATGGTTGTCTCATGAGTAAATTAGTTCAGGCCTACGATTTGGCCGAATACGAAGATTTTATTAATCAGGAGCAGTTCGCTGGCCGCCCTCTGGCCGAATATGTTGCTGAGGTTCAAAGAATTTATTGTGCGGATAAGCGTCCGTGGGTAATTGGCTATAGCGGCGGGAAAGATTCTTCCGCCGTGATCACGCTGGTGTATCTGGCCTTGCTTGGCTTGCCCCCGGAAATGCGCAGCAAAGATGTTTTTGTAGTGTCATCCGATACGCTGGTGGAAACACCAGTGGTAGTAGATTTAATTAAGAAAACGATGTTGCAGATTGAGGCAGGCGCAAAGCGTAATGGCCTGCCGATCACTCAACATGCGGTAACGCCTAAAACAAATGAAACCTTCTGGGTCAATTTACTGGGGAAAGGTTATCCGGCCCCAACCCGTAGTTTTCGCTGGTGTACCGAGCGTATGAAAATCAATCCGGTGAGCGACTTTATTAAAGATAAAGTCAGCCAGTTTGATGAGGTGATTGTTGTCCTCGGCTCACGTAGTAGCGAAAGTGCCTCCCGTGCGCAGGTCATTGCAAAGCACAAAATTGATGGCTCACGCCTGGCCCGGCATACCACACTGGCAAATGCGTTTATCTATACCCCTATTGATACTTGGGATGTAGAAGACGTATGGAAACTTCTGCGCGGCGCGTTCCGCTATGCTCCTGAAGATATCGACGAATGGGAAAGCCCGTGGGGTGGAAACAATCGTCCTCTATGGACGCTGTATATGGACTCTTCCGCGCAGGGTGAGTGTCCCTTAGTGATCGACGACAGTACCCCCTCTTGCGGGAACTCTCGCTTTGGCTGCTGGACCTGTACCGTAGTCACCAAAGATAAAGCGATGGAAAGTCTGATCAAAAATGGCGAAGAGTGGATGTCGCCATTGCTGAAATATCGTGATCTGCTGGCTTTTACCACCGATCCGGTGAATAAAGACACCTATCGCAACTATAAACGCCGCACCGGTAAGGTGAGCTATCAGTACGCTAAAGACGGCGAAGATCGCAGTGCAGAGCGTAAGCATGTTCCTGGCCCCTACTGGCTCAAATACCGCCAGCAGTGGTTAAAAGACTTACTGGAAATTGAGCGTGATTTAAACGCCCAGGGCCACACGATTACGTTAATTACCCAGCCGGAGCTACACGCTATCCGCCAGGAGTGGTTGAAAGATCCTAACGAGCCAGACTGGTACGATACATTGCCGGGGATTTACCGCGAGGTATATCAGCAGGATCTAAATTGGGTGGTTGACGATCAATCTCGCTTTGATGCCAGCGATGCTGATTTGCTGGTACAAATAACGCAAGGGTTTGACGTAGTACCTGAAATGGTAATGAAACTGATTGAGCTGGAAACCTCGATGGAAGGGTTAAGTCGTCGTCAGGGGATTTTTGACAAGCTAGGCACAATTTTGAAGCAAGACTGGGGCAGCCTGGAAGAGATCCAGCAGCAACAGGCAACGTTGCAAAAACGCAACGATCGGGATATTCATCAGGACGAGGTGGATAAACTAGAAGCTGAACTCCAGACTTTACAGCGCAGAATTATCGATGCGGGCGAATCGTCTGTTCTTGTCGATGAGGAAAATGAACGTGCTCATTAAGCAACTAGTATTACATAATTTTCGCGTATTTTGCGGCACACACACTATCGATCTGGCTCCCAGAAAGCGTCCGCATGAAGTAAACCCTCGCCCGATTGTTCTATTTGGTGGTTTAAATGGTGCAGGGAAAACATCTATTTTGTCGGCAATTCGACTGGCACTGTATGGGCGTTTAGCGTTTGGCTCGGCAATGCAACAGCAGGAGTATGTTGAACAACTTGGAGCACTAGTGCACAACGGGACGTATACAGCAGAGCGTCCGGATGAGGCCGCAGTAGAACTGACCTTCACCTACAACCAAAACGGCCATGAGACTGAATTCACCGTCACGCGTAGCTGGAAGAAAGGAAAGAAAGATCGTCTCTCTTTGCAGCAGGATGGACAACCGCGTAGTGAACTCAGTTATGACCAGTGTCAGGGGTTTTTGAATGAATTAATTCCTCACGGTGTTGCCGATCTTTTCTTTTTTGATGGAGAGAAGATTGCAGAGTTGGCGGAAGATGAATCCGGTAATATTCTGCGTACAGCGGTGCGTCGTTTATTGGGACTGGATCTGATCGCCAGACTGCAAAATGACCTGATGATTTTTGTCAAACGCCAGCAAATCGCGCAGTTAGGTGGCTCCCAGCAACAGCAGGTCGAAGCGCTTGAGACAAAGATTAAAACACTTGCCGGTCAGGCAGAGAAATTGCTGGAAGAGGCCGATTTCGTCAACTCGCGGATTGAATTTTTATCCCAGGACATTATTCGCCATGAGGGATTGTTAAATGCGCAGGGCGGCGCATTTGCCCAGACCAAAGCACAGGAAAAAAAGAAAGTTGAAACGCTGTTAAAAGAAAAAGAGCGTCTGGAAAAAGCGTTACGACAGGAATGCGATGGATCGTTGCCCTATGCGTTAGCGCCTAATACGTTGGCGCGGTTGCTGGAAAAAATTGCCAATGAAGCACAGATCAAGCAGGCGAAAATTTTTGAGACGGAGTTAAATCAATTTTTAACTCAACTCAAAAATGATATCGCGTTCCGTTCAAGTAGTGAGAGCAGTACCAGAGCCATTGCTACCGAAGCGATTACTAATAATTTGGACGCATATATGGCGGCCAAACCAAAAGGTGATTTGCTGTTTGATATTTCTGAACGTGAAGCCGGTATGCTCCAGCAATCAATTGAGCAGGATAGCAAAAAAGCTTGGCAGCGTTTTGATATGTACCGCCATCAATTAACAGATATTGAACAACAACTGGAGCAGGCCGCTGCTAACATTGCTCGCGCCCCGGAAGACGAGCAGTTAATGGGTCTCTTTGCAGCATTACGCGATCTCGATCATAAGCGTGAAAAACAGCGGCAAAAATATCGCTCGTTGCTGGAAGAGGCTAAACGGACGAAACAGCAGCAACTGGACTGTGTTCGTCAGGTACAGAAAGCACATGACATCACCCGTAGCCAACATGGTTTGAGCAGCGCATTTAAAAATGCGCAGGAGACCATTAACCTGCTCGATTACTACAGCGATGTGTTAACGCAGGCGCGAGTGAAAAAATTATCTGCTAACTTTGAAATTGCCTACCACAAGCTGGCTCGTAAAGAGGATTTACAGCTTAATGCGCACATAAATCCACAGACATTTGATGTTGAATTGGTGGATGAAAAGGGTTCGGTAATTAATCGTAAGCTGCTTTCTGCGGGTGAAAAGCAGATTTATGCGATCGCTATTCTTGAGGCGCTGGCAAAAACCTCTGGGCGTGATTTCCCGGTAATTATTGATACGCCGTTAGGACGTCTGGACTCTCAGCACCGGGATAAGTTGATTAATCATTATTTCCCAGAAGCGAGCCATCAGGTTGTGTTGTTATCCACCGATACGGAAGTAGACGAGCGTTATTTTGTTGATCGACTGCGTGATGATATTTCTCATGCTTACGAGATTGTATTTAATGCACATACCAAATCATCTGCGCTGAAACCCGGTTATTTCTGGGAACTAACCAAGGAGGCTGTCTGATGCTCCCGAATCGAATGGTGCTTAGTCGTCAGACTGAAGACCAGCTCAAGAAGTTAAAAGGATATACCGGGATTACGCCCAATGTCGCGGCTCGACTGGCATTTTTCCGCTCGGTGGAGAGTGAGTTTCGCTATTCACCTGAGCTGGATAGTAAGAAGCTTGATGGTTCTCTAGTGCTGGATAAAATTACGTGGCTTGGGGAAACATTGCAAGCTACAGAACTGGTGTTAAAGATGCTTTATCCGCAATTGGATCAGAAGGCGATGATTAAGGCGTGGGCGGCGCATGTTGAGGATGGAATTGCGGCGTTAAGAAATTATCGCACTTTACACTCTCTGGCAAATTCAATTTAATACGAAAAATAAAAGGCTCCACTTGGGAGCCTTAACTTAGCCTAGCTTAAATTTAATACTCTCTTGTATTCTTTTATTTCACTTTCATTTCTAATATTACAATTTTCTAATTTTTTTATTCCTGCAGATATTAACATGACATTCTTCAATCTTGCTCTCAGTTTTGATTGGACGCCAAAAAAATCACTATTAAAATCAATTTCTTTAATTCTCTCAACCAATAAATTAATTTCTTCATTGCTATAATTTTCTTGGCATGCCACTTTTAAGAAATCGAAGCACGCTTGTATACCTAATGTTTTTCTAAAAACATCATAGCCCCACAAATTATCAACAATAGACGCGAGGAAATTGAGTATTATCAAATAAAGTGTTTTATCTTTTTTATCTATATACAAATTACGAAGTGGAGCCTTCGATGGGACATCAAACAGCATACTCCTATCCCTTCCCTCTGATACTGTTTTGGTTTGTAACTTATCTCTATCAGCCTTAGGATTGTTTGTAATCAAAGAGAGCACACCATCAATTATGGATGCCATTGAAATGGTTGAACTTGAGTTGCCATTAATCACACCAAGTTTTATTTTCTCATGCAACGGAGAGTTTTTATCCTCAGAGAGCACCCTTGCAAAATAAACTGCTAATGTTTCTGGCGACCATGATGATGGCTCACCTTGCTCCATATCAAACTGAAATAGATTATATGCTAAATTTTTATCAACTCTACGTTGGTTGATATTTATATTTGTAAAAATTTTCCCATGATAAGCTAACGGCAAATCCAAGAAAACAGAACATAGCAAATTAATATCTTTTCTACGAGAATTTACAAACCCAAAAACCCTATGTTGCCCATCAATAATCGATGCCATTTTTTCTTCACTAGGTATTATTAAATTGTAAAAACCATCCCCAACATTTTCTATTGTCCAACGCTCATCTTCATTAGTAACCAAGGTTCCATCAGGATGATAGTTTACACCCAGTATAATAGAATTTGGAAAGCTAACATCTACAGTCTCAGTGTATCTTTTTATTTCTTCCAACCTAGATGTATTAGCTGAACGTTGATTTCCAACTATTTTATTAATAAAAGTACCAAAATTAGAAACGGATTTTTCTTCAACATCATCAAGTATCTCCGCTCTTATGGTGTAACATACCTTGAGTAAAGTTTCCGCTGTAATTGAGACAACATAAAACTCCCCTAATGGTTGCTCAATCCTTATTGCAGGTAATTTCATAGGGAATCTATTCATTATTTCCACCATCAATAATTTTAGCAACTTCTGCAGTAGCATACCCTGTAGACCCTGGTGATTTGTCTTCAGAACTTTTTTCATTATTGTCAAATTTATCATCATTTACAGTGGCAAAAATATAAATAACCAAAGTCAATAATGCACCAATATTTACAAGCCATGAGCTACCTGTTTTTGTTCCCATGTACCCTAGAATGCTTAGAGCTAATGCAAGCATTCCAGTTAGGACACCTAACCCCAAGAGATCACGTGATTTTTTATTGCTTAGTATTATATCTAGACATAGGGTTCCTAATATTGCGAATGAATATGTGAAAACATTTATACTTTCAAGAAAAGAAACATGCTCATCACCCGCATTAGTAGCCAAAATATATGGGAACCAGATTCCCACGCCACCAATAAAAACCACACCACCAACAAAAAATGAGATAAAAAGAATGCTTTTGAAAGCATTTCCAAGCCTATTAAAAAGCTCATCAAAGGCATTTCTCCATTGGTTATCTCTTATTTTAGGCATGACAATAGCCCTCGATAGATTAGAAAACCCATCATTTTTATTTGAATAAAAATTGTAGAGTAAATTAACATTATATAAGCTCCCAAAACGCTCGATCACGCATCTTTTTGACCTGCTTATCCCCATCCACATACAGGCTAAAATGCTTTTCAAGCTGGCGAATATTCCCCATCAAGGATTCCTGCTCGCTCTTATCATCAACGTTAAATACAGCCTTGATATCAGCATTCTTAATCTCGGATACTCGATGGATCACCCAAGTTAAAATATAGGAGGCATAATTATTTTCCCCAGTCTTAAAGTGAGTAATCTCCTGCGTTGACAGGATCGCTCCAACACCATACTCACGGCCTTCTTTTAGGATCTTGCGCAGACTGGAAAAATCCTGACGCATAAAGTTATCGGCTTCGTCCACCAGAATCATTTTGGTGAGCTGACGATAATCCCCCCGCACCACCGGTTTACCGCGCTTTTGCATCTGCGCGTAAAACAGATCCAGCGTGAGCGCAACCACCAGGTTTTGCACTTCTGGCGGGTAGCCAGCCAGTTCAATCACGGTGACGCCGTCAATCAATTCGTACAAGCTGGTCATCTTCTCCGGGATGGTTTCGAATATCTTGTAACGCGCCAGCTTAGAAAGCGCTGCGTAAAGCGAATCTTCTTCAACCTTTTCCTGATCAAGGAAGCGCTGCCATACATCTTCAATCGTTGGCGCGGTTCTTGACCATGTTGTTGAGTCCTCTGGTGAAATCCCCGCAGCTTCGTAGCATTCTAAAATCAGATTTTCTAATTTAAGCTGCTGCTTATGGCCCAGGCCATAGGCTTTCGCCATCGTTTCAGATAATCCACCAGCGGTATGGATAGGTAGCATTGGCGTATCGCCAAACAGAGATAATGGATTATAAGGCAGCTTAAATAGCTTGTACTTTTTCGCCCCCGTTGCATCTAAGAAAGCATCATCTACATAGTCCGACTTATAGTCGAAGATCAGCAGGCCGATTGGTTTACCATCAACGTTAAAGGACTGATTGCGTATCAGTTGTGTGACCAGCGATTTAGTAAACTGGGTTTTACCGGTGCCCATCGTTCCAATAATGCCGGTATTGGTATTCATGAACTTGGCGGTGTTGGTTGGCTCCCAATGTAACGGGCTCTGACGCACTGCATCATGACCAAACAGGATCTGTAATGGAGTATCGCTAATATCAGGTGTCACCACCGGAACAGCAGGCTGTAACGACTCTGGTTCTGAAATTGACTGTGCAGCAGTCGGCATTGCTACTTCTACTACGACTTCGCGTTGTGACGAGCTGGCATCACACTCTGGCTTAAGCCGATATTTTTCCGGCACCCGGTATCGTTCCGCCAACGGTGGTTCATCCCCCTGCGAAGCAATCAGCGAAGGCAGCAGTGAATAAGGGATTTCGATCTGTAAAATATTCTCAGTTGTCTCTTTATAAGAAAGATCGAAGCAAGTTCCACTGTCTACATGAGCCACGACGAAGCCGTTCGCATAGTCGGTCAACTCACCTAACTGATAGTCACCCGTTAACCACCATTCGCGTCGATCCAGCAAGGGAGCCAGTTTGTCGCTGTCCAGCACTCCATACAGGCGCAGTTTCTCCACCTGCATCAGCACCTGACGTATAAAGAGCGCCCGGTACAGCTGTGATGCCAGCGTCTGTGGTTCCAAAATGTCCTGCTGTAAGTAGCGTTTCAACTCACGAGCCTGTTGGCCTGCATAGCTGTAGTCCGGTCGCGCCCCGGTTTTAACTTCCAGCGGCAACAGATAGAGGCGGTCTTCTTTGAATCCCACAAAGAGTACATCATCAGAGATGGCACCTTTACGATAACCCTGTAAATTTCTCGATAAATCAGTCTCTTTCATTTTCAGCCCGACATTGCCGGACACGCGGATCATTTCGGCCACCGATAGCGGAATCCAGCAAATATCGGACTGGTGCAGCATGGATTGCACAAATTTGTACGCGCCTATAATGCCGTGTTTCTCTTTACGCTCCCTTTCACTGGAGCGTAGCATTTTCAGCAGCCATTCACCGTTAAAGGCATTAAATTCAGCCAGCAAATGCTGACTATCAACAGCAGGTTGCCCTGACTGACTTCCTGTCTGGAGCAACCGCAGGAACAAATCAACCTGCTTCGTGACGGTGACGGCATCGTAGCCTGCGCAACTGGTGTACTGGTCAGAATAGTGGATAAGCACCACATCTTTCTGACTGGTGAAAAAGTCGAGGGTGACTTTTGGATCAATGATGGTGGTCCAGAGCGCACTGTTGTAGGAGTAATTGAGCAGCTGTTTAAAATTACCGCTCACGGCCAGGCCGATCCCTTGTCCATGATACTGGCTGTTGCTTTGACGTGCGGGTTGCCACAGGCAGCCGATTAGTCTGGCAAGACGCAGGGCGCAATAAGACTCAGTATCCACATCTCGCAGTCCAAAGGCGGTAAAGTAAGCATCCCCCTGCGTTTCGGCACCTTCCCCAGCGATCAACCCATGACACAATACCCCGCTGGATGCATCTTCAATGCGGATCTGGCGGCAATCCACAGGTGCTGTATTGGTGAAAAATGCCAGATGCGCATAGGCCAGCTTGTCGCTTTCTGACGGCAGGACAAACTTGCTGAACGTTAACCGGCTACGCAGCAGGTCAATCAGCATATCGGCTTCTGCCCGCCATACGCCGCTGTTCAGATCGAGATCGTTTTTAAGCTGCTCGTAGCTACCACTTTCGGCAAAGTGATCGAACATATTGGGTAGCAAACGTTCATCGTAACAGTTCACATGCACCGAAATAGCGTGCTCTTTTTCTTGCTTAAAATATTCTACTAATCCCAGAAACAGTTCTTTGGCATTCCCTTGATTAATGGCATTGATAATCAACGCACTGTTTTCAGCGCTCTGGAACAACCGGGCGTAAGCGTCCGTGAACTCATTGAGTTTGTCTTTTACCAGACGTTTAACGTAGTCATGGCTGACCTGCCGCTGGGGAACTGCGTCAATCCAGAAGCGGTTTTCTTCCACCGGCTGTAGTTGCGCGTATTCATGCTCACTGTGGTAAACAAACGGCATTAATCCGGAAACTATCAGGCGATCGAGAGTGATCGGCGGTAGTGTGGCAAATGAAGCCGAATCGTTCTGTTCCGACTCCGCAACGATAGCTTCTGCCAGTTGTAGATGGTAGGCCAGCACTAATGGGTGCAGTGGTGAGAGACGCTCATGGCTATCATTGCGGCAGATCCCCAGATGGAGAAGACGTTTCTCCTGCGCTGTCAGCGCTCTGCTCAGGCCGATTTGCTGGAGTGACTGTTCAAACGTAGTAACAATGTAGCTGACCAGTGTGCGATATTCTGCTGACCACGACACCAGACTCGGTAGGGTGTTACGACGATGATAGTAGGCAAATAACTGCTCATAGGCGTTATGGAGATCGGGGTAGCTGGCAAGAAGTTCATCCAGCGCAAACTCACTATCGTCACTTCCCGTACCTAGCAGACGTTGTTCAATTAATGAGGCTTCCAGTATCAACAACTGCTGGCGTACACCGACGACCTTGTGTTCAGTATTATCGAGTATGATGCGCCCTTTTAGTCGGTTCCAGGTTGCATTACCCTCTTCTTTGAACAACTTATTGAAACGACTTTGGTCAAAAAGCAACGGCAACGTTAGCCCTTCTTCTGCTCCCGGCCCCTCGATGTTAAACGACAGACGGGAATCACCGGAAACGAGCGCAAACTGAACCAGGTCACTTTGATTTGCCAGCGTCTCAAAATTCACCAGAGCATAATGCTGGCAGTCGATGTCTTCGCTCCCGTCATCCAACGTACATATCAAGTTGCCAGACTCGGCAATACGTAGCGTGTTATCTTCCAGTTGCAGGGTTATTTGATCTTTACCTGGCTCAACGCGGTAGCAGTGCTGAATATCGTTTAGCCAGAATTGTCCTTGTTCGACCAACAACAGGCGAAATTTATACTCTTCGGCTGAATTATTGCGGTTGGTCAGTTCGAGACTAAAGAAGCAGGGATACCCGTCAAAAGGCACCGACGCCATAATGCGGGAAGTCTTGCCGCCCGCCCGGCTGGTGCGCCAGAAAGATGCATTCTTTAACTGGCGATTATGGGCAATCTTTATCTGGTTATCCTGAAGATCATTACCTTGGAAACTGAATTCCAGCTCAGCCTTTGATTGCCCTGGCTGCACCTGCACCAGCAGGCTGATGTCTCGTTTGCCTGCCTTACTGGCGCTTTTCGCCCGTTGCCAAACCTCGCCGTTTTCGACGGAGACGTTTTCCAGCACCAGTTTTTGTTCGCTATTCTGTTCTTTCTCTTTCCTGTAGTCGGAAAAATCGAGCTCACGCCAGTCATCTTTATCGTAAAAATGCTCCTGAATGAATTTTGAACTAAACTCAGGCAGCACATTCTCCAGCTGTCCACTGTAGCGTTCAACACTATCTTCTATCTGGCGATATAATTTCCGGTTTTCATTCAGTCGGGTGCGTAGCTGCTTCTGGGTATAGTTCAGTAGTTCATCATCTTTAAACAGATGAAGCTCGGAGAAATCCAGATTGCCATCATCCAGCAAGCGATACAGCGACGAAAAACCAAATACCGTCGCGCCTTCATCCAGTACCGTCGCCAGTTGATCCTCCAGCAAACAACGGGACAATTCCGAACGGTTACTATCAGTGGTAATGAGCTTTTCCAGTTGATGACTGAAAGTTTGTGGGTACCAGATAGCATCCGGTGCCGCGACGTCTTTCGTGCTGTTAATCAGGGTATCGAGCATACTGTTGTGAATAATCAACAGCGCTGTTTGGGCAAAAATGCCGCTGCGCCCTGCAACTTCATCGCGCAAATGAGAAATGTAGTTTTCTGTGAATGCTGGAGCCTCAGCACCATGCAGTACAGGAATAAGCTGAACACCATTGCAGGGGAGGCAATCAATACATTGCCCTGACGCAATTTCCAGCCGATTGCCGTTCGCCAGAGAGACGAATGCTTCCCAGAGTTTTAGGGCATTATCGGGATCGGGAGATTTGAACTGGTAGCGCTCGCCAGGCTGAATGATGCCACCTACCCATTCAATAAAGGTTTCTGCCAGATAGGTTTCATACTGTTTTACGGACATACACGGCGTCTCCACTATCACTCATTCGCTCTACATTTCCCATGCGTTCATAAAACGCCACCAGCATTTGCGCCGACTGGTTGTCAAGATAAAAACCGCGCTGTTCAAAACCACGCAGCAGTTCATGCAGGCGGAGTTTGTCATTTTTGCCCACAGTGAGATTGGTCAGTAACAGAAGACGATCCTGATTCAGCACCAGCACTTTTCCTGCCCGACCACGGACCTGAATGAAGTCAGTGCAAATTTGGTTTTCCAACTCGTTAACGTATTTACGATTGACCGTGGCGCGGTCAGTTTTTTTACCCTGAAACTGCTCTACGGCAACGGCTAAGAGCTGTTTGAAGGCATTTTCCAGGTTTGTTGCGCGTTCACGAAGCGGGAGGCCTCGATCCACAATAAAATCCTGCAAATAAACGTTAAGGTCATTAAGTACTCGGGCAGATGAGTCTGAATCATTCAGAGTATCTTGATAAATCTGCCATAACGGACGCTTTTTCTGTCCTTTTCCCCACTGCAAAACCTCAAGTGCAGAGAGAACCGGGAACAGTTTTTCGCTCTGGCTAGCGAACAGCTTATAACCATAACGTTTCACCTTTTCCCGTTCGGAGCTGGCTTTTTCGCTATCAAGAATAAAAAACAGTGATTTGCTTTGTGGTTCGCCATCCTGCCAGTTGTCCAGATTGAGAGCCAGTTGAGCGCACCAGCTAAAAGCGTACAAACGTAGGGTGTTGGTCAATTCCTGTAAAAGGTACTGCGGATGTTCTGCCAGAAATGCCAGATCAGACTGAAAACACGTTACCATATACGGGAGATACGGTTGCTCTTCGGCAAACGGTCCTTTCCCCAACAGCTTTATTTTTTCATTGAGCTTATTCAGCATTTGCTGCTCGATGAAGTTCAGTCTGTCCTGTATGGGATAACGGAGGCTGAAATCTCCCATCAAATTGGCAAATAGCGTGCCAAGTCGTTTATCTGCCGTTGAACCGGCACTTATTTTTTCACCATTAAACTGGGCGTGGAACAGTAAAAAAAGTGGGGAGACACGGAAAATATCCTGACTGGAAAAATACATCCGTTCTAGCACGGACCAGAATGCAGGCTCATCAAGCAGCTCCTGCAGATGTGTTTTACAATCTTCACGGAATTGTTCGGGATCGTAAGCTTCGATTTTGCGTTTCAGGGCGTAGCTAAGGACCAGACCGGTGACGAATTGCCAGCTAATATCGTTATTTTTATTGCGCACAGGCAGGTAACTATCCAGTTGATTGTTACCCACTTTTAACTCGTTTGCGATAGGGTACATTCTGCTAACCCTCCATACCGCTAATAGTGATCATATCGTCATCCGCCTTTGCACGATAAACCCGTTGTCTGCCATCATAAAATTTGATTTCGCTGCTGGATTTAGCCTGCTCCGCGATCAACTCAACAATTTCATCCAGTAACACGATGGCATTTTTATCGTATTTATTCGGACGATAGCCATTATTCAACTTGTCCAGTAATTCGAACAAATTAAGCCCGATATGGATATGAGGCAGTGGATTTCGCCCCACCTTTAAATAGACATCGAAGCCAGTTGGATGAGCCGTATGTTTATTACGGATAGCATCCCAATCAGGCTTCACCTCTACCGGTGCGGTTATTTTTACCCCACCAAACTCACCCAAAAAGAACTCTTCTTTTTGCATACTTAATTCAGGTGCTTTGCGGTTAGCATAGCGCTGGATACCCGCGATAAGCTCAAAAGCATAGAAGCGATTCAGTGATCTTTTTTGCTCCGGATCTGCTGTGTAATTTCTATGCAAATGCCAGATTTCTGAGTAACGTTCAAACAACGATTCGTTAAAGAACGCGGAAAATCTCCGATGATAATCATTACCCAACGACTCGTGCTGCAACAGCCAGAAAAGCCGGATCAAGGAGGTTGCGTCACCGGGCTTAACGCTCTGGCGATCAAACTTAATGTGCAACGGCTCAAGTGCGGCTAAAAAATCATCGAGATCAGCGTCAACCAGTCCCAGTTCATAGCGCAAAACAAACTGATCAAGTTCATAGGTGTGCAATCTGGCGGGATCAAAATCGGAAACTTTTTTAATCAGATCATTTTCTGCACCGATGAAGAGATTATCAAATAAGTAGCCAGGCCCCATCAACAGATGATGCAGAAAGTCCAGCAGCGTTCGGGTCGTGACAAACTGGTCTTTAATCAACCGCGCTTTAAAGAGCTGCGTAATTAATACATTCTGCACTCCAGGCATGCAAAGCAATTTAAAGTTTGCGACCTCTTTTAGATCTGGATTAATTAACTCATCGCGCCGAAAGATAAACTGAAATAAATTGTTATCATCGTCACGAGTTAAGTTATCTAATAAGGCTTTAATAAATGATGAATAGTTTTTATTTTCGTTAAACTGGAATTTAGGATAGTGTTCAAAATCAAAAAAAGAACAATTTTCGATACGGTAAGGACGGCTTGCATCCTGCTGCCCTGATAAAAATGAGTCAATTGCAGACCGGAGCACCTCATGGCATTCATCACCTTCTCGGGCAAAGTTAGCAAGCATTCCGGTGTTGATGCCAATGAGCAATGGAGATGACTGCTGCTGATGATTAGTAAATAACTCATTCAAAGCATCAATGGCTGATTGTCGAGGGGCAAAGCTATGAGTGGCATCCAGATGGAAAATAAATCGCCGCTGATAACGCGGATCTGACTGACAGCGGGTTAAAATTTCGGACTTTCCGTCACCGCTACTACCGCACAAAAAAATGATTTCACCGGGTTTAGCAACATCCAGATAGCGTTGTAATTCAGTTTCAATTTCTTGTTTAACAAAGAGTTGTTCCTTTAACTGATCGAACTCATCTTTCTGACGGTGTGTCACGGTGGTGACGGAAAACGAAGATGACTTCGCAAGTACACCCAACGCTTTACGTAATGTGATTGCGCTCATAACTTCATGTTCTCTAAAGTAGGAATACACCTATTCTATAAAAGCTACCCACTGATATCTATAGGCTCTTTGACACATTCATTACGAGCATTTTCAAAATTGTATATTTTCCTGTCCGTCCACGAAACACATCCAGAGATGCCGGGTCAAGTCCATCCATCAACCAGCTTCACTTTGGAAGCTGGTTGATTGGTTGTATATTAATTAAACACATACACTACATATTACCCCGATTGACTTTTGCATAGTCAAACGGAGTAATCCCTCTCTCCCGATTCCCATCCAGAAAGTCAGCCCACCATTGCAGCATCAGTTTGCGTTCATCCAGATGCTCTGCTTTATGAATGTAAGCCGCACGTACTGAGTTACGTTCTATATGGCTCATTTGCCGCTCTACAGCATCCCTTGACCACAGCCCTGACTCAATCAACGAGCTACATGCCATAGTCCTGAAGCCATGCCCACAAACCTCCACCTTAGTGTCATATCCCATAACACGCAGCGCCTTATTCACCGTGTTTTCACTCATCGGTTTACGAGGGTTATGATCGCCAACGAAAACAAAATCACGCTCACCACTAAGCTTGTGAACCTGTTTCAGAATTTCTAATGCCTGGCGAGACAGCGGCACTAAATGAGGCGTACGCATTTTCGAGCCACGCTGTGAATTCTTCACTCCTTCAATAGCTTCTCGTTCAGCCGGTATTGTCCACATTGCCGTTTCAAAATCGATTTCAGACCAACGCGCAAAGCGCAATTCACTGGAACGAATGAAGATTAACAATGTAAGCTCAACAGCCAAGCGGGTCAAAGGGCGTCCCGTGTAACCGTCAATTCGGTGGAGCAATTCAGGTATGCGTTTCAGCTCAAGTGCAGGGCGATGGACACGATTACTGGAAGCAACTGCACCAGCCATTTCCTGGGCTGGGTTGTAATCAATGAGGCCACTTTGAACGGCATACCTCATGATGGCAGTTGTCCGTTGCTGAAGACGAGAAGCAACTTCAAGGCGGCCAGTTGCTTCTACAACTTTAATGGGTGCAAGCAGATCGCGAGTTTTTAGCTCTTCAATACTACACTTGCCTATTGTAGGGAACAGATTGTCTTCCAGACTCTTCAGTACGCGTCGACTGTGATCCTCTGACCACTTCTTGTTAGCGGCATGCCACTCTCTCGCCACAGACTCAAAAGTGATCGCCTCTTTCGCCTGCTCTTCTTTCACTGCACGTTTGTGTTGACGGGGATCGATACCTGCAGCAACAAGCCTCCTAGCCTCTTCCCTCTTCTGCCTCGCCTCGGCTAACGATGTTTCAGGATAAACACCAAATGCGATCAGGTGCTGCTTACCACCAAAGCGAAAGCGGAACCGCCAGTATTTTGAGCCGTTAGGGTGAATAAGCAAAAACATGCCATCCCCATCGACAAGGGTGTACTCCTTTTCCTGCGGTTTTGCAGAACGCACTTTGATATCTGTCAGAGCCATAAAAGTTCTCCTTCCATGAGCCACCGTGAGTATACAACCATTATCGAACCAGCATATATACTCGGTTCTATACTCACAAGCGACTAGATGTGGGTTGACTCAGATTGACTTCCGTTGAAAGAAAAATCGCGGAAGGCCTTGTATGGCGGGGATTTCAGACACAAAAAAAGACGTCCGTTGACGTCTATTGATGTTCCGATGGTGCCGAAGGCCGGACTCGAACCGGCACGTATTTCTACGGTTGATTTTGAATCAACTGCGTCTACCGATTTCGCCACTTCGGCACTGAAGGGGATGCGGAAACGTTCTGGATTATACCTGTCGGCGGCGGCCATGCAAGCGACAGCGTGTCGTCATTGCGCTAAGTGTTGAAAAAAACAGCGCTATCCTGCGCGGCGTCACCTTTTGCCGCCGTTCTATACCGCGACGGCCACCAGCCCCCCTCCTCTCACAACCCCGCGCCCCCAACTCCACCTGCCAGCCATCCCCCTTCTACCCCAGCACTCCCAAACCCCACTCAAACTTATCTCAAATTTTTCTCACCTCACTCTCACCTGCACCCCTATAACAATCCATCTCCCCCCAAACAAATCCCCCAATATCCACTCCCCAACTATTCCCCCTAACCCCACCCACCACCATTCCCATATATTCCAGAAAGTTTTAGCCAATGCCTTTTAGTTATTCATCCGCCTCGCAGCAAAATATTAATTTCATCAATATTTTTATAACTTTACATTAATGAAAAGTTTTCTTTTTGCCGTTTATTCCAGGATTTTCCTCAGGCGTGAAGGGTTCCGGTAAACACTATTTTTACTAGTCGCTGTACGAGTCTTGATGGACATATTCACTCGATGAATTAACTCAGGAGAATACTTGTGACGACGTTAAAACCTTTGCTGGCCCGCAACCGCAGCTGGGCGCTGCAAAAGTGTCAGCATGACCCGGACTATTTCGAAAAATGGGTCGACGGGCAGCGGCCCCACTCGCTGTGGATCGGCTGCTCCGACAGCCGCGTTCCCGCCGAGGTGCTCACCGGCAGCCAGCCCGGCGAGCTTTTTGTCCACCGCAATATCGCCAATATGCTCGACCCCGCCGACGACAACGTCATGAGCGTCCTGCAATATGCCCTCCACTACCTTGAGGTGGAGCGGGTGGTGCTCTGCGGCCACTACGGCTGCGGCGGCGTGCAGGCGGCGCTCTCTCTGCCCACCCTGCCGCTGGCGCAGGAATCCTCGGCGCTGGCTCGCCGCATCGGCCAGCTGCGCCACACCCTGCATCACGAAATTGCGCAGATCGCCGATGGGTGTGGTGTTGCGGCCTCCCCGGCCGCCAGTGCCAGCGCCAGTTCCGACGCGGAGCCCTCTCGCCGTGCCCTTGATGCCCTGGTGGAAGCCAACGTTCGCGCCCAGTTCGCCCGTCTGCTGGAGAGTGAGCCGGTGCAGACGGTGCTCGCCAGCGGGCGGCCGCTCAGCCTGCACGGCTGCGTCTACGATCTGGCTTCCGGCCATTTAACCACCCTCGTTGAACACCTCTCACCGCAGGAGCACGCCCCATGAACACGCTTCGTCAGGACTCTCTCGCCGGCATCGTCGTCTTCCTTGTCGCCCTGCCGCTGTGCCTCGGCATCGCCCAGGCCAGCGGCTTACCGCCCTTCGTCGGCCTGCTGACCGGCATCATCGGCGGCCTGGTCGTCACCGCCCTCAGCCCCTCCCGCTTCGCCGTCAGCGGCCCCGCCGCCGGACTGGTCACCATCGTCGTCGCCGCCATTGAATCCCTGGGTTCCTTCTCCCTCTTCCTGATGGCGCTGGTGCTGGCCGGCGTGCTGCAGCTGCTGTTCGGCATTCTGCGGGCCGGGCGCTTTATCTCCCTCGTTCCCGCCAGCGTCATCAAAGGCATGCTGGCGGCGATCGGCATCCTGCTGATTATGCAGCAAATCCCCGTCGCGCTCGGCACGGCGGAAGAGACCGGGCTTGCCGATGTGGTTCAGGGCAATGCTGCTTTCTCCGTCACTGCGATTGCCGTCGCCGCGGGCGGCCTTCTGGTGCTTTGGCTGTGGGGCTCGCCGCTTATCCGCCGGGTGAAGAGCCTGCGCTGGATCCCCGGGCCGCTGATCGCCGTCCTGCTCGGCTGCGTGACCACCCTGCTGCTGACCCATTTTGCGCCGCAGCAGCTGGCCGCCCTGCCGCGTATTACCCTGCCGGCGTTCGGCAGCCTCGGCGAGCTGCTGGGCGAGCTGGAGTCTCCGGCGTGGAGCGCGTGGCGCAATCCGTCGGTGTGGGTGGTGGCGGTGACCCTGGCGCTGGTCGCCAGCCTCGAAACCCTGCTCAGCCAGGAGGCGCTGAAAAAGCTGCGCCCGCAAAATCCGCCGCCTTCGCCGAACCGTGAAATGGTCGCCCAGGGCGTGGGCAATCTGCTCTCCGGCGTGCTGGGGGCGATGCCAATCACCGCGGTCATCGTCCGCAGCTCGGTGAACGTTAGCAACGGCGCGCAGAGCAAACTGTCGATCTTTATCCACGGCGTGCTGCTGTTGATCTGCGGCCTGTGGTTCAGCGGTCTGCTGACCCTGATCCCGCTCGCCAGCCTCGCCGCCGTGCTGTTGTATACCGGCTATAAGCTGGCGACGCCGCGGCTGTTCATCGAGCAATTCCGCCAGGGGGCGGCGCAGTACGTCCCGTTCCTCGCCACCATCGGCGGGATTATCGCCTTCGGCATGCTGGCGGGGATCGGGATTGGTCTTGCCACCCAGATGGCGTTCAGCCTCTGGCGCAGCCATCGCCACTCGCTGCAGCTGGCGCGCTACGATGACCACTACGTGCTACGCATCCAGCAGAATCTGACCTTTATGCACAATCCGCATCTGCTGGCCCTGCTGGCGAAAATTCCGGAAAAGAGCGTGGTGATCGTCGAGCACGACAGCGTCGGCTATCTGGACCCGGACGTGCGGGCAGTGCTGAATGATTTTGCCGAGAGCGCCCCGCAGCGCGGCATCCGCCTTAATCAGTGGCCGCTGGCCAGCCGCTGACCTTAACGGGCGGCTGGTCCGCCCGCTTCGCGACCCCTCCGATTGCCAAGCGCCGGGGAATACCATGCTCTACACTTTCTGGGTTATCACGCCAACCCCAAGGAAATGAACATGAGCATCATTAAAAGCTACGCCGCCAAAGAAGCGGGCGCCGATCTGTCGCTGTGGGAGTACGATGCCGGCGAGCTGCAGCCGGAAGATGTTGAAGTTGAGGTGGAATACTGCGGGATCTGCCATTCGGACCTGTCGATGATCGACAACGAATGGGGGATGTCGAGCTACCCGCTGGTGGCCGGTCACGAGGTGATTGGCCGGGTGGCGGCGCTGGGCAGCGCGGCGCAGGATAAAGGGCTGAAGATTGGCCAGAAGGTCGGCATCGGCTGGACGGCGCGCAGCTGCGGTCATTGCGACGCCTGCATCAGCGGCAACCAGATCAACTGTCTGGAAGGCTCGGTGCCGACCATTCTCAACCGCGGCGGCTTCGCCAATAAGCTGCGCGCCGACTGGCAGTGGGTGATCCCCCTGCCGGAGAGCATCGATCTGGCGTCCGCCGGCCCGATGCTGTGCGGCGGCATCACCGTCTTTAAACCGCTGCTGACCCACCACGTCACCGCCACCAGCCGCGTCGGGGTGATCGGCATCGGCGGCCTCGGCCATATCGCCATTAAGCTGCTGCGGGCGATGGGCGCGGAAGTGACCGCCTTCAGCTCCAACCCGGCCAAAGAGCAGGAAGTACTGGCGATGGGCGCCGATCGCGTGGTCAACAGCCGCGATCCGGAAGCCTTAAAAGCGCTGGCCGGTCAGTTTGACCTGATCATCAACACCGTGGCGGTGGATCTCGACTGGCAGCCGTACTTCGAAGCCCTGGCTTACGGCGGCAACTTCCATACCGTCGGCGCGGTGATGAAGCCGTTCCCGGTGCCGGCCTTTACCCTTATCGGCGGCGACCGCAGCATCTCCGGCTCGGCGACCGGCAACCCGTCCGAACTGCGCACGCTGATGAAGTTTGCCGGGCGCAGCAAAGTGGCTCCGACCACCGAGCTGTTCCCAATGTCGCAGATTAACGAAGCGCTGAAGCACGTTCGCGAAGGCAAAGCCCGCTACCGCGCGGTGCTGAAAGCCGACTTCTGATGGTTCTCTCCCGCCGGGCGGCCCGCTCGCCCGGCGTTTTCCCCGTCGCTTCATCAAACCGTCATCTCCCCGCCATGCCTCTGTAGTCATTGCTTCCCACAATCCGGGCTTCGATAAATGGCTGAACGAGATGCGCGTCACCATGAGAAAGACCTGGCTTCCCTGGCTGATCCTGTCGCCTTCCCTGCTGTTTTTACTGCTGTTTACCTGGTTCCCGCTGGGGCGTTCGGTGTATGACAGCCTGTTTGATACCCGCATGGCCAGCGACGGCGCACAGTACGTCGGGCTGGATAACTTCGCCCGCCTGTTTGCCGATAACGTCTTCTGGCAGTCGCTGGGCAATAACCTGCTCTATATCCTGCTGACGGTGGTGCCCGGGGTGACCCTCGCCCTGCTGCTGGCGGTGGCGCTGAGCGAGAACCATCGCGTCAACCGCTGGCTGCGCACCGCCTTTTTCTTCCCGATGATTATCCCGATGGTCAGCGCCGCCGCGCTGTGGCTGTTTATCTTTATGCCCGGCCTCGGCCTGCTCGATCACTATCTGGCGAAGCTGTTCGGGCCGATGAACAACAACTGGCTGGGGCGCAGCAACAGCGCGCTGCTGGCCCTGGCGCTGATCGGCGTGTGGAAGTTCGCCGGCTATTACATGCTGTTTTTCCTCGCCGGGCTGCAGAGCATTCCGGCCTCGACGCGGGAAGCGGCGCTGATGGAAGGGGCTACCCGCACGCAGGTCTTTTTTAAGGTCACGCTACCGCTGCTGCGCCCGACGCTGAGCTTTGTGATCACCACCGCGCTGATCTACTCCATCACCCAGATCGACCACGTGGCGGTGATGACCCGCGGCGGGCCGGACAACGCCACCACCGTGCTGCTCTATTACATTCAGAATCTCGCCTGGGATACCCACGACCTTGGCAAAGCCTCCGCCGCCACCTTCCTGACCCTGGCCGGGCTGTTCGCCTTCTCGCTGATTAACCTGAAACTGCTGGAGAAAGGAGCCCACTATGAGCGCTGACATCTCGCCGCTGCTGGTCCGCACACCCGCCGCTGCGCGTCCGCTGTGGCTGCGCCTGCGCCGCTCGTCGCCCTTTACGCTTACAGTATTAATGTGCTGCCTGGCGCTGCTGTGGATCAGCCCGTTTATCTGGATGCTGGCCACCTCGTTCAGCGCCACCACCTTCGGGGAAGATATGGCCTCGCTGCTGCCGCGCCTGCCGCTGACCCTCGATAACTTCCGCGACGCCTGGAACAGCGCCGACTGGCTGAGCCTGTACGCCAACACCCTTATCTTCACCTTCGGCACCTTCTGCGTGCAGCTGTTGACCATCACCACCGCCGGGTACGTCTTCGCCTGCCACGAGTTTCGCGGCAAGCAGACGTTGTTTCTTCTGTTCCTGGTGCAGTTGATGATCATGCCGGTGGTGATGATGGTGCCGAACATGCTGACCCTGAAAACCTTCGGCCTGCTCAACACCCTCACCGGGGTGATGATGCCCTATTTCACCTCGGCGTTCGGCGTGTTCCTGATGCGTCAGGCGTTCCTCGCCATCCCGAAAGAGCTGGAGGAGGCGGCGCTGATGGAGGGCTGCCGCTGGTGGCAGGTGCTGTTCCGCGTGCTGCTGCCGATGTCCTGGCCGTCGGTGCTGGCCTTCGCCACCGTCAGCATTACCTACCACTGGAACGAGTACCTGTGGCCGCTGATGATGCTCAACGATCCCGACAAGCAGGTACTGACCGTCGGGCTGGTCTCCTTCGCCATGGGCGCCGAATCCGGCGGCCAGTGGGGCACCATCGGCGCCGGGACGCTGATGGTCTGCCTGCCGCTGATGCTGGCGTTCATTCTTTTTCAGAAACAGTTCCTGCGGAGCTTCGGCTTCTCCGGGATCAAATAAGGAGTGATTCATGCTGTTAGCACACATTTCCGATACCCATTTCCGCAGCCGCGGCGAGAAGCTGTACGGCTTTATCGACGTCAACGCCGCCAACGCCGATGTGGTCTCGCAGCTTAACGCGCTGCGCGAGCGCCCGGACGCGGTGGTGGTGAGCGGGGATATCGTCAACTGCGGCCGCCCGGAGGAGTATCAGGTGGCCCGCCAGATCCTCGGCAGCCTGAACTATCCGCTGTATCTGATCCCCGGCAACCACGACGACAAAGCCCATTTTCTGGAGCATCTTCAGCCGCTGTGCCCGCAGCTGGGCAACGATCCGCAAAATATGCGCTATGCGGTGGATGACTTCGCCACCCGCCTGCTGTTTATCGATTCCAGCCGCGCCGGCACCTCGAAGGGCTGGCTGACCGACGAGACCATCGGCTGGCTGGAAGCCCAGCTGTTCGAGGGCGGCGACAAACCGGCGACCATCTTTATGCACCACCCGCCTCTGCCGCTGGGCAATGCGCAGATGGACCCGATCGCCTGCGAAAACGGCCACCGTCTGCTGGCGCTGGTGGAGCGTTTCCCGTCGCTGACGCGCATCTTCTGCGGCCATAACCACAGCCTGACCATGACCCAGTATCGCCAGGCGCTGATCTCCACTATCCCTGGTACCGTCCATCAGGTGCCGTACTGCCACGAAGACACCCGGCCCTATTACGACCTCTCCCCGGCTTCATGCCTGATGCACCGCCAGGTCGGCGAGCAGTGGGTGAGCTACCAGCACTCGCTGGCCCACTACGCCGGCCCCTGGCTGTACGACGAAAACATCAGTTGCCCAACGGAAGAGCGCTAACCGCCATGCTCAGTCTGCAAAACATCAGTAAACGTTTCGACGGCAAACCGGCGCTCAGCGCCCTGTCGCTGGATATTCACGAAGGTGAATTCGTGGTGCTGGTCGGCCCGTCGGGCTGCGGGAAAAGCACCCTGCTGCGCCTGCTCGCCGGCCTGGAGCCGGTCAGCGAAGGCCAAATCTGGCTGCATGATGAGAACATCACCGCCGCCACGCCGCGCGAGCGCAACTTCGCGATGATCTTCCAGAACTATGCCCTGTTTCCGCATCTGTCGGTGCGCGACAACATCACCTTCGGCATGAAAGTGCGCAAGGAAGAGAAAAGCAGCTGGCAGCCACGGGTGGATAAAGTGGCGCAGATGCTGCAGCTGGAGGCGCTGCTCGACCGCAAACCGGCGAAGCTCTCCGGCGGCCAGCGCCAGCGGGTGGCGATGGCCCGGGCGATCGTGCGCAATCCGCGGCTGTTCCTGATGGACGAGCCGCTCTCCAACCTCGACGCCCGCCTGCGCAGCGAAGTGCGCGACAGCATTATGGCCCTCCACCAGCAGCTGAAAACCAGCACGATCTATGTGACCCACGATCAGACCGAGGCGATGTCGATGGCCGACCGCATCGTGGTGATGAACGGCGGCCACGTACAGCAGGTCGGGCGCCCGGAGTATCTGTACGCCAACCCGGCCAACCTGTTCGTCGCCGGGTTTATCGGTTCGCCGGCGATGAACCTGCTGTCGCTGCCCTGCGCCAATGGTGAAGTACTGTTGGGAGAACAGCGCTATCCGCTGCCGCCGCGCCACCGGGATCAGACCCGCGTCTGGCTGGGCGTTCGCCCGGAACATATTACCGACCGCGTGGAGGAGGGCCATCTGCGCCTCCCGGCCACCGTTCTGCAACGAGAACTGATGGGAGCCGACTACCTGCTCCACGTCAGCACCCCGATCGGCACCCTGCGCTTTAGCCGCCGCCACCGCGGCACGGTGCCGGAGAAAGGCGAGTCGCTACTGGTCGGCTTCTCGCCTGCCGATGTGCATCTTTTTCATGCTGAGACCCAGCATAATTTACTGATGGAGTGTAATCATGTTTAAACCTCTTACGGTAGTCGCGGTTGGCCTCAGTCTTGCCCTGAGCGGCGCGGCGCTGGCAAAAGAGAAAATAGACTTCATGTTCCCGGCGCCGGTGGACGGCAAGCTGACCATGGAGATGACCCGCGTCATTAAGCAATTCAACGACTCGCAGCAGGATGTCGAAGTGCGCGGCATCTTCACTGGCAACTACGACACCACCAAGATCAAAGCCGAATCGGCGCAGAAGGCCGGCCAGCCGCCGGCGCTGGTGATCATGTCCGCCAACTTCACCACCGATCTGGCGCTGAAGGATGAGATCCTGCCGATGGACGAGCTGTTTAAATATGGCGATCAAAAGGCTGGCGATTTTCTGCAAAAGGAATTCTGGCCCGCGATGCATAAGAACGCCCAGGTGATGGGCACCACCTATGCGATCCCGTTCCATAACTCGACGCCGATCCTCTACTACAACAAGACGATGTTCGATCAGGCCGGGATCAAACAGCCGCCGCAGACCTGGGCCGAGCTGCTGGCTGATGCCAAAAAGCTGACCGACGAGAGCAAAGGCCAGTGGGGGATCATGCTGCCGTCGACCAACGACGACTACGGCGGCTGGATCTTCTCGGCGCTGGTACGCGCCAACGGCGGGAAATACTTTAACGAAGACTATCCTGGCGAGGTCTATTACAACTCGCCGACCGCCATCGGCGCCCTGCGCTTCTGGCAGGATCTGATCTACAAGGACAAGGTGATGCCGTCCGGGGTGCTGAACTCGAAGCAGATCAGCGCTGCTTTCTTCTCCGGCAAGCTCGGGATGGCGATGCTCAGCACCGGCGCGCTGGGCTTTATGCGCGAAAATAGCAAAGATTTTGAGCTTGGGGTGGCGATGCTGCCGGCCAAAGAGCAGCGCGCGGTGCCGATCGGCGGCGCCAGCCTGGTGAGCTTTAAAGGCATCAGCGATGCGCAGAAGAAAGCGGCGTATCAGTTCCTGACCTATCTGGTGAGCCCCGACGTGAACGGCGCGTGGAGCCGCTTTACCGGCTACTTCTCGCCGCGCAAGGCGTCATACGATACGCCAGAGATGAAGGCCTATCTGCAGCAGGATCCGCGGGCGGCGATCGCCCTTGAGCAGCTGAAGTACGCCCATCCGTGGTACTCCACCTGGGAGACCGTTGCGGTACGTAAGGCGATGGAGAACCAGCTGGCGGCGGTGGTTAACGATGCCAAAGTGACGCCGGAAGCGGCGGTGCAGGCGGCGCAGAAGGAAGCCGACGCGCTGATGAAACCTTATGTGGATAAGACCGCGCTGGCGGAAGTGAAGTGACGCTTTACCCGTCATCGTCACCCTCACCCTGGCCCTCTCCCTGAGGGAGAGGGGACGGTACGGCGCTGTGGTTAAGCCCTGGGCCCGGGAGAGGGAACTGTCCGGCGCCGTGGTTGAGCCCTGGGTCCGGTTGAGGAAGGAAAAAAAGCAGGCCATACCCGGTATGGCCTGAAAATGTCACAACGATTAGATCCCTGCCGTTTCGCGAATATATTTGCGCGCTTTGACGGCGTATTCGAAAGGATTGGCCAGGGCAGGATCCTGCTCGGCTTCCACCACCATCCAGCCTTTATAGCCAAAGTCGTCCAGCAGCTTGAACACCGGACGGAAATCGATCACCCCGTCGCCCGGGACGGTGAAGGTGCCTTTTTTCACGCCGTCGAGGAACGACAGGCCGTCGCGGCGCACCTGGTCGATCACCGGCGGACGGACGTCTTTCAGGTGAACGTGGTTGATGCGCGGCAGATACTTTTTGAGGATCGCCAGCATCGGCGCTTCGCCGCCTTCGGAATACCAGGCGTGGCCGGTGTCGAACAGCAGGAAGACGCGCTCGTCCACCAGCGACATAAACTTGTCGATTTCCGCAGTGGTCTGGATGCCGGTGCCCATGTGGTGATGCAGGCAGACCTGCATCCCCTTCTCCGCCGCCAGGCGACCTAGGGTGTTATAGCCTTCCGCTACCCGCTGCCACTCCTCGTCGCTGAAGCACGGCTTCGCATCGCCGAGGATCGGTTTATCCAGCCCCTGGATGCTGCCGCTCTGCTCGGAGCAGCCAATCACTTTCGCGCCCATCGCATGAAGGAAGTTCATGTGATTGACGAATTCATCAATGGTTTTTTCCCGCTGGCCGTTGGCGAAAAAGGTGCTGAACCAGGCGTTGCAGATCTGAATGCCGCGGATGTCCAGCATCGGCTTGAGGACCGCCGGGTCGCGCGGATATTTGCTGCCGACTTCGCTGCCGGTAAAGCCGGCCAGCGCCATTTCGCTGACGATCTGCTGGAAGGTGTTTTCGCTGCCGAGCTCCGGCATATCATCGTTAGTCCAGCCGATCGGGGCGATAGCCAGTTTGACGTTATCTTTGTTCATAGTAGGGCTCCTGCCGCTGCGCCTTAGCGGCGCAGCAATTCACGTTCAATGAGTTCACGGGTTTCCACTGCCTGGTATTTCATTTTTTCCGGGTAGCCAAACAGCGAGGTGGCGACAATCGGCTCCCCGCCGACCTTGAAGGTCTGCTCGGCGAATTTCATTTCGCGCAGGGTGCGGAACAGCGCGTCGAAATCCACATCCCCTTCCCCGACGCCTACGTGCTGGTGCACCACGGCATCCACGCCCGGCGGGTTAACGATATAGCGGCAATGTTTCGTATGATTGCGGGTATCCGCAATCAGGACATGGGAGAGATCGCTCCCGGCATAGCGCAGCATGCTCGCCACGTCGCCGACGCCTTTGTCGTAGAAAAAGGTGTGCGGCACGCTGTAGACGTACTTCACGTTATCGCTGCGGAACGACTTCACAATATCGACGGTTTCATTGTTCTCTTCGCAGAAATCCCAGGGATGCGCCTGGATCTCCACGCGGATGCCTTCCCGCTCAAAAATCGGCAACAGCTCTTCCATCGAGCGATAGAACATTTCATCGCAGATCTCAGGCTGATTCGGATCGCCGGAGAACTCGGTGTTGATCACCTGAACGCCCATCTCCACCGCAATTTCCACCAGCCGTTTCCAGTTTTTCACCGCTGCCTGACGGCGCAGTTCGTCCGGGCCGGACCAGCGGTAGACGCAGATAAACGACGACAGCTCAAGGCCGGTATCGCGCAGCGCCTGCTTGTACTCCGCCATGATCTCCCGGCTGGCGCGCGGGTGCTTGTAGAACGGGTTAATCTGCGGGTGCGGCGACTGTTCAATGTACTTGTAGCCCCACTCCGCTACCTGATGGACCATGCGGGTGATCCCGAGGTCCTTAATGACATCCACATCAAAGGCAATTTTCATCGTCGTTACCTGTGCAAAGAAGTTCCGTCAGCAAAACGTGCTTAACGTTTGTAGAATGCCGGGCACTCGGGCAGCGTCACTTCAACCGGCTCGCTGGTTCCCTGCGCTTTAATGCAGGCGTCCGCCGCCACCGACGCCGCGTAGCCGTCCCAGGCCGACGGGCCGTGCAGCTGGCCGGCTTTGACGTCGTTGATAAAGGCCTGCAGCTCGACGTCGTAGGCTTTGATAAAGCGGTCTTTCCAGTCGGTCAGAATGGCAGTCGACAGGCTGGCGGACTTGCGCATCTGGACGGCAGACGGCTCCGGCAGACGGGCAATCCCGGTCTCGCCGACCACTTCGCACTGGATGTCATACCCGTACTGGCAGTTCACGAACACCTCGACGTCGATCAGGGTGCCTTTTTTGGTTTCAAAGGAGACGATCTGCGGATCTTTCAGACGCGCGTGGGTGTGCGAGGTGGAGCGCGGGAAGCGCACCTGCACGGAACGGTAGTCATCGTTCAGCAGCCAGCGCAGCACGTCCAGCTCGTGGATCAGGGTGTTGGTGATCGCCATATCGGTGGTGTAGTTCTCGCCGACCGACTGGTTGCGGTGGGCGCAGCGCAGCATCAGCGGCGCGCCGATATCGCCATCGTCGATCACTTTTTTCAGCGCCAGATAGCCTTCGTCGTACGGGCGCATAAAGCCAACCTGTACCAGACGACGGCCGGCCTTCATTTCGGCATCGACGATGCGACGGCAGCCTTCCGCAGACATCGCCAGCGGTTTTTCGCAGAACACCGGCTTACCGGCGGCGATGGCGGCCAGGGTGTACTCTTCGTGGGTCGGGTCCCAGGAGGTGACCAGGATGGCATCGACATCGCTGGCGTTAATCACGTCGTGGCCGTCGGCGTAGACTTCCGCCTGCACGCCCGGCAGCGCGACCGCCGCACGGGCGTTGTCGGCATTGATATCAGACACCGCCACAACGGTGGCGCCCTGCAGAACCTGGGTGCAGCGACGGATGTGTTCTTTACCGATAGCGCCAGCGCCGATGACACCTAATTTGAGCGACATAATGGTTTTCTCCGTAAGTCTGTAGGATTCAGGGTGGATGTTCGTTTTAGTAATCACGCGCCTGGGCGCGTTTTTCATTAATCATTTGCGCAACTTTGCGGATCCGCTCAGAGAGCGCCGTCTGGGCGACCCCAACGTTCCACCAGCTGCCGTATTTGTGCACCATGGTCTTCGGCAGCACTTTAATATCTATCAGGGTGCTGACCGTTTCGCGACGGGCGGCGTCCAGCGCGTGGCGCAGTTCGTCCAGGGTGGTGACGCGCCAGGTTTTGCAGCCGTAGCCGGCGGCGATGGTGGCGAAGTCCACCGGCACCAGGCCGCCCTGCAGCTGGCCGGTTTCCGGCTGGCGGTAGCGGAACTCGGTGCCGAAGCTGTCCATCCCGTGCTCCATCTGCAGGTTGTTGATGCAGCCGTTGGCCATGTTGTCGAACAGCACGACGTTGATCTTCGCCCGCTCCTGCAGGGAGGTGACCAGTTCAGAGTGAAGCATCATGAACGAGCCATCGCCGACCAGGGAGTAGACTTCGCTCTGCGGCTGCGCCAGCTTCACGCCCAGCGCGGCGTTGACCTCATATCCCATGCAGGAGTAGCCGTACTCCACGTGGTAGGTGTTTTCCGCGCGGTTGCGCCAGACGCGCTGCAGATCGCCAGGCAGGCTGCCCGCCGCCGCGACGATCACCGCCTCGGCCGGCAGCGTTTCATTCAGTACCCCAAGGACGCTGCTCTGGGTCAGGGTGGAGTCGGTGATCTGGCGGAATTCGCGATACACTGATTCGCGATCGAGATGATCGTCGATCTCCGGGACAAAGGATTTTTCCTGCCACACCGCCTGGTAGACGCGCTGGGTCTCTTTTAACTGACGGCTCTGCACGCTCTCGATCTGCGCGCCCCAGCCGGCCTGCCAGCCGCTGTCCGCCAGCGCCGCGTCGAGGGCGGTCATCGCTTCCCGGGCGTCCGCCAGCATGGCAATGCCGTCCAGCTTCCAGGCGTCGAAGTTGCTGACGTTAATATTCAGGAAACGCACCTCCGGGTGCTGGAAAATCCATTTCGAGGCGGTGGTAAAATCGCTGAAACGGGTGCCAACGCCGATCACCAGGTCGGCCTCTTTCGCCAGCAGGTTCGCCGCCAGACAGCCCGTCTCGCCGACGCCGCCGACGTTCAGGGGGTGAGAAGAGACCACCGTCCCCTTCCCGGCCTGGGTTTCGGCAAAGGGCACCCCGTAGCGCTCGGCGAAACGGGACAGCGCTTCGCCCGCGCCGGAGTATTTCACCCCGCCGCCGCAGACGATCAGCGGTTTACGACTGGCTTTGATGGCCGCCACGGCGTCCGCCAGCTGCGCGGCGCTGGCCGGGCGGCGGTCAAGACGGTGCACCCGGCGCGCAAAGAAGGATTCCGGGTAGTCCCAGGCTTCGCCCTGCACGTCCTGCGGCAGGCACAGCGTCACCGCGCCGGTTTCCGCCGGGTCGGTCAGGACGCGCATGGCGTTGATACAGGCGCTCATTAGCTGTTCCGGGCGGGTAATGCGGTCCCAGTATTTGCTGACCGCGCGGAAGGCGTCATTGGTGCTGATGCTGAGATCGTAGCTCTGTTCAATCTGCTGGAGCACCGGGTCCGGCTGGCGGGTGGCGAAGACATCGCCCGGCAGCAGCAGCAGCGGAATGCGGTTGGCGCTGGCGGTGCCGGCGGCGGTGATCATGTTGGCCGCCCCCGGACCGATGGAGGAGGTGCAGGCGATAATCTGCCGGCGCAAGGCCTGGCGGGCAAAACCGGTGGCCACGTGGGCCATCCCCTGCTCGTTGCGCCCCTGATAGACGCGCATGTCGCCGCTGTCCTGCTCCAGCGCCTGCCCCAGCCCCAGGACGTTGCCATGGCCGAATATCGCGAAAATGCCTTTCACGAACTTCAGCTCTACACCATCCACTTCCAGGTACTGGTTATCGAGGAACTTCACCAGCGCCTGCGCCGTTGTCAGTCTCAGTTTGCCCATGATGCACAATCCTTATTGTTCAGTATTTGTGTGTGGCGTCGCGCCGATGCCGCCGGGGCCGTCGTTCACGTCACTGGAATACCTGTGGATTATAGGCAAACATTTTTTTCATTAAATACAAATACAGAAGAAATATTTCATTTTGCGAGAAGGATCAAACTCTCTACCCATTTCATACGTTTCACTTACATTCCTGACACGTTTTCGGGCCCTTTTTTGCCGCAGCACACGACAATATCCCCTTAAAAATCATAGGTAAATGGCTGTCGTGTGGCGTTTCATTTTCTCCCGGGTCAACAGTGGGGACGATCCGCGCTCACGCGAGGCTCAGTGCGGCAGAGTGGTAGATCCCTCACACTTTTGGTTTTTTAATTTCGAACGAGTTTGCAAATGAAATATTTATTTCTCAAACTAAGGGTAACCAATAACCCTCAGGCTGTTCACGGAGTCAACGTCGGGATCCCGACCCTTCCAGGCAGCAGACACCAAAAAGGAAATCCTAGCTATGAATGCAGCAGTAAAGCGGCTCGACGTCATCTGTATAGGTCGGGTGGCCGTCGACCTCTATGCCCAGCAGATCGGTTCGCGGCTAGAAGACGTTGCCAGTTTCGCGAAATATCTGGGCGGCTCCTCCGGCAACGTGGCCTTTGGCACCGCGATTCAGGGGCTGAAATCGGCCATGCTGGCGCGCGTTGGCGATGAACACAACGGCCGTTTCCTGCGTGAAACGCTCAACCGCGCCGGGGTGGATACTGAGTATCTGATTACCGACAAATCTCGCCTGACCGCGCTGGTGATGCTGGGGATAAAGGATCAGGAGACTTTCCCTCTGATTTTCTACCGCGATAACTGCGCCGATATGGCCTTAACGCCTGACGACATCAGCGAGGAGTATATTGCCTCCTCCCGGGCGCTGGCGGTGACCGGCACCCATCTGTCGCACGCCAACACCCGCGCCGCGGTGCTGAAGGCGCTGGAGTACGCCCGCCGTCACGGCCTGCGTACCGCGCTGGATATCGATTACCGTCCGGTGCTGTGGGGACTCACCTCGCTCGGCGATGGCGAAACCCGTTTCATTGAGTCCGGGCCGGTCACCAGCCAGCTGCAGGAAGTGCTGCATCTGTTCGATTTGGTGGTGGGAACCGAAGAAGAGTTTCATATTGCCGGGGGCAGCACCGATACCCTGACCGCGCTGAAAAATGTGCGCAATGCCACCAAAGCCACCCTCGTCTGCAAGCGCGGGCCGATGGGCTGCGTGGTGCTGGAAGGAGACATCCCGGACAGCTGGGACCAGGTGCCGCTGCAGCAGGGCGTGCGCGTGGAGGTGCTCAACGTGCTGGGCGCCGGAGATGCCTTTATGTCTGGCCTGCTGCGCGGCTGGCTTAACGACGAGGGCTGGGAGCAAGCTTGCCGTTATGCCAACGCCTGTGGGGCGCTGGTGGTCTCCCGCCACGGCTGTGCGCCGGCGATGCCGACCAAAGTCGAACTCGATGACTACCTGCAGCGCGCCGAATCGGTGCCGCGCCCGGACGTCGACGAGCGCCTCAACCACCTGCACCGGGTGACCAGCCGCCGCCAGCAGTGGCCGGAGCTGTGCATTTTCGCCTTCGACCATCGCAAACAGCTGGCCGATCTGGCGCGGGAGACCGGGCGCGATGAAGCCTGCATTCCGCAGCTCAAGCTGCTGTTGTTGGCCGCGGCCGAAGCGGCGGCGCAGGAGGCGGGTCTTGACCAGCGCAGCGGTATTCTGGCCGACGGCACCTACGGCCAGCGTGCGCTGAACGCCATTACCGGCAAGGGCTGGTGGATCGGGCGCCCTATCGAACTGCCCAGCTCGCGACCGCTGCGTCTGGAGCATGGCAACATCGGCTCGCAGCTGATCGACTGGCCGCTGGAGCATGTCGTCAAATGTCTGGTCTTCTATCACCCGGACGACCCGGCGGCGCTGCGTGCAGAGCAGGACGCCCTGCTGCTCGAGGTGTGGCAGGCCTGTAACAAGTCAGGCCATGAATTGCTGCTGGAGGTGATCCTGCCGGAAAATGGCCCGGACAAAGACGAGCGCCATTACCACACCATGCTGGAACACTTCTATCAGCTGGGGATCAAGCCGGACTGGTGGAAGCTGCCGCCGCTCTCCAGCGCCAGCTGGCAGCAGATCACCGCCCTTATCGAGCGCGAAGATCCGTGGAGCCGCGGGATCCTGATCCTCGGCCTCGACGCGCCTTCCGACAAACTGCGCGCCGGTTTCGCCGAAGCGGCCGCACACCCGATGATCAAAGGTTTCGCCGTCGGGCGCACCATCTTTGGCCAGCCGTCGCGGCGCTGGATGCAGGGTGAGCTCAGCGATGAGGCCCTGATAGAGGAAGTGAAACGCAACTACCTGACGCTTATTGGCTACTGGCGCGAAGCCCGCCGCTGATCCCCCGACGCCCGTCTCCGTCACCTTGCGGAGCGGGCGTTTTTCTGTTTCTTCGTGAAATGAATCGCGTATTTCGTCGCAATAAATGAAAAATTCGCTTCATTTGGTACACTGGAAGCCATATTCCTTCCATTTTCTCAGAGCGCACTCTATGGCCAATAACCCAACACAGCTGACCATCCTGCAGGATGAAATCAGGCGTCGCTACGATACGTTAAGCAAACGCCTGAAACAGGTCGCCCGCTATATCCTTGATAACAGCAATAGCGTGGCTTTCGATACCGTGGCCTCCATTGCGCAACAGGCGGACGTTCCCCCTTCCACGTTGATTCGTTTTGCCAACGCCTTCGGCTTCAGCGGCTTTAACGAAATGAAACAGATGTTCAAGCAGCATTTGATGGAAGAGACCGCCAACTATACCGAGCGCGCCCGTCTGTTCCGCCAGACCACCAGCGATGAGTCCAGCCCGCCGGAAACGCCGACGGAAATCCTCAATATGTTCACGATGGTGAACAACCAGGCGCTGCAGCAGCTGGCGATGCAGACCTCCAGCGATGAGCTGGAGCGCGCGGTGGCCCTGCTGGGCGAGGCGGAAAATATTTACGTCATTGGCCTGCGCCGGTCGTTCAGCGTCGCCTCCTATCTGACCTATGCGCTGCGCCACCTCGATCGCAAAGCCTTTCTGATCGACGGCCTCGGCGGCATGTTCACCGAGCAGCTGAGTCTGGTCGGCCCGAAAGACGTGGTGGTGGCGGTGAGCTTCTCGCCGTACGCTCGGGAAGTGGTCGAGCTGGTGGAGCTGGGCGCGCAGCGCAAAGCGCGGCAGATCGCCATTACCGACAGCCAGGTCAGCCCGCTGGCGGCCTTCAGCGATGTCTGCTTTGTGGTGCGGGAAGCGCAGGTGGATGGCTTCCGCTCGCAGGTTGCTTCCCTGTGCCTGGCCCAGACGCTGGCGGTCTCGCTGGCGCTGAACAGCAGTCAGGAGTCTGAGGCCAAGCAGAAGGCGTGAAATAAGCCGCCTGGCGTCGGTTGCCCGGCGGAGTGGCATAAGCCTGCGGGAGGCGCCGGTAGGCCGGGCAAGGCATTTATGCCGCCATCCGACACAAAGGCGGGTATGGCGCCGGAGGTGTCCTGCCCGGCGGCGCTGCGCTTGCCGGGCCTGGGGTATGTGCGCCTGCGGGTCGCCGTAGAGACTGTTATCGGTTTGCAACTTTCCCGGCCAGACAATGCGTTTATCACGTGTAACTTCAGCGAAATTTGCGCTCCCGGTTAATCGTCTGCGTTATGCCTGGCATGGCGCAGGGAGCGCACAGGGGGCGGCCAGTCGCCGCCGCCCCCCTGTACCCCCGGGCTCCGGCCAGCAAAATCGCCGCTGCGCGGTCCCTTCGACTTATCCCTGCAGGCTTCGGGTCGGGCCGAGGCAGCGTCCGTGCAAAACACGGCCCTCAGCCCGCATCCATGCGGGCTGCCCCGGCCTTCCGGGAACGTCTCAGCGATTTTGAGGCCGTCAGCACCGGCAGTTTCAGTCGCGCAAGTGGGTAAATCAAGGACAGGTCGCACGAACCCTGTAGGCCGGATAAGCGTAGCGCCATCCGGCACAGTCACGGGTACGGTGCCTGACGGCCCGGCAACGCTGCGCTTGCCGGGCCAGGGAGTGGGATTCCGCGGAGCCTTTCGCTAAAAAACACCCGCAGCCTCAAACAACAAGGCCGGTTAGCATCGCTAACCGGCCTTTTTTATCGGCGTCTGCGCGTCACGTTAGTCGTGGCGCGGATATTCCGGCGTGTTGATCCAGGCGTGGTCCTCTTCCCAGGTGAACAGCCATTTCCGATCCGGCCCGGCCATGACGTTCAGATAGTAGCTGTCGTAACCGGCAATCGCCGCCACCGGATGGTAACCGCGCGGCACCATCACCACATCGTGGTTATAGGGCGCCATGCAGGCGTCCAGGCTGCGGTCGTCGGTGTAGACCCGCTGGAAGGCAAAGCCCTGCGGCGGATCGAAGCGGTGATAGTAGGTCTCTTCCAGCTGCGTTTCTTTGCCCGGCTGGGCGGTATCGTGCTTATGCGACGGCCACGAGCTGGTGGCCCCTTCGTCGGTGTAGACTTCCACCACCAGCAGGCAATCCGCCTCGGCGCTGTCCGGCAGAATATTATGCACCCGACGCTGGTTGCGCCCTTTCCCACGATGCTCGACGCCGACGTCTTCCGGCCGAATAAGGCGTGCCGGGAAGCTGCCTTTGCCCGGCGCGCTACACACCGCCAGCTCCAGATCGGAATCGGCGGTCACCTCGACCCGATCCTGCGGTGGCACGTACACCGACCACGGCGGGGTGCGTTCAAACGGCGACATCCGTTTACCGAGATTCGGGAAATCGGCCTGCTGCGTTTTCACCGACGCCAGGCCGGCAACCAGCACCAGGCACAGCTCGCGGTCGCCGCTCTCCAGCGTCACGGTCTGCCCTTTTTTCAACATCCAGACATCAAAGCCGATATAGCGCCAACCGGCGCTTTGCGGCGTAATATGCTGGATCTGTCCCTCTTTTCGCGATTTAGCCAGTAACGACATGGCGCTCTCCTTCGCCGATTAACCTAGCGTCGGCATGCTGAATTCAGATACGGTCTGCTGCCCTGCCGGCCAGCGTACGGTGGCGGTCTTCATGCGTGTGTAGAAGCGCACGCCGTCCGGCCCGTGAACGTTCAGCGCCCCGAACACTGAGCGCTTCCAGCCGCCAAAGCTGTGGAACGCCATCGGCACCGGGACCGGCACGTTCACCCCAACCATCCCCGCCTGCACGTCGTGGACGAATTCACGCGCGGTGTGGCCGTTGCTGGTGAAGACGGCGCTGCCGTTGCCAAACTCGTGGCTGTTGACCAGTTCGAGGGCGCTGTCATAGTCCGCCGCGCGCACAATCCCCAGCACCGGGCCAAAGATCTCTTCGCGCCAGATGGTCATCTCCGGGGTGACGTGATCGAACAGGGTGCCGCCGACATAATAGCCCGCGTCGTAACCCGGCACGCGCAGTTTGCGGCCATCGACCACCAGTTTTGCCCCTTCGCTTTCGCCTTTATCAATATAGCCGAGGACTTTTTTCTGGTGAGTATCAGAAACCACCGGCCCCATCTCGTTCTCTTCCTGGCCGCGCATGCAGCCCGGGCCCACTTTCAGCGCCTCCACCAACGGCTTCAGGCGGGCGATCAGTTTGTCGGCGGTTTCATCTCCCACCGCGACCACCACCGGCAGCGCCATGCAGCGCTCGCCTGCGGAGCCGAAGGCGCCACCCATAATGGCGTTAACGGTGGCGTCGAGATCGGCATCCGGCATCACTATCGCGTGGTTTTTGGCGGCGCCAAAGGCCTGCACGCGCTTGCCGTGGGCGCTGGCGGTCTTATAGATATACTCCGCCACGCCGGAGGAGCCAACGAAGCTCACTGCCGCAATGCGCGGGTCAGTGTACAGCTGCTCGGCATCTTCATTGCTGCAGTGCACGACGTTAAACACGCCGTCCGGCAGACCAGCCTCTTTCAGCAGCTCTGCCAGACGCACGGCGGCCGTCGGCGCCAGCGCCGGCGGTTTGAGGACGAAGCTGTTGCCGCAGGCCAGCGCCAGCGGGAACATCCACATCGGCACCATCGCCGGGAAGTTGAACGGGGTGATCCCGGCCACCACGCCCAGCGGCTGCATCAGCGAATAGCTGTCGACGCCGGTGCCGACGTCAGAAGAGTATTCACCTTTAATCAGGTGCGGGATCCCGCAGGCGAATTCGACCACTTCCATGCCGCGGGTCAGCTCGCCCAGCGCATCCGACCACACTTTGCCGTGCTCGCTGACGATGATCCCCGCCAGCTCTTCCACGTGCTGCTCCAGCAGCATTTTGAAGTTGAACAGCACGCGGGCGCGGCGCAGCGGCGTGGTACGGGACCAGCTGTCAAACGCATCGCGAGCAACCTGAATCGCCTCAGAGACTTCCTGCGCGGTCGATACCGTGACTTCGCGCACCGCTTTGCCCGTCGCCGGATCGTACACCGGCATCGTTTCGTTGCTGCTGCTGATAACGGTTTTCCCGCCAATAAAGTTTCCTGTGATCGTCATGTTCTCGCCTCATAGTGAAGAGGGCCAGCGCACACCGGCCCGTCGCTGATTCTGCTGTGCTATAACCGTAGTAAAATGAAATTTATATTTCAACATTGTTGTGAAATGAAATTTCATTTTGGTGATAACAGTCGCATTTTGCGCTCACGCATCGCTTACACGCTTCCCCCATCGAGCCGCGCCGCCTCGTGATGCCAGGCTCCCCGTCCCGGTCGCTCCCGCCGCGGCGGCCGGGAATATTTTGCGAGGCAGCTCAAACAATCATCATTTTCATTCTTGCTTATTTTGGAATAAACGTTTTGACTGTTAGCCAAGTGAACGAACCTAACCCTCTTCCGTCAGGAGTGTCCTATGGCCATCGCAATGCAACGTTTTTGTATTAACCGCAAAATCGCGCCAGCGCTCAGCATTGAAGCGTTTTTCCGTCTGGTGAACCGTCTGGGCCTGAATAAAGTCGAGCTGCGCAACGATTTACCCAGCGGGAAAGTGACCGACGATTTAAGCCATCAGCAGGTGCGCGAGCTGGCGGCACGTTATCACATCGAGATCCTGACGATTAACGCGGTCTATCCCTTTAACCGCCGTAGCGAAGAGGTGCGGCAGCTGACCGAGTCGCTGCTGAAAGAGGCTCAGGCCATCGGCGCCAAATCGCTGGTGCTCTGCCCGCTCAACGACGGCAGCGAGATACCGGCCAGCGACACCCTGGGCGCCCTGCGCGACCTGGCCCCGCTGTTCGCCTTCTACGGCATCCACGGCCTGGTGGAGCCGCTGGGCTTCCCGCAAAGCTCGCTGCGATCTGCACACCAGGCGCAGACGCTGATCCATGACGCGCGCGTGCCGTTTAAGCTGCTGATCGACACCTTCCATCACCATCTCTACCCGCAGGCGGCGGACGAGTTCAGCCAGGTGGAAGTGGCGGACATCGGGCTGGTCCATCTTTCCGGAGTGGACGATACCCGTCCGCGCGAGCAGCTCACCGATGCCGAGCGCATCATGCTGACGCCGCAGGATCGTCTCGGCACCTGCGAGCAGGTTAAGGCACTGGAAGCCCGCGGCTATCAGGGGATATACGCTTTTGAACCCTTCGCTCCCGAGCTGGCGCAGTGGAGCGAAGCGGATATCGAGCGCGAAATTGAGCAGAGCATCGCGCTTATCCAACGCCACTGCGCCTGAGGCCTCTCGCGACAGCGTGCGCGGCGCGTGACGATTTCCCCAACGCCGGACGACGAGGTTGCCTATAATCGTCGCAGGATAAATGGAGGAATCGATCATGAGCTCACCCCTGTTGATTGCGCGCACGCTGGATAACGCGCTCTATTTGCTGCCCGCCATGGCCAACCGCCATGGGCTGATCACCGGTGCGACCGGCACCGGTAAAACCGTCACCCTGCAAAAGCTGGCTGAGTCGTTTTCGGAGATTGGCGTGCCGGTATTTATGGCGGACGTCAAGGGCGACCTGACCGGCATTGCCGCCGCGGGGCAGAGCTCAGAGAAACTGCAGGCGCGGCTGGAGAAGATCGGCGTCAGCGACTGGGAGCCGCACGCCAACCCGGTGGTGCTCTGGGATATCTTTGGCGAAAAGGGCCACCCGGTGCGGGCGACGGTCTCCGATCTTGGCCCTCTGCTGCTGGCGCGCCTGCTCAATCTCAACGAGGTGCAGAGCGGCGTGCTGAACATTATTTTCCGCATCGCGGACGACCGCGGCCTGCTGCTGCTCGACTTCAAAGATCTCCGCGCCATCACCCAGTTTATCGGCGATAACGCCAAATCTTTCCAGAATCAGTACGGCAATATCAGCAGCGCCTCGGTCGGCGCCATCCAGCGCGGGCTGTTGACCCTGGAGCAACAGGGCGCCGGGCACTTCTTCGGCGAGCCGATGCTGGATATTGCCGACTGGATGCGCGTCGATGCCAGTGGCAAAGGGGTGATCAATATCCTCAGCGCTGAAAAGCTCTACCAGATGCCGAAGCTCTACGCCGCCAGCCTGCTGTGGATGCTCTCCGAGCTGTACGAGCGCCTACCGGAGGCGGGCGATCTCGACAAGCCCAAACTGGTGTTCTTCTTCGATGAGGCGCATCTGCTGTTCAACGATGCGCCGCAGGTGCTGCTGGATAAAATCGAACAGGTGATCCGTCTTATCCGCTCCAAGGGCGTCGGCGTCTATTTTGTCTCGCAGAACCCGGCGGATATTCCCGACGCTGTGCTCGGCCAGTTGGGCAACCGTGTGCAGCACGCGCTGCGCGCCTTTACGCCGAAGGATCAGAAAGCGGTGAAAACCGCCGCCCAGACCATGCGCGCCAACCCGGCCTTCAGTACCGAACAGGCGATCCAGGAGCTGGGCACCGGCGAGGCGCTGATCTCCTTCCTCGATGAGAAAGGCAGTCCGTCGGTGGTCGAGCGGGCGATGGTTATCGCCCCCTGCTCGCGGATGGGGCCGGTCAGCGATGACGAGCGCAATGGCCTGCTGAATCACTCGCCGCTGTACGGCAAGTATGAAGAGGAGGTGGACCGCGAGTCGGCCTTCGAGATGCTGCAGCAAGGGGTGCAGGTCACTACCGAGCAGCAGTCGGCTCCGCCGGCGAAGGGTCAGCAGAGCGGGGAAGACGACGGGCTGCTCGGCGGCCTGAAAGATATCCTGTTCGGCAGCACCGGCCCGCGCGGCGGCAAACGCGACGGTATCGTGCAGACCGCGGCGAAAAGCGCAGTTCGCCAGGTCACCAATCAGATCGTCCGCGGCATGCTGGGCAGCCTGCTGGGCGGACGCAAGCGCTAAAAAAAAGCCCCCTCATCAATGAGGGGGCTTAGGTTTCAGGCTTACCCGCTAGGCCTTACGCATCATCAGCCAGAGGCTTATCAGGAAGAAGCTGGCGCTTGGCAACAGCGCGCCGATGATCGGCGGTATGCCGTACACCAGGGTCAGCGGGCCGAAAATCTGATCCAGCACGTAGAAGATAAAGCCGAAGCTAATCCCCGTCACTACCCGGACGCCCATCGGCACGCTACGCAGCGGGCCAAAGATAAACGACAGCGCCATCAGCATCATCACCGCCACCGACAGCGGCTGGAAGATTTTGCTCCACATATTGAGCTGGTAGCGTCCCGGATCCTGACCGCTGGATTTCAGGTATTTCACATAGTTGTGGAGCCCGCTGATCGACAGCGCATCCGGATCCAGGGCAACCACGCCGAGCTTGTCCGGCGTCAGGTTGGTTTTCCAGGTACCGCTCACCATCTGCGACCCGGTCACCTGCTTCGGATCGGTCAGATCGGATTCATCCACCTGCGACAGGCGCCACACTTTATTCTCGCTATCGAATTTTGCCGAGGCGGCATAGCGCACCGACTGTAAACGACGCTCCGGGTTGAAGGCATAAATGCTGACGCCCCCCAGCTCATCGTTACCTTTCACCCGTTCGATATAGACAAAGTTATGGCCATCTTTCGCCCACAGCCCCTGCTGGGTGGAAAGTAGCGAACCGCCGTACATCTGCTGGGCGCGGTAGTTGCGCGCCATCTGTTCGCCCTGCGGCGCCACCCACTCGCCGATCGCCATGGTCAGCAGCACCAGCGGGATCGCAGTTTTCATCACCGCCAGCGCCACCTGCAACCGGGTAAAACCGGACGCCTGCATCACCACCAGCTCGCTGCGCTGGGCCAGCATCCCCAACCCCAGCAGCGCGCCAAGCAGCGCCGCCATTGGGAAGAAGATCTGGATGTCTTTCGGCACGCTGAGGATGGTATAGAGGCCGGCGCCCAGCGCGTCGTAACTGCCCTGCCCGGACTTTTTCAGCTGATCGACAAACTTGATAATGCCGGAGAGCGACACCAGCATGAACAGCGTCATCATGATGGTGTTGAAAATCGTCTTACCGATATAACGGTCAAGTACGCCAAACGCCTGCATCAGGCCGCTCCTTTATTAAAACGGGCGCGGAAGCGGCGCATCGGCACCGTGTCCCACAGGTTTAACAGCACCGCCAGCGCAAAATAGAGCAGGTTGATCGCCCACATCCAGATAGCCGGGTCCATTTTGCCTTTGCCGCCGTTCGACTTGATTGAGGTCTGCAGCAGGAAGAACACCAGGTAGAGCAGCATCGCCGGCAGCATCGACAGTACGCGGCCCTGGCGCGGGTTCACCACGCTGAGGGGCACCACCATCAGCGCCATAATGAAGACCGTCGCCACCAGCGTGAAGCGCCAGTGCAGTTCGGCGCGCGCGCGGTCGGTGTGGGTCTGCCACAGAGTGCGCATATCCATCTGTTCGGTGTCGTCCGGATCGGAGGTCACCGCCTGGTGGCCGATAATGGCCTGATAGTTATTGAAGTCAGTAATGCGGAAATCGCGCAGCATCGCGGTGCCTTCAAAGCGGGTGCCCTTGTTGAGGGTCACCACCTGCGAACCGTCTTTCTGCTGCGACAGCTCGCCGGAATCCGCCACCACCACGGAGGGGCGCGCGTTGCCTTTCGGACGCAGCTGGGCAAGGAAGACGTCATGGAAGCGGTTGCCGTTCACGCTCTCGATAAACATCACCGCGTTACCATCGCTGGCCTGCTGGAACTGGCCCTGGGCCAGAGCGGCCATGCCGGGGTTGGCTTTGGCTTCCGCAAGCACTTCATCCTGATGGCGCGACGACCACGGCCCCGCCCACATCACGTTGACCGCCGCCACCGCGCCGGTGAACAGCGCGAGGATCATCGCCGCCTTGATCAGCACGGCTTTACTCAAGCCGCAGGCGTGCATCACCGTAATTTCGCTTTCGGTGTACAGCTTGCCGAGGGTCATCAGCAGGCCAAGGAACAGACTTAACGGCAGGATAAGCTGCGCCATCTCCGGGATGCCGAGCCCCAACAGCGAGAGCACCAGATTGGTTGGGATATCGCCATCCACCGCAGCGCCGAGGATCCTGACTAATTTCTGACAAAAGAAAATCAGTAACAGGATGAATAGGATCGCCAACTGGCTTTTCAGCGTCTCACGAACCAGATATCTTATGATTATCACTATAAATACGCCCGTAAAAACCCGTTTTAGTGCAGGAAAATTGCTTGTTTCATGGCTTAAACGTCATTTATTCTCTTTGGTCGTCGAAAACGTCGCTAAGATTAAATGACTCATCGGTTCTGCATGTCAGGATCTTTTCTGACGAACCCAGGCCTTAATAACGTTAAGATTAACACGAAGTCACCGCAACAGCGGATATGAGTTACGAAAGCTTGCAATTATATACTCAATGGATTTCGAGTTGTAAGAAGGCAGCAGGGCTGTGGCCCCTGGCGCGCACAATGTGCCACGTCAGGGTAAGCAGGCGCAGCCGGCGCATCTGCAACTTGAAAGGCGACGAGTATAGCCGTAGCCACCACTGTTGTCTTTAAGATTCAGGAGCATAGTGCATGGAGTTCAGTGTAAAAAGCGGTAGCCCGGAGAAGCAGCGGAGCGCCTGTATCGTGGTCGGCGTCTTTGAACCACGTCGCCTCTCCCCCATCGCCGAACAACTCGATAAAATCAGCGACGGCTACATCAGCGCCCTGCTGCGTCGCGGCGAGCTGGAAGGCAAACCTGGCCAGACGTTATTGCTGCACCATGTGCCAAACATTCTGTCTGAGCGCATTCTGCTGATTGGCTGCGGCAAAGAGCGCGAACTGGATGAGCGTCAGTACAAGCAGGTCATCCAGAAAACCATCAATACCCTGAATGATACCGGTTCAATGGAGGCGGTCTGCTTCCTGACCGAGCTGCACGTCAAGGGCCGTAACAACTACTGGAAAGTTCGCCAGGCCGTTGAAACCGCCAAAGAGACGCTGTACAGCTTCGACCAGCTGAAGACCAACAAAAGCGAGCCGCGTCGCCCGCTGCGTAAAATGGTCTTTAACGTGCCGACCCGTCGCGAGCTGACCAGCGGCGAACGCGCCATTCAGCACGGGCTGGCGATCGCCGCCGGCATCAAAGCGGCGAAAGATCTCGGCAACATGCCGCCGAACATCTGTAACGCCGCCTATCTGGCCTCCCAGGCACGCCAGCTGGCCGATACCTATAGCAAAAACGTTATCACCCGCGTGATCGGCGAACAGCAGATGCGCGAGCTGGGAATGAACGCCTACCTCGCCGTCGGCAACGGTTCGCAGAACGAGTCGCTGATGTCGGTCATCGAGTATAAAGGCAACCCGTCGGAAGACGCGCGTCCTATCGTGCTGGTCGGTAAAGGCCTGACCTTCGACTCCGGCGGCATCTCCATCAAGCCGGCTGAAGGCATGGACGAGATGAAGTACGACATGTGCGGCGCCGCGGCGGTATACGGGGTGATGCGGATGGTTGCTGAGCTGCAGCTGCCGCTGAACGTGATCGGCGTGCTGGCGGGCTGTGAAAACATGCCTGGCGGTCGCGCGTATCGCCCGGGCGATGTTCTGACCACCATGTCCGGCCAGACGGTGGAAGTGCTGAACACCGACGCCGAAGGCCGTCTGGTGCTGTGCGATGTGCTGACCTACGTTGAGCGCTTCGAGCCGGAAGCGGTTATCGATGTCGCAACGCTGACCGGCGCCTGCGTGATTGCCCTCGGCCATCACATCACCGGCCTGATGTCGAACCATAACCCGCTGGCCCATGAGCTGATCGGCGCCTCCGAACTGGCCGGCGACCGCGCATGGCGTCTGCCGCTGGCCGATGAGTTCCAGGACCAGCTGGAATCCAACTTTGCCGATATGGCGAATATCGGCGGCCGTCCTGGCGGCGCGATCACCGCCGGCTGCTTCCTGTCGCGCTTCACCCGCAAGTACAACTGGGCGCACCTCGACATCGCCGGCACCGCCTGGCGTTCCGGCAAAGCCAAAGGCGCCACCGGTCGTCCGGTCGCTCTGCTGTCGCAGTTCCTGCTCAATCGCGCGGGTTTTAACGGCGAAGAGTGATTGCCGTCTGATGCCCGGTGGCGCTACGCTTACCGGGCCTACGGAAAGATGCCGTTTGTAGGCCGGGTAAGCGTAGCGCCACCCGGCTTTGCATTTAAATCCACGACAAGAAGCCCCATATATGAAGAATGCAACGTTCTACCTTCTGGACAACGAAGACACCGTCGACGGCCTGAGCGCCGTCGAGCAGCTGGTGTGTGACATTGCCGCAGAACGTTGGCGCAACGGCAAGCGCGTCCTGATCGCCTGTGAAGATGAGCAGCAGGCGATTCGTCTCGATGAGGCGCTGTGGTCGCGGCCGCCGGAGAGCTTTGTGCCGCACAATCTGGCGGGCGAAGGCCCGCGAGGCGGCGCGCCGGTGGAGATTGCCTGGCCGCAAAAGCGCAACAGTAGCCCGCGGGATATTCTGATCAGCCTGCGGCTTAACTTTGCAGATTTTGCCACCGCTTTCACAGAAGTGATAGACTTTGTCCCTTACGAAGAAAATCTGAAACAACTGGCGCGCGAACGCTATAAGGCGTACCGCATGGCTGGTTTCAACCTGAACACGGCAACCTGGAAATAATGGAAAAGACATACAACCCACAAGATATCGAACAGCCGCTTTACGAGCACTGGGAAAAGCAGGGCTATTTCAAACCGAATGGTGATGAAAGCCAGGAGAGCTTCTGCATCATGATCCCGCCGCCGAACGTCACCGGCAGTTTGCATATGGGTCATGCCTTCCAGCAAACCATCATGGATACCATGATTCGCTACCAGCGCATGCAGGGCAAAAACACCCTGTGGCAGGCGGGGACCGACCACGCGGGTATCGCTACCCAGATGGTGGTTGAGCGTAAGATTGCCGCTGAAGAAGGAAAAACCCGCCACGACTACGGCCGCGACGCCTTCATCGACAAAATCTGGCAGTGGAAAGCGGAATCCGGCGGCACCATTACCCGTCAGATGCGCCGTCTCGGCAACTCCGTGGACTGGGAGCGCGAGCGCTTCACCATGGACGAGGGGCTTTCCAATGCCGTGAAAGAAGTCTTTGTTCGCCTGTACAAAGAAGATCTGATCTACCGCGGTAAACGCCTGGTTAACTGGGACCCGAAACTGCGCACCGCCATTTCCGACCTCGAAGTGGAAAACCGCGAATCGAAAGGTTCGATGTGGCACATCCGCTACCCGCTGGCCGATGGCGCGAAAACCGCTGACGGTAAAGACTACCTGGTGGTCGCCACTACCCGTCCGGAAACCCTGCTGGGCGATACCGGCGTGGCCGTTAACCCGGAAGATCCGCGCTACAAAGATCTGATTGGCAAATTCGTGATGCTGCCGCTGGTAAACCGCCGCATCCCGATCGTGGGCGACGAACACGCCGACATGGAGAAAGGCACCGGCTGCGTGAAAATCACCCCGGCGCACGACTTTAACGACTACGAAGTGGGTCGTCGTCACCAGCTGCCGATGATCAACATCCTGACCTTTGACGGCGACATCCGCGAAAGCGCGGAAGTGTACGACACCAAAGGCAATGAATCTGACGTCTACTCCAGCGAGATCCCGGCGGAGTTCCAGAAACTGGAACGCTTCGCGGCGCGTAAAGCCGTCGTTGCGGCGGTTGACGCCCTCGGCCTGCTGGAAGAGATCAAACCGCACGACCTGACCGTCCCTTACGGCGACCGCGGCGGCGTGGTTATCGAACCGATGCTGACCGACCAGTGGTACGTGCGCGCGGACGTGCTGGCCAAGCCGGCGGTGGAAGCCGTTGAAAACGGCGACATCCAGTTCGTGCCGAAGCAGTACGAAAACATGTACTTCTCCTGGATGCGCGATATTCAGGACTGGTGTATCTCCCGTCAGCTGTGGTGGGGTCACCGCATTCCGGCATGGTATGACAACGACGGCAACGTCTACGTGGGCCGTAGCGAAGACGAAGTGCGTCAGGAAAACAACCTGAGCGCCGACGTTGCGCTGCGTCAGGACGAAGACGTTCTCGATACCTGGTTCTCCTCCGCGCTGTGGACCTTCTCCACCCTCGGCTGGCCGGAAAACACCGACGCCCTGCGTCAGTTCCACCCAACCAGCGTGATGGTGTCCGGCTTCGACATCATCTTCTTCTGGATCGCCCGCATGATCATGATGACCATGCACTTCATCAAAGATGAAAACGGTAAACCGCAGGTTCCGTTTAAGACCGTCTACATGACCGGTCTGATCCGCGATGACGAAGGCCAGAAGATGTCCAAATCCAAGGGTAACGTTATCGACCCGCTGGATATGGTTGACGGCATCACCCTGCCGGAGCTGCTGGAGAAACGTACCGGCAACATGATGCAGCCGCAGCTGGCGGAGAAAATCCGTAAGCGCACCGAGAAACAGTTCCCGAACGGCATCGAGCCGCACGGCACCGACGCCCTGCGCTTTACCCTGGCGGCGCTGGCCTCTACCGGCCGCGACATCAACTGGGATATGAAGCGTCTGGAAGGTTACCGTAACTTCTGTAACAAGCTGTGGAACGCCAGCCGCTTTGTGCTGATGAACACCGAAGATCAGGATTGCGGCTTCAACGGCGGCGAGATGGTGCTCTCCCTGGCCGACCGCTGGATCCTTGCGGAATTCAACCACACCGTCAAAGCGTATCGCGAAGCGCTGGATAACTTCCGCTTCGATATCGCCGCCGGCATCCTGTATGAGTTCACCTGGAACCAGTTCTGCGACTGGTACCTGGAACTGACCAAGCCGGTCATGAACGGCGGCAGCGAAGCGGAGCTGCGCGGCACTCGCCATACGCTGGTGACTGTGCTGGAAGGTCTGCTGCGCCTGGCGCATCCGATCATTCCGTTCATCACCGAGACCATCTGGCAGCGCGTGAAGGTCATCTGCGGGATCACCGCCGACACCATCATGCTGCAGCCGTTCCCGCAGTACGATGCCTCTCAGGTGGACGACGCGGCGCTGGCCGACACCGAATGGCTGAAGCAGGCGATCGTCGCCGTGCGTAACATCCGTGCGGAAATGAACATCGCTCCGGGCAAACCGCTGGAACTGCTGCTGCGCGGCTGCAGCAAAGAGGCCGAGCGTCGCGTGAACGACAACCGCAGCTTCCTGCTGAATCTGGCGCGTCTGGAAAGCATTACCGTGCTGCCTGCCGAGGATAAAGGTCCGGTCTCGGTGACCAAGATCGTCGACGGCGCCGAACTGCTGATCCCGATGGCGGGCCTCATCAACAAAGAAGATGAGCTGGCGCGTCTGGCGAAAGAAGTGGCCAAAATCGAAGGTGAAATTGGCCGCATCGAAAGCAAGCTGGCCAACGAAGGCTTTGTCGCCCGAGCGCCGGAAGCGGTGATCGCCAAAGAGCGCGAGAAGCTGGAAGGCTACGCGGAAGCGAAAGCGAAGCTTATTGAACAGCAGGCGGTGATCGCCGCGCTGTAACCCTCCCGCCCCTTGCCACCCGGCAAGGGGCGTTTTTATGAAACATCCTCGCTTGCGCTCTCCCCTGCCGCGATGTTATTAACATCATCATTCGTCTTTTTTGGGTAATGAGTCATTGTATGAATACGAGCGTCCCCGCGGCGACGTTGCTGCGTCGCATTACGGCGGCAGACAATCCCGCCATCGCCAGGGTCATCCGTCAGGTCTCCGCTGAATACGGCCTGACCGCCGATAAAGGCTATACGGTCGCCGACCCGAATCTCGATGAGCTATATGAGCTCTACAGCCAGCCGGGCTCCGCCTACTGGGTGGTGGAGAAAGAGGGAGAAGTGGTTGGCGGCGGCGGCGTCGCGCCGCTCGCCTGCAGCGAGCCGGATATCTGCGAGCTGCAGAAAATGTATTTTATGACCAGCGCCCGCGGCCAGGGGCTGGCGAAGAAGCTGGCGCTGCTGGCGCTGGACTACGCCCGCGAGCAGGGCTTTAAACGCTGCTATCTGGAAACCACCGCCTTCCTGACGGAGGCGATCGGCTTATATGAGCATCTTGGCTTCGAACATATTGACGGTCCGCTGGGCTGCACCGGCCACGTGGACTGCGAAGTGCGGATGTTGAAAACGCTGTAGCGCCTCGATATCGCAGGCGTCCCCGGTAGCGCTACGCTTACCGGGGCTACAGTTCGGTAGCCCGGCTAAGCGCAGCGCTACCGGGGTATGTCCCGGATGGCACTGCTGGCACCTTACCCGTGCTCGCGGTGCCGTTTTTTTGTCGGGTGGCGGCTAACGCCTTACCCAACCTACTGCCCGTACTATTGCGAGCTGAAGCTCTCAACGCTATCTCTCTCCCCATGGCTAATGAAACTGCCGGTGTTAGTGGCTACCGGGGCTACAGGGGCCGAATAGCGTGGGCTACGCCGCCGCCGGCACGCCGCTGTGAAAGCGGAACTCGGCCTCCGGACGGAGGATCAGCGCCGCTTCCGCCTCGCCGAGCTGGCGTACCCGCTCGCTGATATCTTCTCCGGCAATCTTCTGCGCCAGATCCAGGTAGTCCTGATAGTGACGCGCTTCCGAGCGCAGCAGCGACAGATAGAACTTCTGCAGATCGTCGTCCAGCCACGGCGCCAGCGCCGCAAAGCGCTCGCAGGAGCGGGCCTCGATATAGGCGCCGCAGATGAGCTTATCGATCAGCATCACCGGCTCATGTGAGCGTACCTCCCGTCGCATGCCGCGGGCATAGTTGCTGGCGGTGATTTTGACATAGGGGATATCGCGCGCCAGCATCATCTCCCGCACTTGCCAGAAGTGATGCAGCTCCTCTTTAATCAGCAAAATCATGCTGTCCAGCAGCTGACGGCCCCATGGGTCGTCGGTCTGCGGCATGGCGCTTTTGTTGATCCGCTTATGCAGAGCGACAAAATCCGGCTCCGGCCCCCGGCGGTAGGTGAAGTCTTCATACGGCTTCAGGCAGTCCAGAAGCTCATCGGCGTCGGCTTTATCCGCGACGTAGCGACGCACCAGCAGCATGGCGTTCTGCGCCGCTTTCAGTTCGCACACCATATGGTCGGTCAGCAGCAGCGGCAGGTTTTCCGGCTTGCGGGCTTCGTCAATCCACGCCTGCGGCGTCGGGCAGTGCAGGAAGTTGATAATCGGGGAGAGTATCTGCGGGTAATCCATGGAAGTTCCTTGCTATACGGCGGCTGGCGCCGCCGTATCCATCTACAACATCTGCGACTTAGTGACGAACACCATCGTCGTCTTCATCGACAAAATCTTCGTCATCATCGCCGTCTTCTTCGCCGTTCGGGTCCTCATAGTAGGTGCCCCAACCGTCATACTCGACGTCAAATTTTTCTGCCAGCGTCATCAGCTGTTCCACCTGGGCATCGATCAGTTCTGCGTTCAGGGCGCATTCGCTCAGAATATCGCAGCAGATGACCACTTCACCCTCTTCCACTTCCAGCTCTTCGGGCTCGGTTACTTCGTAGCCCAGCTTAAAGGCTTCCACCGCCACTTTCTCCAGGGTTTCGAAATCGTCTGCAGAGAGGTGATGCTCAATCGTGTACAGTGCGTCCGGATCGCTGCCATCCTCCAGCAGCTCTTCGATAATCAGACGCGTCTCTTCACGCTGTTCTTCCAGGTGTTCCGGGTTTGCCATGGCTCGTTCCTCATAATGTGCGGCAGTTATCCCTATTGTCACATACCGCCGTCATTGCCTCCACTTCTCAGTGAAAGATTTCGATCACAGACTTGCAAATGAATATTCATACATATAAATTGAATTTTAATTCAATTAGTGGCCTATGCCAGGTGAGGGAACCATGTCTGCGTTTTACCAGAAGCATTTTTTAAAGTTACTCGATTTTACGCCTGCAGAAATCACCGCTCTGCTCGAGCTGGCGGCAAAGCTGAAAGCCGATAAGAAAAACGGTATCGAAGTCCAGAAACTGGCAGGGAAAAACATCGCGCTCATCTTCGAAAAAGACTCAACCCGTACACGATGCTCTTTCGAAGTTGCCGCATACGATCAGGGCGCCCGCGTGACCTACCTGGGGCCAAGCGGCAGCCAGATTGGCCATAAAGAGTCGATCAAGGACACCGCCCGTGTGCTCGGACGGATGTACGACGGCATTCAGTATCGCGGCCACGGCCAGGAAGTGGTGGAGACCCTGGCGCAATATGCCGGCGTGCCGGTATGGAACGGCCTCACCAACGAATTCCACCCTACCCAGCTGCTGGCGGACCTGCTGACCATGAAAGAGCACCTGCCGGGCAAAGCCTTTAACCAGATGACGCTGGTCTACGCCGGCGACGCGCGCAACAACATGGGCAATTCGATGCTGGAAGCCGCGGCGCTGACCGGTCTGGATCTGCGCCTGGTGGCGCCCTCGGCCTGCTGGCCGGAGGCCGCGCTGGTGGAAACCTGTACCGCGCTGGCGAAACAGCAGGGCGGCAACATCACCCTGACGGAAGATATCGCCGCGGGGGTGAAAGGCGCCGATTTTATCTATACCGACGTCTGGGTCTCAATGGGCGAGGCGAAGGAAAAATGGGCCGAACGTATCGCCCTGCTGCGCGACTATCAGGTTAACAGCGCGATGCTGGCGCTGACCGGCAATCCGCAGGTCAAGTTCCTCCACTGCCTGCCGGCGTTCCATGACGACCAGACCACGCTGGGCAAACAGATGGCGGCCGATTACGGCCTGCACGGCGGCATGGAAGTGACTGACGAGGTGTTTGAGTCAGCGGCAAGCGTGGTCTTTGACCAGGCGGAAAACCGAATGCACACCATCAAAGCGGTGATGGTGGCGACGCTGAGCAAATAGTCCTTCGCTCGCCGTCAAATCCCGGATCGCGCGGCGCGTATCCGGGATACCGCCCGTCAGGGCGCTGCGTTACGCCATCAGCATCTTCACCACCGCTTTGCGCACCTTCGCCGGCGCGCCCACGGCGCACAGCGGTTTATGCACTTCCCCGGGATAAAACACCACAAAGTCCCCTTCGTTAAGGATCACCGTTTGCTCCTGCGTCCCCTCCGCCAGGAAAGCGATGTCTTTCTCCGCCAGCCAGTTGGTCTGTGGCTCTCCTGCCGGCAAGGTGCTGAAGGTCATCCCCTCGCTGCCGCGGAGCACAATCTGGATATCGAGATAGCGGGCATGATATTCCGCGCGGCGTGCGGCCTGCGGCTCGGTGGTGTCTTCGGAAATCAGATAAAACAGGTTGTCGCCGTCGATATCGTGTTTACCCAGCGGCGTCGCCTCGCTGACATGGGCGATAACGTGTTCGATAGCCTCGCGCAGCGCGGCCGGCAGCCACGGCTGCAGATGGTGGATATTGCCAATAATCATCGCTCACCTCGAATATAAAACAACATTTCATTTTTGCGTTTTATACCCCCATCGCCGCTGCCATACCAGTACAGTTTCATGGTTCTTTGCGCTGGCGCACTTTTCTGCAGGCAAACGATTACCTGATTGTGAATGAATCGCTTGATCGTCATAACGGTCTGCGTATAATGCCAGTCGTTTTGCCGGGAGGAAGCATGGCCAATTGCGTACGACATTCTGTCTTAGCGCGTCTCAATGCAGACGCTGGCCTGCCGTTTTTCTTTCCGTTGCTCATTGGATTCCCGAAGCCCCTTATTTAAGGGGCTTTTTTTTTGCCCAGGCGTCAGGAGATAAGCATGGCTAACCCGCTATATCAAAAACATATCATTTCCATAAACGATCTCAGCCGCGAAGACCTCGAACTGGTGCTGGCGACGGCGGCAAAGCTGAAAGCCAATCCACAACCCGAGCTGCTGAAGCATAAGGTTATCGCCAGCTGTTTCTTTGAAGCCTCGACCCGCACCCGCCTCTCTTTTGAAACCTCGATGCACCGCCTGGGGGCCAGCGTGGTCGGCTTTTCCGACAGCGCCAACACTTCGCTGGGCAAAAAAGGGGAAACGCTGGCGGATACCATCTCCGTCATCAGCACCTACGTTGATGCCATCGTGATGCGTCATCCGCAGGAGGGCGCGGCCCGTCTGGCGACCGAATTCTCCGGCGGCGTGCCGGTACTGAACGCCGGCGACGGCGCTAACCAGCACCCGACCCAAACCCTGCTCGACCTGTTCACCATTCAGGAGACCCAGGGCCGCCTCGAAAACCTCAACGTGGCGATGGTCGGCGATCTGAAGTATGGCCGTACCGTCCACTCCCTGACCCAGGCGCTGGCCAAGTTCAGCGGCAACCGCTTCTACTTCATCGCCCCGGACGCGCTGGCCATGCCGCAATACATCCTCGATATGCTGGATGAAAAAGGTATCGCCTGGAGCCTGCATAGCGCCATCGACGACGTAATGGCGGAAGTGGATATTCTGTACATGACCCGCGTGCAGAAAGAACGTCTGGATCCGTCGGAATATGCCAACGTCAAAGCGCAGTTCGTCCTGCGCGCCGCCGACCTTGAAGGGGCGCGCGCTAACATGAAGGTGCTGCACCCGCTGCCGCGCATTGACGAAATCACCACCGATGTCGATAAAACGCCGCACGCCTGGTACTTCCAGCAGGCCGGTAACGGCATCTTCGCCCGCCAGGCGTTACTGGCACTGGTACTGAATAGCGAGCTGGCTCTGTAAGGGGGAAATGAGAGATGACACACGACAATAAACTGCAGGTAGAAGCGATCAAACGCGGCACCGTGATCGACCACATCCCGGCGCAGGTCGGCTTTAAGCTGCTCACCCTGTTCAAACTGACCGAAACCGACCAGCGCATCACCATCGGCCTGAACCTGCCCTCCGGCGAGATGGGCCGCAAAGACTTGATTAAAATCGAGAACACCTTCCTGACCGACGAGCAGGTTAACCAGCTGTCGTTATACGCCCCGCAGGCGACGGTAAACCGCATTGATGATTACGAAGTGGTGGGCAAATCCCGCCCGAGCCTGCCGGATCGTATCGACAGCGTGCTGGTCTGCCCGAACAGCAACTGTATCAGCCACGCCGAACCGGTTTCTTCCAGTTTTGCAGTGAAAAAGCGCGCTGATGACATCGCACTCAAATGTAAATACTGCGAAAAAGAGTTTTCTCATTATGTGGTGCTGGCCAACTAAATGCGGTTGGTATTGGTGGTAGGCCTCCCTATAATGGCTACCACCCTACGCTTCGTCCTTCAGGCGGCGTCTGCGCCGGCGATACAGCGCTTATCGCCTGGCGGCAACCTGAATGATTTTGCGTAACATTACTCAGTTCATCTGGAGATAACATGAGCAAAACTATTGCGACGGAAAATGCACCAGCAGCGATTGGCCCATACGTTCAGGGCGTTGACCTCGGCAGCATGATCATCACCTCTGGCCAAATCCCGGTCGACCCGAAAACCGGCAGCGTTCCGGAAGACGTGTCCGCACAGGCGCGCCAGTCGCTGAACAACGTGAAAGCGATCGTTGAAGCCGCTGGCCTCACCGTCGGCGATATCGTCAAGACCACCGTTTTCGTCAAAGACCTCAACGATTTCGCTACCGTTAACGCCACTTACGAAGCGTTCTTCACCGAGCACAACGCCACCTTCCCGGCGCGCTCCTGCGTTGAAGTGGCGCGTCTGCCGAAAGATGTGAAGATCGAGATCGAAGCCATCGCCGTGCGTCGCTGATCGCTAACCTCGGCATGAAAAAAGGCAGCCCGCAGGCTGCCTTTTTTACGTGGGTCATCCGTAAACCTTCCCCTCATTGCCAGCCGTAGCGGCGGCTGTAGAAGCCTTTGACGGTTTGGGTCAGCACCATATAGCCCGCCAGGATCGCCACCAGCCACGGGAAGTAGCTCAGCGGCAGAGCCTGCAGCTGCAGATAGCCCGCCAGCGGCGAGAACGGCAGCGCGATCCCCACCGCCATCACCACCAGGGTCATGGCGAACAGCGGCCAGGCGGCGCGGCTCTGGACGAACGGAATGCGCCGGGTGCGGATCATGTGCACGATCAGCGTTTGCGACAGCAGCCCTTCAATAAACCAGCCGGACTGGAACAGGGTCTGCATCTCCACGGTATTGGCGTGGAACACCCACCACATCAGGCCGAAGGTGAGGATATCGAAAATCGAGCTGATCGGGCCGAAGAAGACCATAAAGCGCCCGAGATCGGCCGGGTTCCAGCGCTGCGGTTTGCGGATCTGTTCATCATCGACGTTATCGAACGGGATCGCCACCTGGGAGACATCGTAGAGCAGGTTTTGAATCAACAGGTGCAGCGGCAGCATCGGCAGAAACGGCAGGAAGGCGCTGGCCACCAGCACGCTGAAGACGTTGCCGAAGTTGGAGCTGGCGGTCATTTTGATGTACTTAAGCATGTTGGCGAAGGTGCGGCGTCCTTCGATCACCCCCTCCTCCAGTACCATCAGGCTCTTCTCCAGCAGAATGATATCCGCCGCCTCGCGGGCAATATCCACCGCGCCGTCGACCGAGATGCCGATGTCCGCCGCGCGCAGCGCCGGGGCGTCGTTGATGCCGTCGCCCATAAAGCCCACCACGTGGCCTTCGCGTTTCAGCAGCGTCACGATACGCTCCTTATGCAGCGGCGCCAGGCGGGCGAAGAGCGTGGTGCGTTTCGCCAGCGCCGCCAGCTCGTCGTCGCTCATCGCTTCAATCTGGCTGCCAATCACCACTTCGCCAGCATCCAGCCCCACTTCATGGCACACCTTGGCCGCCACCAGCTCGCTGTCGCCGGTGAGGATCTTCACCGTGATGCCGCTGGCTTTTAATGCTTTCAGCGCCGGAGCGGTGGTCTCTTTCGGCGGATCGAGGAAGGCGATGTAGCCTTCCAGGATCAGGTCCGACTCATCGGCGCGCTGGTAGTCGCCTTCGCGGGCCGGCAGATATTTGGTCGCCACCGCCACCACCCGCAGCCCCTGCCGGTTGAGGGTGTCGGTCACCCGGCGAATGCGGCGCAGCATGGTGTCGTCCAGCGGCACGATATCGCCGTTGTAGCGCACCTGGGTTGAGACGTTGAGGATCTCCTGCAGCGCCCCTTTGCAGATCAGCTGATGCGCGTCGTCCTGCTCTTTCACCACCACCGACATGCGGCGGCGTTCGAAGTCGAAGGGGATCTCATCTACCTTCTGCCAGCGCGCCGCCAGCCCGCGGGCGGCCTCCAGCTCAACGCCCTCCAGCACCGCGGTGTCGAGCAGGTTTTTCAGGCCGGTCTGGTAGTGGCTGTTGAGCCAGGCGGCATGCAGTACCCGCTCGCTGACCTTGCCGGAGACGTCGGTATGGTTCTCCAGCACGATTTTATCCTGGGTCAGGGTGCCGGTTTTATCGGTGCAGAGGATGTCCATCGCGCCAAAATTCTGAATGGCGTCGAGGTGTTTGACGATCACCTTTTGTTTTGACAGCTTCACCGCCCCGCGCGCCAGCGTCGAGGTGACGATCATCGGCAGCATCTCCGGCGTCAGGCCGACCGCCACCGACAGCGCGAACAGCGCCGCCTCCCACCAGTCGCCTTTGGTGTAGCCATTGATCAGCAGCACCACCGGGGCCATCACCAGCATAAAGCGGATCAGCAACATGCTCACCCGACTGATGCCTTTCTGGAAGGCGTTCGGTTCGCTCTCCTGCTCGCTGACGCGGCCGGCCAGTTGACCAAACCAGGTGTGGCCGCCGGTGGCGAAGACGATGGCCTGCGCCGAGCCGCTCACCACGTTGGTGCCCATAAAGCACAGGGTGTCGCACTCCAGCGGGTTCTGCTGCAGCGGATCGCGGCTGCGGGCCACTTTCTCCACCGGCAGCGATTCGCCGGTCAGCGAGGCCTGGGCGACGAACAGATCCCGCGCCTGCAGGATACGCAGGTCGGCCGGGATCATGTCTCCCGCCGACAGCCTGATGATGTCGCCCGGCACCAGCTGGTCGATAGGCAGTTCCAGCCAGCGGCTCTCCCCCTGCTCGTTGACCACCCGCAGCACGGTGGCGGTATTGCTCACCATCGCCTTCAGCGCATCCGCCGCTTTGGTCGAGCGCGCCTCCTGGATGAAGTTGAGCAGCGTCGAGATCCCCACCATCAGGGCGATAACCCCGGCGGCGAACAGATCCTCGGTGGAATAGGAGACGATGCCGAGCACCGTCAACAGCAGATTGAACGGGTTGCGGTAGCAAGTCCACAGATGCACCCACCACGGCGAGGGCTTCTGCGCCGGGATCTGGTTGTCACCGTGTTTGAGGATTTTCGCCGCCACTTCGCCTTCATTGAGCCCTTCTGGGTGGCTGTCAAAGGCGCGCCAGATCTCCTGGTCGTCCATCGCCGCCACGTCCAGACACTGTTTGCCCAGCGACTCAGGAATGGGGCCGCTCGCCAGATGACGGGCGTCCGGCAGCGGATCGCGCTGGACTAAACGGCGTGGCAGATGGCGGCTAAGCTGTGCGAACAGCTGCCGGGTATAATTTTTCAGCATAAACAGTCCCTCCGCGCTCGCCAAAGCGAACGCAGCGTTGCCGACGGGCGTAGCAAAACCTACCTGTCAGGCATGTTATTTTTATGGCAGGGACATCAAGGACGTCACTGCTTTACGCTTTCCGGTAAAGCAGTGTTAAACAGGCTTACCGGAAAGAAAGGTTGCTCCATCGAGGATGAGGAGTGGGATCGGGGTCCATAACTATCTCCGGTAAGTGAATATAAACGGCGCGGATTATAGCGCCCTCGTTAAGGATTGTGTGGCAATAATGGCGATGATAAACCCGCGCAACTAAACCGAACGTAAACCAGACTTTGCTCATTGCGGTTTGGTTGAGTAGCATTATGCTCACTTCTACCCCCTGACGAGAATTCCGCATGCAGAACCGGCTGACCATCAAAGATATCGCGCGCTTAAGCGGCGTAGGGAAATCAACGGTATCCCGCGTCCTCAACAACGAGAGCGGGGTCAGCGAACGGACCCGCGAGCGCGTCGAAGCGGTGATGCAGCAGCACGGTTTCTCGCCCTCCCGCTCCGCCCGCGCCATGCGCGGCCAGAGCGATAAAGTGGTGGCGATTATCGTCACCCGTCTCGATTCGCTGTCGGAAAACCTCGCCGTGCAGACCATGCTGCCCGCCTTTTATGAGCAGGGTTACGACCCGATTATGATGGAGAGTCAGTTCTCCCCGGGGCTGGTGGAGGAGCATCTCGGCATGCTCGCCCGGCGTAATATTGACGGCGTGGTACTGTTCGGTTTTACCGGCATCGACGAGGCGATGCTCGCCCCCTGGCGCGACACCCTGGTGCTGATGGCCCGCGACGCCCCCGGCTTCGCCTCGGTGTGCTATGACGACGAGGGGGCCATCACGCTGCTGATGCAGCGGCTCTACGATCGCGGACATCGCCACATCAGCTTCCTTGGCGTACCGCACAGCGACGTCACCACCGGCGAACGCCGACATCTCGCCTACCTCGCCTTCTGTAAAAAGCATCGTCTGACGCCCACCGCCGCCCTGCCGGGGCTGGGCATGAAGCAGGGGTATGACACCGTCGCCAGCGTGTTGACGGCCGAGACCAGCGCCCTGGTCTGCGCCACCGATACCCTCGCCCTCGGCGCCAGCAAGTACCTCCAGCAGCAGGGCCGCGATGCGCTGCAGCTCGCCAGCGTCGGCAGCACGCCGCTTATGAAGTTTCTCCACCCGGAAATCTTGACCGTCGATCCGGGCTATGCCGAGTCCGGACGCCGGGCCGCCCGGCAGTTGATCGAGCAGATCGCCGGCAGCGTTGATCCCCGCCAGATCGTAATTCCCGCCGCCCTGAATTAATCTCGTTCGGGCGATTTATGTGATCGTCGCCGGGTTTCGGGAACGTTCCCATTTTGCAAATCAAGCGGAACGGTTAGGATGCCCTCAAGGTAAAAACGGCATCTCTCCCCCTCTGTTTTTGAGGCTTCATCATGAGCAAAGTAAACCAGCAGGACATCGATAAACTGATCGAACTGGTGGGCGGGCGCGGCAATATCGCCACCGTCAGCCACTGTATTACCCGTTTGCGCTTTGTGCTGAACGACCCGGCCATCGCCAGACCAAAAGAGATTGAGCAGCTGCGCATGGTGAAGGGATGCTTCACTAACGCCGGCCAGTTCCAGGTGGTCATCGGCACCGAGGTGGGCGATTACTACAAAGCCCTGCTGGCGACCACTGGCCAGACTTCCGCCGATAAAGAGCAGGTCAAACAGGCCGCGCGGCAAAATATGAAGTGGCATGAACAGCTGATTTCGCACTTCGCCGAGATCTTCTTCCCACTGCTGCCGGCGCTGATCAGCGGCGGTCTGATCCTCGGTTTCCGCAACGTCATCGGCGACTTACCCATGAGCAACGGCCAGACGCTGGCCCAGATGCACCCGTCGCTGAAAACCATCTATGACTTCCTGTGGCTGATTGGCGAGGCGATCTTCTTCTATCTGCCGGTGGGGATCTGCTGGTCGGCGGTGAAGAAGATGGGCGGTACGCCGATCCTCGGGATCGTCCTTGGCGTGACCCTGGTGTCCCCGCAGCTGATGAATGCCTATCTCCTCGGCCAGCAGGTGCCGGAGGTGTGGAACTTCGGCCTGTTTACCATTGCCAAAGTCGGCTACCAGGCGCAGGTGATCCCGGCCCTGCTGGCTGGCCTGGCCTTAGGCTTTATCGAGACGCGCCTCAAGCGCATCGTGCCTGACTACCTCTACCTGGTCATTGTCCCGGTCTGCTCGCTGATCCTCGCGGTGTTCCTCGCGCACGCCATTATCGGTCCGTTCGGCCGCCTGATCGGCGACGGCGTGGCCTTCGCGGTACGCCATCTGTTAACCGGCAGCTTCGCGCCGATCGGCGCCGCGCTGTTTGGCTTCCTCTACGCGCCGCTGGTGATCACCGGCGTCCACCAGACCACCCTCGCCATCGATATGCAGATGATCCAAAGCATGGGCGGCACCCCGGTGTGGCCGCTGATTGCGCTGTCCAACATTGCCCAGGCATCGGCGGTGGTCGGCATCATCATCGCCAGCCGCAAGCAGAATGAACGTGAAATCTCGGTGCCGGCGGCGATCTCCGCCTATCTCGGGGTCACCGAGCCGGCAATGTACGGTATCAACCTGAAGTACCGCTTCCCGATGCTGTGCGCAATGATCGGCTCCGGCCTCGCCGGCCTGCTGTGCGGCCTGAACGGCGTGCTGGCGAACGGCATCGGCGTCGGCGGCCTGCCGGGGATCCTCTCCATCCAGCCAACCTACTGGCAGGTGTACGCCATGGCGATGGCCATCGCGGTGGTGGTGCCGATTATCCTCACCACCGTGGTGTATCAGCGCAAGTACCGTCAGGGCACCTTGCAGATTGTCTAACTTCTTCTTTCGGGGCGCCTTTGGCGCCCCTCGTTGCAGCAGGAAAGTACTATGAATCAACTCCCCCACTGGTGGCAAAACGGCGTTATTTATCAAATCTATCCGAAGAGTTTTCAGGATACCACCGGCAGCGGTACCGGCGACCTGCGCGGCGTCACCTCCCGCCTCGACTATCTGCAAAAGCTTGGGGTAGACGCCATCTGGCTGACGCCGTTCTACGTCTCTCCGCAGGTGGATAACGGCTACGACGTGGCGAACTACACCGCCATCGATCCCTCCTACGGCACGATGGCCGACTTTGACGCCCTGGTGGCGGAGGCGAAGGCCCGCGGGATCCGCATCGTGCTGGATATGGTGCTGAACCATACCTCGACCGAACACGAATGGTTCCGTCAGTCGCTGAATAAGGAAAGCCCCTACCGTCAGTTCTATATCTGGCGCGATGGCGAACCGGACGCCCTGCCGAACAACTGGCGCTCCAAGTTTGGCGGCAACGCCTGGCAGTGGCACGCCGACAGCAGGCAGTATTATCTGCACCTGTTCGCCATTGAGCAGGCGGATCTCAACTGGGAGAATCCGGCGGTGCGCGCCGAGCTGAAAAAGGTCTGCGAATTCTGGGCTGACCGCGGCGTCGACGGTCTGCGCCTCGACGTGGTCAACCTGATCTCAAAAGACCAGACCTTTCCCTGCGATCTGGACGGGGATGGCCGCCGCTTCTATACCGACGGCCCGCGGGTGCATGAGTTCCTGCAGGAGATGAGCCGCGATGTCTTCACCCCGCGTAACCTGATGACCGTCGGCGAGATGTCTTCCACCTCGCTGGAACACTGCCAGCAGTACGCCGCGCTGGACGGCCGCGAGCTGTCGATGACCTTTAACTTCCACCATTTAAAAGTCGATTATCCCGGCGGAGAGAAATGGACCCTCGCCCGCCCGGACTATGTGGCGCTGAAGGCGCTGTTCCGCCACTGGCAGCAGGGGATGCACAACCGGGCATGGAACGCGCTGTTCTGGTGTAACCACGATCAGCCGCGCATCGTCTCGCGCTTTGGCGACGAAGGCGCGTACCGGGTGCCGGCGGCGAAGATGCTGGCGATGGTGCTGCACGGCATGCAGGGCACGCCCTATATTTATCAGGGCGAAGAGATCGGTATGACCAATCCGCACTTCAACAGCATCAGCGATTATCGCGACGTCGAGAGCCACAATATGTTTATCGAACGTGCGGCGCAGGGGCAAAGCCCGGACGAACTGCTGGCAATCCTTGCCAGCAAGTCGCGCGACAACAGCCGCACGCCGATGCCGTGGCACGCCGGCGAGAACGGTGGCTTCAGCGACGGTGAGCCGTGGATCGGCCTTGGCGATAACTACCGGGAGATCAACGTCGAGGCGGCGCTGGCGGACCCCGATTCGGTGTTTTATGCCTATCAGCGGCTGATTACGCTGCGTAAAACCCTGCCGCTGCTGACCTGGGGTGATTATCAGGATCTCCTGCCTGACCATCCGTCGCTGTGGTGCTATCGCCGTCAGTGGCAGGGACAAACGCTGGTGGTCGCCGCCAACCTGAGCCGCGACCTGCAGACCTGGCAGCCAGAGGAGGCCCCAGGCGACTGGAAGATGATTATCAGCAACTATGCCGAGACCACGCCCCGCCCGACCGGGCTGACGCTGCGGCCGTTCGAAGCGGTATGGTGGCTGCAGGCGTAAGGTATCCCCTCCCCTCCCGAGATGAGAAGGTCATGCCTGGCGCCGGTGGCGAACGCCAGGCATTTTTGCTTATTTTCCAGCCAGATAAATTTACATTTATCGCCAGCGCCCATCATCCGTACTCTCACCTTTTTACCTTGTTCTGGGTCAATAAAATCGCAAACATCTTTGATGCAAATCACTACATATAGAACTTAAAATGCGTCCCGGCCCTACATGTTGTATTAATCGTCTATTATGTCACCATATCTTGTCGATGTCTGGCGGTGATGAGATGTGGATAAAACGGGCCGGATCTGAAGGCAAACAGCACGAGCCGTAGCGCGCAGCGCCTTCGGGATAACCTCCGCCTCTGTGGATAACCTGTTCTATATATGGAGTGATCATGACACCGCATGTGATGAAACGTGATGGCTGTAAAGTGCCGTTCAAGTCAGAGCGCATTCAGGAAGCGATTCTGCGTGCAGCTAAAGCAGCGGGAGTCGATGACGCAGACTATTGCGCCACCGTCGCAGAAGTCGTTAGCCAACAAATGCAGGGCCGCGCCCAGGTCGACATCAATGAGATCCAGACCGCGGTGGAAAACCAGCTGATGTCCGGCCCCTATAAGCAGCTGGCGCGCGCCTACATTGAGTATCGCCATGACCGTGATAGCCAGCGTGAGAAGCGCGGCCGCCTCAATCAGGAGATCCGCGGTCTCGTCGAGCAGACCAACTCCGCGCTGCTCAACGAAAACGCCAACAAGGACAGTAAAGTCATCCCGACCCAGCGCGACCTGCTGGCCGGTATCGTCGCCAAGCACTACGCCCGGCAGCACCTGCTGCCTCACGATGTGGTGATGGCCCACGAACGCGGCATGATCCACTATCATGACCTCGATTACTCGCCCTTTTTCCCGATGTTTAACTGCATGCTGATCGACCTGAAAGGCATGCTGACCCAGGGCTTTAAGATGGGCAACGCGGAGATCGAGCCGCCGAAGTCTATCTCTACCGCCACCGCGGTGACAGCGCAGATCATCGCCCAGGTCGCCAGCCATATTTACGGCGGCACCACCATTAACCGCATCGATGAAGTGCTGGCGCCGTTCGTCAGCGAAAGCTTTAACAAGCATCGCAAAATCGCCGAAGAGTGGCAGATCCCGGATGCCGAAGGCTATGCCCGCGCCCGTACCGAAAAAGAGTGCTACGACGCCTTCCAGTCGCTGGAGTATGAGGTTAACACGCTGCATACCGCCAACGGCCAGACGCCGTTCGTCACCTTCGGGTTCGGCCTCGGCACCAGCTGGGAATCGCGGTTGATCCAGCAGTCGATTCTGCGTAACCGCATTGCCGGCCTCGGTAAAAACCGTAAGACCGCGGTGTTCCCGAAACTGGTGTTCGCGATCCGTGACGGCCTGAACCATAAGTTCGGCGATCCGAACTACGACATCAAACAGCTGGCGCTGGAGTGCGCCAGCAAGCGCATGTACCCGGATATCCTCAACTACGACCAGGTGGTGAAGGTTACCGGGTCGTTTAAAACGCCGATGGGCTGCCGCAGCTTCCTCGGGGTGTGGGAAAACGAGAACGGCGAGCAGGTGCACGATGGGCGCAATAACCTCGGCGTTATCAGCCTCAACCTGCCGCGCATCGCCCTGGAAGCGAAAGGCGACGAAGCCGCCTTCTGGGCGCTGCTGGACGAGCGCCTGCAGCTGGCGCGCAAAGCGCTGATGACCCGTATTGCCCGCCTGGAAGGGGTAAAAGCGCGCGTGGCGCCGATCCTCTATATGGAAGGGGCCTGCGGCGTGCGACTGAAAGCCGACGACGACGTCTCCGAGATTTTCAAAAACGGCCGGGCGTCGATTTCGCTGGGCTATATCGGTATCCATGAAACCATCAATGCACTGTACGGCAATCAGCACATGTACGACAGCGAGGCGCTGCGCGAGAAGGGTGTGGCCATCGTCCAGCGCCTGCGCGACGCCGTCGATTTGTGGAAGGAAGAGACCGGCTACGGCTTTAGCTTGTACAGCACGCCGAGCGAAAACCTGTGCGATCGCTTCTGCCGTCTCGATACCGCCGAGTTTGGCGTGGTGGAAGGGGTAACCGACAAAGGTTACTACACCAACAGCTTCCACCTCGACGTGGAGAAGAAGGTCAACCCGTACGACAAGATCGATTTTGAAGCGCCGTATCCGCCGCTGGCCAACGGGGGCTTCATTTGCTACGGCGAATACCCGAACATCCAGCACAACCTGAAGGCGCTGGAGGACGTGTGGGATTACAGCTATCAGCATGTGCCGTATTACGGAACCAATACGCCGATCGATGAATGCTACGAGTGTGGTTTCACCGGCGAGTTCGAGTGCACCAGCAAGGGTTTTACCTGCCCGAAATGCGGTAACCACGACGCCTCCCGCGTTTCCGTTACCCGCCGGGTGTGCGGCTACCTCGGTAGCCCGGACGCGCGTCCGTTCAACGCCGGCAAGCAGGAAGAAGTGAAGCGCCGCGTGAAGCACCTGGGCAATGGGCAGATCGGTTAAAGAACAATGCGCTTTTCCCGGATAGCGGCGCGCAGCGCCTTATCCGGGCTACCACTACCACTGTCGTAGCCCGGCCGAGCGCAGCGACGCCGGGAAATGGCCGCACTCCTCCGTTTTCGCAAAGCCATTAGCGTCAGAGCAAGGCGGCAAACGAAGGGATCCCAGACAGCCAGGTGGGTTTCCTCAAATCAGTTGGCGTTGTAGCAAGGCGGCAAACGAGTAAGTCCCGGGGAGCTTACTGGAGTAAGTGACCCGGGCGAGCGAGCGCAGCCAACGCCGCTGCAGCGGCAAATGAGAAGAGGAAACAATGAATTACCATCAGTACTACCCGGTAGATATTGTCAACGGCCCCGGCACCCGCTGCACCCTGTTTGTCTCCGGCTGCGTCCATGAGTGCCCAGGCTGCTACAACAAAAGCACCTGGCGGGTGAATTCCGGCATGCCCTTCACGACCGAGATGGCCGACCGCATCATTGCCGACCTCAACGATACCCGCATCAAGCGCCAGGGGATTTCACTCTCCGGCGGCGATCCGCTGCATCCACAGAACGTCGCGGAGATCTTAAAGCTGGTTCAGCGCGTGCGCGCCGAATGCCCCGGCAAAGATATCTGGGTCTGGACCGGCTATAAGCTGGATGAGCTGAATGAGGCGCAGATGCAGGTGGTGAACCTGATCAACGTGCTGGTCGACGGTAAGTTTGTGCAGGATTTAAAAGACCCGGCGCTGATCTGGCGCGGCAGCAGCAACCAGGTCGTGCATCATTTGCGATAGCGTTTAGAGCCGTTTATTCGCCTGATGATAAACGGCCGCTTTCTCTCTTTTGCCAATGGCAATAACGTAAACCACCACCACCCTATCTCGTACTTGATACACCAGCCGATAACCTGACGCCTTAAGCTTGATTTTGTAGCAATCCGGCAAATCGCTCAGCCTGGCCGACTCAATTCGCGGATTCTGCACAATTTGCTGGAGCTTATTTTTGAACTGTTTTTTGACCGTCTCGCCAAGCTGCCATTCGCGCCAGGCTCGTGGATCAAACTCCAGTTCATAGGTCATCCAGACTCACCTTAACCCCCGGCCGTGGGTTTTCCAGCCGCTCGCGAACGGTGCGTAACAACGCCGCTTCGCCATCGCTGATGGTCATACTTTTCACCGGCATGCGGCCATTTTCCGCAATGTATTGAAACAGCAGGCGTACCGCCTCCGTTGGCGTCATATCGAGTTTCTCCAGCACGGCATAAGCCTCTTTTTTGAGTTTATCATCCAGTCGAACGTTGAGCGTGGCCATTATGCCTCCAGAAAGGGATATTTTGTAATGCATTATAGCATTACATTTGAATTACACTCGAATCTGGAAAACGCCTCTCAAAACCGGCTGACGCATTCCATCGCCACCGTTTTAAACTCATCGAAGCTGCGGGTCGTGGCGAGGCGGCTCATGGCGCGCTCGCGCAGGAAAGTCACGAAAATATCGTAGATCGCCATCGCCTCTTCATACTCGCGCTTGCTGATAGCGAGCAGGAAGATGATATGGGCGGTTTCGTCCCCCCAGGCGATGCCCTGCGGAGCGATAACGGTATAGACCACCGTCTTTTTCGCCAGCAGACCCAGGGAGTGCGGTAGCGCAATACCGTCGCCGAGCATGGTGCTGACGATCGCTTCACGCTCCACCACCGAAGCATGAAACTCCGCATCGACGAAGCCTTCCTCCAGCAGCTGCTGACACAGTTCGGCGAATAGCGTTTGCTGATCCATCGGCGTGTCGATCACCCGGAAATGGGCGGCATCGAAGTACTTATTCAGCATCCACGGACGGGTGCGGTCCACCAGCACCAGCTTGCCGATCTGATCCAGTTGATAGTCAGTGGGGAACGGCGCGATGGTCACTACCGGCTTGTCTTTTTCGCTGATCCGCACCGTGGAGATAACAAAATCCTCCTCGATCGCGTCCCGCTGTTCGTACTCGCGCTGGGAAATAGTGGCGGCGATCTCCAGCTGCGGATATTTGCGCTGCAGGATCGCCTCAATCATCCGCACCATCGCATTGCTGGTATCACACACCAGCAGCACCTGCGGCTGACGCTGGTAGCCGATGTTGTAGTGGCGCTCCAGCCCGACGCCGATATGCAGCACCAGAAAACCGATTTCGTTTTCGCTAATGGTATAAGGCGTGTATTTGCCCCAGCTGGAGACCGCGGCGAGGGTCATATCCCAGGCCATCGGGTAGTGCTGTTTGATGTTATCCAGCAGCGGATTGGGGATCATGATCTGGTAGCGTACGCGGGTGATCATGGTCTTTATGTGGGTCAACAGATCGGCGTGCAGCTGGGCATCGTCCAGCAGATTGTAGTTATACTGGCTGTTGATGTAGCGCAGGATGTAGTTGACCAGCGCTTCGTCATCGTCGGCGCTGATGGTTTCCGGGTCCACGTCCTGTACCTGACGGGCAGCGATATGCACGCACAGCCACTCTTCTTCCGCGGGCGATAAAGGTTTACCGGCCAGCCGCTGCAGTTCGCCCGCCAGATCGCGCGCGGCATCACGGACGTTCTGCGCCACATCTTCAGCACTGAAATCCGCCAGCGGGTAGCCTTCGCTGACGCGGCGCACCACCACCGCCCCGTACAGGCAGATAAAGCGCTCGCCGACGTCGGTGAGGCGAATATGGTGCCGGGTGAGCGTCTCCTGCAGCACGGGCTCCAGCAGCGCTGGCACCTCCGCGGCAAAGGCCTCGGCGCCGATCGGCGGCGCGATACCGCCCTGCTGGGCCAGCTCCCACAGCAGGTCGGTGAGGCAGGCGCGAACCGATACCTCGCTGCCAAACAGCTTCATACCGTGGCGCGGGCGGGTTTCAAGGGTGAGCTGATAGCGCTGGAAGCGCTCGCGCACCTCGACCATATCGTTCTGCAGCGTGGCGCGGCTGACGAACCACTCATCCGCCAGGTCTTCCAGCTTGATGGAGAACGCCGACGTCAGAAAACGCACCAGCAGAAACGTGATGCGATCCTGGGCGGTACGCGGGACATGCTGCGCCTTCGGCGACGCCTCCTCCAGTGTCTGAAAGCTCGCCGGGTTATCAATTTTCAGCTGATAACCGCTGCCGCGGTTGAGGATAAACTGCGCGCCATACTGCGCCAGTAGCGCATTCAGGGCGGTAATATCGGCGCGCACGGTACGGGTGGAAACCGACAGGCGTTGCGCCAGCTCATCCTGCGGCAGCGTTTCATTCCGCAGCAGGGTGAAGAGTTGCGCTAAGCGTTGGTTGGGAAATCGCATGTCAGTTCCTTGTGGTTACGGCTCAGGGTTGGGCGGATATCACCATCTGCGATGGGCTGCCGACCGGCGTGTAGTCTGAGACAAAGGTCAATTTGCCATCCTTCGGCGCCACGCTGAAGCGGGTAATATTATCGCTACGCTGGTTCATGACGTACAGCCACTGCCCCTGAGTATCCAGGGTCAGCGTGCGGGGGTAATCTCCGCGCGTCCAGATATCCTCCTGGTGGCTCAGGCGGCCATCGGCCTGCACCGTAAAGTGGGCGATGCTGTTATGCAGACGGTTGGCGACGTACAGCTGTTTGCCGTCGTTGCTCAGCGCCAGACCGGCGGCAAAGCTGGTGCCCTTATACTCTTTCGGCAGCGCGGAGACGGTTTTGCCTTCGCGCAGCAGGCCGCTTTGCTTATCCAGATGATAGAAGGTCAGCGTCGACGCTTCTTCGTTAATCAGCCACAGGCCGTCGCCCTTTGGCGTAAAGACGAAGTGGCGCGGGCCGGCGCCCGGCGACGAAGCGGCGATAAACGGCGGATCGTTCGGCGTCAGCTTGCCGCTGGCGCTATCCAGCCGGTACTGATAGATCCGATCCAGCCCCAGATCGGTAGAGTAAACGTATTTTCCGCTGGAATCGGCGGCGATCATATGGGCGTGCGGGCCATTGTGATCGCTGATGGCGAAACTGCCCTCGACGGCCGCCGCCGGGCGTTCGGCCCCTGCCGGGCCTTCATCCTGATGCCTGTCCACCGCCTCACCCAGGCTACCATCTTCTTTGACCGGTAGCACGGCGATGCTGCCGCTGACGTAGTTGGCTACCAGCAACTGTTTACCGTTTGGCGTCAGGGAGAGATAAACCGGCCCGGCGCCGCCGGAGGCGACCTGATTGAGTGCGGTCAGCTCACCGTTCTTCTCAATGCGCCACGCCTGCACCACGCCTTTCTCCACCTCGCTGGCGGCATACAGCGTTTTGCCATCGCGCGAGACGGTCAGCTGCGCGACATTCGCCAGCGAGCTCACCAGCGCCTTGTCCCGCAGCGCGCCGGTTTGGCCATCAACGGTAAAGCGGTACAGACCTTCGCCATTGGGATTATAGGTGCCAATCCAGGCGTAGTGGGTTTGCGCGGCGGCGCCGGCGGCAAGCAAAGACAGTGAAGCAACAAGCAGGTGACGAGCGGTTGGCATGGTAACTCCTTGATGGTTCGGTGGGATCAGTTGCCCCTCATCCTTTGATGGGTGAGGGGCAAGGGCACTACTTCACTAACTGTTTGGTCATCTCCAGCAGCTGGCGAACATCGGCCGGGCGGGTGTTGCCGCTGGCCTTATCGATAATCGAGCTGTAGATATGCGGGATGATTTTGCTTACCCCGGCATCAAGGGCGATTTTCAGGATCGCGCTGTAGTTTTCCAGATCGATACCGCCGGTCGGCTCCAGCCAGAAATCGTGCGCGGCGCAGGCTTTGGCCACTGCTTCGAACTCGTCGCGGTGCTTCAGGCCGCCCATCGGGAAGTATTTGATGGAGCTGCCGCCCATATCTTTTAACAGCGCGATGGCGGTTTCCAGCGGCACAATCCCATCCGCCGCGCCGCTGCTCAGCGGGCCGGTGGAGATCTTCACCATCCCCGGGGTGCCGGTGGGCGAAACCAGGCCGTTGACCACCGTCTCGTTCTGCCCGAGCAGCGCGCGGCTGGTGGCCACGCCGGTGAAGACCTGGTTGACGTGCTGCGGCTGCACCTGGCGAGAAATCTCGCTCACCATCGCCGACTGATTCGGATCCCCCGCGCCCAGCCCGACGGAGAGGGCGTTATCAATCAGCTTCGCGTAGTCGCGCATATCGGCCACCGCGCTGGCGACGTCCGGGTAATTTTTGGAGAGCACGCCGACCAGGACATGACCTTCCGCCGCGTCGTAGATTTCCCGAGCGTTGTCTTTGCTGCCCGCCAGGACGTTCAGGCACACGCGGTCACGGTAAAAGTTTGGGGTCAGTTTCATGCTTGTTTCTCCTTGTGCAGAACTTCCGCGATGCGACGGGCGACCACCGCCAGCTGCTGTGCGTTAACGCTGCGGACATCGGCTTCGATAATGCCTTCATTCGCTTTATAGCCGCGGAAGTAGATGGCGTATTCGCCTTGCTTCAGCGCGTTAACCAGATCGCCGGTCTTCACGCCGGTCACCGCTTCGTCGAATTTGATTTCGGCGCGGGCGATATCGCGGCCGGCGCTGTCCCATACCACACGGGCAGTGACGCCGTCGAGGGTGTTGAGCTGTTCGATAAAAGGCGTCATCTTCGTCACCATCTCCTCACCGCTCTCTTTGCTCGTCGTCAGGTAGTGTTCAATGGCGCAGGTCAGGCCGAGGATCCCCTCTTTCCCCACTTTCATCGCCCGGCCAATGCCCATCGACTGGCGTTTAACCCACTCAACGTACTGCGTTTTGCCGATCACCAGCCCGCTGGTCGGCCCTTCAATCGCTTTCGCGCCGCTGTAGATAACCAGGTCGGCGCCCATGCGGTAGTAGCACTGCAGATCTTCCTCCGCCGCCGCGTCGACGATCAGCGGTAAATGATGCTGACGCGCTACTTCCGCGGCCTGCGCGACGTTGAGCATGCTTTTCTGCACGCAGTGGTGGGATTTGATGTAGAGGATCGCCGCGGTGCGCGGGGTGATCGCCGCCGCCAGCTGTTCGGCAGAGCATTCGTTGGCGTAGCCCGCTTCCACCAGCTTACCGCCGCCGGTCGCCACCATGGTGCCGACCGGCGCGCCGAAGTTGACGTTGTGGCCCTTCGGCAGGACGATTTCGTTATTCTCTATCGGCGTAACGTGCAGGTTCTCCAGCAGCCAGTCGCTGTCTTTCACCAGCACCGCCGCCACCGACTGGGCAATCCCTGCCGACGCGCAGGAGACCACGGTCGCCCCTTCCACGTCCAGCAGCCTGGCGATGTACTCGCCGGTCTTATTCACCAGGTCTTTCATTTCAAAGTACTGGTTCATACCGGCCATCGCGGCTTCCACCACTTCCGGGCGCGGCGTGGAGACGCCCAGCGCCGTCATCCGGCCGGAAGTGTTAATAACTTGTTTTAAATGGTATTTTTCAAAAATCGAAGGCATGTTCCGCGCTCCCTTGTTCGGTCAGATAGCCTTTGCCCGCGCGGATCGCGGCCAGCGGCACCAGAATGTTGTCTGCCTGGAGGCTCTCTTTTTCGGCATCCACCAGCAGCGTTGGCTGGCGCTCCAGGCGAAATAGCGTTAGATCGGCGTCGAAACCCACTTCCAGCCGCCCTTTACGCGACAGGCGCAGCCCCTCGGCGGCGCTGACGGTCACGCAGTCAATCACCTGCGGCAGGGTCATGCCGATAGCGAGGAATTTCGACATCACCAGCGCCAGCGAACGTACCGGGCCGTCGATGCGGTTGCGGCAGTAAATATCCGAGCTGATGGTGTGCGGCAGAATGCCCAGCGCAATCGCCCGGCGCGCCACTTCAAAGCTGAAGCTGGCGGTACCGTGGCCGACGTCAAGGCGCACGCCGCGGTGCAGGGCGCGGGTAATCGAACTGCGCAGTTCGCCGGCAGGATTCAGAATGCGGTTCGGCTTGCCGTTATAGCAGTGGGTAATGATGTCGCCGCGACTCAACAGCTCGGCAATTTCATCGAGGTTCGGCGGATTATTGCCGATGTGTACCATCAGCGGCAGATCGCCGTTTTCCTGCTGCATAGTCTTGGCGCGCGCCAGCGGCGTAATGCCGTTTTCCCCCACCACGCTGCTGCTCATCCGCGCCTTCAGGCCGACGATAAAGTCGGGATGGCGCTGCACCGCCTGCTTCACCGCCTCGGCGTCGATATTGGCCAAATTGGCCAGTTCGTTCTGGGCAATCAGCCCGACGCGGGAGATATTGAGCAGGGCATAGACTTCCGTCACCGCTTTGCGGGTTAACTGGTAGAAGTCGTCCACATCGTCGGCGCCGGTGCTGCCAGCATCAATCACGGTGGTGACGCCGGTGGCGATGCCAACGCTGTCCGGCTCATCGTGATATATCGGCGAATTTGGGTAGCAGTGAACGTGGGAGTCAATCCAGCCGGCGCTGACGTAGCTGTTGCCCTGCAGATCGATGGTTTTACGGGAGGGCGCGCTAATCTCGCCCAGCGCCGCGATTTTCCCGTCCTGAATGGCGATATCAGTCAGGGTATCGTCGACGAGGCGCGCGCGGCGCAGGAGTAAATCAAACATAGCTATCTCCTGATGAAAGAGTGAATCTGTTGCCGGATGGCGGCGTACCGCCTTATCCGGCCTACACATCGCGCTGACCTGTAGGCCCGATAAGCGCAGCGCCATCTAGCGATTAGCTAATCGCCACCGGGAAGATCGAGCCGAGGATCATCGCGCCGAGGATGGCGCCACCGGTGATCGGTTTCTGCCAGATATAGAACAGCAGTGCGCCAACCAGCGAGCCGATCCCGATAGGAATCGAGGCGGTCATTGCGCTGAGGATAATCAACGGCCCCAGGAAGCGGCCGGAGGCGTTACCTGCGCCCATCATCACGTCGGCGCCGTAGGTGGAGTCGCTCTGGTTGATGGTGAACTTACGCGCCAGAATGATGATGTAGCCCACCGCCAGGCCGAGGATCAGGCCGGTTGCCAGCGAGGCGGCGAAGTTCGCCACCGGGAAGACAAAGCCCGCGCCGAGCAGCAGCGCCGGGACGCCAAGACCGATCCCGGTCTGAATAGCGCCGCCGATATCGAGGATCCCCACCAGCGACCCTTCGATGATGCGGGCGAACAGAAAGCTGGCGCCAAACGCCGCCACCGCGCCGTAAACGCCGGTATCAATCCCCGACTTCAGCATCGCCACGAAGGCGACTTCGTTAAAGGCGCCGATGCCGTACAGGTAGTACATGTGGGTCCCGGCGAAGACGCCGGAGGAGAGCAGGCCAACGAAGATCGGGAACGACCAGTCGGCATACCAAAAACCTTTATTCTGTTCCATTATCAGGCTCCCGTTATTTGCCGCTGAGTGAGTTGTGGATCATGTCCAGCCAGTTCGGCACGGTCAGATGGAAGGATTCGATCATCTTCATGTCGAAGCCGCGGAAGAAGCCGCTGAGGACGAACAGGGCGACAATGGCCACCATCATCACTTTGGTGACCCGGTTCCAGCCGCTCTCTTCAACGCCTTTGCCGATCAGAATACCCAGCACCAGCCCCGGTACGGCGTTGCCCATAATCAGCTGCGCCGCGCCGCCGAAGATGGTCGCCCAGAAGCCTGATTTTTTACCGGCGTCGATCGCCGCCAGCCAGAAGATCACCGGCATCACGGTGTTCACCAGCAGGTTTGCCGCCGGTACCAGTACCTTAACCGCGGTCACCTGCAGCGCTTCCGGTACGGACGAGGCGGTAAGGTTGAGGAAGGCGACGACAATCATGCCGATGATGCCGCAGGAGATGGCCATTTTTTTCGGATCGTGCAGCGTTTCGCCGACGTTACGATTTTTCAGCATCAGCGCCGCCGCGCCCCAGTTGGGGATAATGCGGTGGTCAACATCCTGGGTGAAGGAGCCTGCTGCAACGGAAGAGGCCCAGGCGTTAAAGAAGAAACCGAGGCCAAAGGAGAAGTGGGAAGCCGGATCGCCCTCACAGGAGTTCAGCTCGCCCAGGGTTCGAAACGCCCCCATCCCCTGGGTGGTAGGGGCATGAAACATGCGTGCCGCTCCGGCGCCCACGCCGACGCCGACCAGGCCGCCGATGATAAGCGATTTTATTAAAATTATCAGGAACATAGTCAGACCCTTTGCTAACAATCAGGTTTGCGTGACGAAATCCACTTTATCGAGATCGATGGCGGTCACGTTGACGGTGACGTCCAGCTCCACGCTGTAGGTCCGTCGTTCACGGCGCAAAAAGAAAAACAGGAAGGCCTCTTTTCGTACCGCTTCGCGCGCATGAACAACCGTCACGTCCTGTGGCTCAATACGCAGCAGAATGTGCGATGAGGTTTTCATCACCGCAGCCTGCACATGGTTCAGGGCATCGGCGAAGGCCCGTGATTTGCTTTCGCCTTTGCCGGCAACCCTCACCGTGGTGGTGAATTGCTCTTTCATACTTATGCGCCGTATTTCTTTTTCCAGGCTTCTACCAGGCGCTCGCCCAGCTCTTCTTTATCCATAAAGCCGAAGCCCAGCACGTTGCAGCCTTCGTTGATGGCGGTGACGCCCTCTTCAACAGAACGCATGCCGTATTTCGCTTTGTAGCCGTATTTGGTCTGGGCGGTGATGGCGCCGGCGCCGCCGCTGCCGCAGAAGGAGATGCCGAAGGTGGCGTTTTCCGCTTTCATCATGTCGCCAAGCTTCATGTCGGCAGCAACGCCAGGGACGACCACTGCGCGTGCGCCGGCTTTCTCTGCGCCTGCGGCGACCTTTTGGCCTTTACCCAGACGGTCGCCAATAACTACGGTGATTTGTTCCATGTTTTGCTCCTTACAGGTTTTCTTTTGCGACTTCGAAGTGGACGGAGAGCAGCCAGGCCTCTTCATCAGGCAGGTTGCCGAACTGCGCGACCACTTCGCGGGCCAACGTCATTGAATCTGGTGAAATCTCTTCGAACAGGCTGGCATCCACTTCCGGCAGCGGTTCGCCGCTGATTGACCGGTGGGCCATCGCCCGCACGTGGGAAGTCAGCATTTGCTCCTGAACGTCGTTAGGGACGATGCCGTGACGGCTTAACAGGGCAAAAACCTGCTGCAGCATCTTGTCAGCCAGGCGTTCGGTCTGCGCTGCCTGCTCCCCTACGTCGTGTATTACCGCTCCGTTATTCACTTCTGATACCCCGCTGATGTCTCTGGGAATCAAAGTAGCGCCGGGGGATGGGAGTTTGTAGCGAGTTGTTTTCCACTTCGAAGTGGAAAGGGAGACGGCAGGCGTGATCGACACCACATATTCACTGGAAAAATGAAAAAACAGCAATTATGGCGTGAGACGTATCACAACAATGCGCGCGAATGAGCCGCCCGCGGCTGCGGAAAGGCCGGAAAAAGAAAAGGGAAAAATGTGATACAGGTAGGTTTTCAGGCGGGAGACATCGGCTGATGCCTCCCGAAAAGAACAGTTAGCGGTACTTCTTATGGTAGGTGTTGCGGGTGGTTTTAAACTCCTCCGCGGCGGCCTGCGCCTCTTTCACCTTGCCTTCATTCGCCAGCTTCAGCGCGCCGTCGATCTGGCCGATCAGAATATCCAGACCGTGACGGTAATCTTTCATCTCAGCGCTGTCGGCCGCTTTGCCTTCCAGCTTCGGCGGGGTCTCTTTCTGGGCATCAACCGCGGCGGTACGCATCTTATTCAGCGCCGCTTTCAGCTCGCCGGCGTCAGAGGTTTTCTGTACCACTTGCAGGTTTTCTGCCAGAGTGTCCATGTCTTCGCCCAGGTCGGCGAAGGCCGACGCTGAACCGAGCGCAAAAGCAGAGACAGCCAGCATCGCTAACAGTTTTTTACGCATTGCTCACTTCCTTTTTATTATTTAAGCAAACAGGTGTTATTGTCCGGCGATTTTCATCTCCGGCAGCAGCACAGAACCACACTGAATGTTGCTGCGCGTTTCGATATCATCGCCAATGGTCACGATATTACGCCACATTTCTTTCAGATTTCCTGCAATGGTGATCTCACTGACAGGATATTGAATTTCGCCATTTTCTACCCAGAAGCCGGATGCGCCGCGTGAGTAGTCGCCGGTGACGCCACTGACACCCTGCCCCATCAGTTCGGTAACCACAAGACCGGTGCCCATCTCTTTAAGCATCTTTGCAAAACTCAGCCCGCGGCCGTTGATGCGCCAGTTATGGATGCCCCCGGCGTGGCCGGTGCTTTTCATCCCCAGCTTGCGGGCGGAGTAGTTGGTCAGCAGCCACTGGGTCAGTACGCCATCTTTGACGATATCGCGACGCTCGGTGCGCACGCCTTCGCTGTCGAAAGGCGTGGAGGCCAGCCCTTTCAGCAGGTGCGGATGCTCTTCAATGGTCAGCCACTCCGGCAAAATTTGTTTGCCCAGCGAATCGAGCAGGAAGGTGGATTTGCGGTATACCGAACCACCGGCAATCGCTCCGACCAGGTGGCCAAACAGCCCGGTCGCCACTTCGTTGGCGAAAATCACCGGCGCCTTCATGGTCGACAGCTTACGCGGCGCCAGGCGCGACAGGGTGCGGCGGGCGCACTCTTCCCCGACCCATTCCGGGGATTGCAGATCCTCGATTGCCCGGCCAATGGTGTAGGCGTAGTCGCGTTCCATATCGCCGTCATCTTCCGCAATGACGCAGCTGGAGAGCGAATGGCGAGTCGAGCAGTAGCTTTGCAGCATGCCATGGCTGTTGCCGAACACTTTGATGCCATAGTGGCTGTTAAAGCTGCCGCCTTCGGTGTTGGTGATGCGTTTATCGGCCTTCAGCGCCGCTTGCTCCGCGCGGGCGGCCAGTTCAATGGCGTCGTCCGGGGAGACCTCCGCCGGGTGGAACAGGTCCAGATCCGGAGCGTCAAAGGCCAGCAGCTCTTTATCGGCCACACCGGCAAACGGGTCCGGGGAGGTATAGCGTGCGATATCCAACGCCGCCTGCACGGTACGGGCGATGGCGTCCGGGCTGAGATCGGTGGAAGAGGCGCTGCCCTTGCGGTTCTGGTGGTAAACCGTGATGCCTAACGCCCCATCGCTATTGAATTCTACATTCTCCACTTCGCCATAGCGGGTGCTGACGCCGATGCCTGTCGTTTTGCTGACGGAGACTTCTGCGCCATCGGATTTACCTGCCGCCAGTTCCAGCGCCGTGGTCACGGCCTCTTCCAGCGTCTTACGTTGCTGGGCAACTTGAGAGATCACTTTCATTGCTAATGCCATAATGTAAGAAGGAGTTAACTGAAGTCTAACAGAGAACCGTTTTTCAGTGCGCGCCTTAACTGGTAACATTAGCCTCTTTTTTTAAGGAGCCTGAGATGACAAAGCAGCCCGAAGACTGGCTCGACGACGTTCCCGGTGATGATATCGAGGATGAAGACGATGAAATTATCTGGGTCAGTAAGAGTGAAATTAAGCGCGACGCTGAAGAACTGAAGCGTCTTGGCGCTGAACTCGTTGACCTGGGGAAAAACGCGCTGGATAAAATTCCGCTGGATACTGACCTGCGCGACGCCATCGAACTCGCCCAGCGAATCAAAAAAGAGGGTCGCCGCCGCCAGCTGCAGCTTATCGGTAAGATGCTGCGCAATCGCGATGTCGATCCGATTCGTCAGGCGCTGGATAAGCTAAAAAACCGCCACAACCAGCAGGTTGCGCTGTTCCACAAGCTGGAGCAGATTCGTGACCGACTGATTGACGACGGGGATGACGCCGTAGCTGAAGTGCTGAACCTGTGGCCAGATGCTGACCGTCAGCAGCTGCGTTCCCTGATCCGCAATGCGAAGAAAGAGAAAGAAGGCAACAAACCGCCGAAATCCGCGCGCCTGATCTTCCAGTATCTGCGCGAACTGGCGGAAAACGAAGGCTAATCCCCGCCGCTTTTGCCGCACAAGTCACCCGGATGGCGGCGCGCTGCGCCTTATCCGGGCTACTCCGCTGTTTCCGGCGTTGTACCGGATGGCGGCTACGCCTTATCCGGCCTACCTTCCCCAGCTACAACGCCAACATCGCGCCAACAGGGGGGTTCCCGCTGCATCTCCTGAGTCCCCCTAATCCGCACAACGATACTTTTGTTTATTGCCTCACCACCGCTGAATCGTTAAAGCTAAAAGCAATGCAGATCACATCTTGTGGTGATAATTAATCATGCCTTAGCACAATAATACGACACTTATCGCATTTAACATCTTCAAAACGGCCACTTTCTCACCAGGTGAGGCGCTTCACATTTTAATCACCCCCATGCCGGTAGATTTCACACGTCAATGACACAATCGATTCAGCAAAAGGGAATAAAAATGAAAAAGACACTGGTTCTGACGGCTATCGCTCTGCTGGTTTCTGGCTCCGCCGCGGCAAAAACATGGGTGCTGACGAGTGCTGAAGAGGGCATGGATAAAGGAAACTGGCAGATCAGCAGCGATCAGCTGAAGGTGAAAGACCATACGTTCAGCATTGAGCAGAAAGTCCTGCACGGCGGCAAGCAGGAAGGCAGCAAAATCCTCACCATTCGCAGTAAAGACGGCCTGACTATCACCCTCAGCCCGACGCGGGGCATGAACTTGCTGCGAGTGGAAGGCTTCGGCAGTCGGATGGGCTGGGACTCGCCGGTCAAAGAGGTTGTTAACCCGGCGTTTATCAACCTGGAGAGCCGCAACGGACTCGGCTGGCTGGAAGGGTTCAACGAGATGATGGTCCGCTGCGGCTATGAGTGGACCGGCCATCCAGTCACCGCGGACGGGCAAATTTATACCCTGCACGGCAAGGCCGGCAACACGCCGGCCTCCCTGGTGGAGGTTGAGGTGGCCGACAGCGCGCCGTATGAAATTCGCGTCCGCGGGCTGGTGAAAGAGAGCACCTTCAAAAAAGCCGATCTGCAGACCATGACCGAGCTGCGCTATATCCCGGGCAGCAACAGCTTCAGCCTGCACGATGTCTTAACCAATCACGCCGACTATCCGCATGATTATCAGATCATCTACCACAGCAACTTCGGTACCCCGATCCTCGAAGAAGGCGCACGTTTCCTCGCCCCGATGTCCAGCATCAGCCCGTTCAATGATTACGCCAAGAGCGGGTTAAAAACCTGGCAAACCTATCAGGGACCGACCAAAGACTTTGACGAGATGGTATTTAATATTCAGCCGCTGGCCGATGAAAATCACCAGACGCTGGCCGCCGTGGTCAACAAGGCTGGCGATAAAGGCGCCTCTATTCAGTTCGACACCCGCCAGCTGCCGGTCCTGACGCTGTGGAAAAACACCGACACCGTCAAACAGGGTTACGTCACCGGTATCGAGCCAGGGACCAGCTACGCCTATCCGGTGACCATTGAACGCGAGCAAAAACGCGTGAAGCAGCTGCAGCCGGGCGCCAGCGCGCAGTTTGATCTGACCTACACCTTGCTGCACGACAGCGCCCAGGTGGCCGCCGTCGAGCAGAAGATCGCGCAGATTCAGGGCGACAATAAAGTGGTGGAGAACGAAACGCCGATCGCCAAAGAGTAAAAATACCCCCAGCCGAACGCCCGGAGCGGTACGCCGCGCCGGGCTACTCCCGCCCCATCACCTCGTGCCCGAGATCCCGGGCAAACTGCTGGTACTGTCGCTCATCGATTGGCTGCGGGTAGCTCAGCACCAGCAGCTCATGATCCGCGATGCCCTGATGATAGGTGGGATGACGATGCGCCCAGGGGTTAGCGTGAAATCCCATCGACTGATAAAAGCGCAGTCGTTTATGGGCGATCTCGCTGGTGAGCGGATCGATTTCCAGAATAGTCAGCGGCGCGCGCGTCAGGATCTGCGCCAGCAGCTGTTTACCATAGCCGCGGGAGCGCAGCGTATCGTCGATCGCCAGATGTTCGACATAACAGTAGCCGGCAAACTGCCAGCAGCCGCTGAGGCCGATAAATACGTCCTCATCGAACCACGCCTCAAGCGCGTAGTGCGCGTTGCTGAGCGCCTGACGTTTGGCCTCGCTTTCGCGCTGCTCGTGCCAAGGAAAGGCGCGCGCGTAGAGCGCGTCCAGCATGGCGAAATGGGGCGAGTCGGTAGAAAGAACGCTTTCGCAGGTCAGCATCACACCCTCCCTGTTGGTAAAAACAAAACTGCCCTCACGCGGAGGGCAGTGATCGGAGGCGCTCGGGCTTACTCTGCCGCGGCCGCTTTTTGCGCCAGCTTATCCAGCAGCTTTTGATGAATGCCGCCGAAGCCGCCGTTGCTCATCACCAGGATATGGTCGCCAGGATGGGCGGTTTTGACCACCATCTCCGCCAGGGTATCGACGTCGGCGCTCCAGTGGGCCGGCTGGACGCAGGCTTCCGCCACTTCCGCCACCTGCCATGGAATATGCTGCGGCTGCAGGAGGAACACTTCATCGGCGCGGCCAAGGGACGGCGCCAGATCGTCCTTGCAGACGCCCATTTTCATGGTATTAGAGCGCGGCTCCAGCACGGCGAGAATGCGCGCGGTGCCGCCCACTTTGCCGCGCAGCGCCTGCAGCGTGGCGAGGATCGCCGTCGGATGATGAGCGAAATCGTCATACACGGTGACGCCGTTGGCTTCGCCGCGCAGCTCCAGGCGACGGCGGGCGTTGATAAAGCTGCCCAGCGCGTTCGCGGCATCCGCCGGCAGTACCCCGACGTGACGCGCCGCGGCAATGGCCATCAGGCCGTTATGCATATTATGTTCGCCGACCAGCGCCCACTTCACCTCGCCGACCTTTTCGCCGTCAAACAGCACTTCCCACTGCGAGGCGTCGGCGTTCAGCTTCTTCGCCTGCCAGTGGCCCTGCTCGCCCACCAGCTCCTGCTCGCTCCAGCAGCCCATCGCCATCACCTGCTTCAGGTTGATGTCGTTCTCCGGCAGGATAATTTTGCCTTTGCCCGGCACGATGCGCACCAGATGGTGGAACTGCTTCTGAATCGCCTTCAGGTCGTCAAAGATATCCGCGTGGTCGAACTCAAGGTTGTTGAGGATCAGCGTCCGCGGGCAGTAGTGAACAAATTTGGAGCGCTTGTCGAAGAAGGCGCAGTCGTATTCATCCGCTTCAATGACGAAGAACGGGCTGTCGCCCAGGCGCGCAGAGACGTCGAAATTGCCCGGAACGCCGCCAATAACGAAGCCCGGCTGGTAACCGCAGGCTTCAAGGATCCAGGTCGCCATGCCGGCGGTGGTGGTTTTGCCGTGGGTCCCGGCGACGGCCAGCACCCAGCGATCGCGCAGCACGAAGTCGTGCAGCCACTGCGGGCCGGACATATAGGGAATATTGTTTTCCAGCACCGCTTCAACGCACGGGTTGCCGCGAGTCATGGCGTTACCGATGATCACCAGGTCCGGCCGGGGCTCCAGCTGGCTGGGGTCATAGCCCTGAATTAAATCAATCCCCTGGTTTTCCAGCAGGGTGCTCATCGGCGGATAGACGTTAGCATCCGACCCCGTTACCTCATGACCGAGGGAGCGCGCCAGCATGGCCAGGCCCCCCATAAACGTGCCACAGATTCCTAAAATATGAATGCGCATTCGTCATTTCCTTCTCTTATCCGGGGCACATTTTACCCATATCCCGGGCCCTGGCGAAATGCATTTCAGGCGAATCTGTATTTTGCTGGCGCGATTCACCAGTGCGCACTTTTTTGATTCTTTGTTAAGATTGTTGCGTTCGTTTTACTCAACATAAAAATGCAGGGAACGAGTTATGAAAACGTTAGGTGAGTTTATTGTTGAAAAGCAGCACGAGTTCTCCCACGCCACCGGTGAGCTGACTGCTTTGTTGTCAGCAATAAAGCTGGGCGCCAAGATCATCCACCGCGATATCAACAAGGCCGGTCTGGTCGATATCCTGGGTGCCAGCGGTGCTGAAAACGTTCAGGGCGAGGTTCAGCAAAAACTCGATCTGTTCGCTAATGAAAAATTAAAAGCCGCACTGCGAGCACGCGATATTGTTGCCGGGATCGCCTCTGAAGAAGAAGATGAGATTGTCGTCTTCGAAGGGTGTGAACACGCCAAATACGTGGTGCTGATGGACCCTCTGGATGGCTCCTCTAACATCGACGTTAACGTCTCTGTCGGTACGATCTTCTCTATCTATCGCCGTGTGACGCCTGTTGGCACGCCGGTGACAGAAGAAGATTTCCTGCAGCCGGGAAACAAGCAGGTGGCAGCGGGCTATGTGGTCTATGGCTCTTCGACAATGCTGGTGTATACCACCGGCTGCGGCGTCCACGCCTTCACCTATGACCCGTCCCTCGGCGTCTTCTGTCTGTGCCAGGAGCGCATGCGCTTCCCGGAGAAGGGCAATACCTACTCCATTAACGAAGGCAACTACATCAAATTCCCGCAGGGCGTGAAGAAGTACATTAAGTACTGCCAGGAAGAAGACAAAGCGACTCAGCGTCCTTATACCTCACGCTATATCGGCTCTCTGGTGGCGGACTTCCACCGCAACCTGCTGAAAGGCGGCATCTACCTCTATCCAAGCACCGCCAGCCACCCGGATGGTAAGCTGCGCCTGCTGTATGAATGCAACCCGATGGCCTTCCTTGCCGAACAGGCGGGCGGTAAGGCCAGCGATGGTAAAGAGCGTATTCTGGATATTGTTCCGGAAAGCCTGCACCAGCGCCGCTCCTTCTTCGTCGGCAACAACCACATGGTGGAAGACGTCGAGAACTTTATTAAGTCGTTCCCGGACGCCTAAACGCCCTGCCCGCTCCTCCCGCGCCTGCGGGAGGAGCCTCTCGCTTAGCGACTCCCCGCCCCGCTCACCCGCGTCACCGCCGCATTCTGCCGGTTTTCCCACAGCACGGTCAGCCCACGCTGCAGCGCGATAAAGATAAACAGCAAAATGCCGATGGCGATTTTCGTCCACCATGAGCTGAGGGTGCCGTCGAAGTTGATGTAGGTCTGAATCAGCCCCTGGATCGCCACCCCGAACAGGGTTCCCAGCACGGTGCCAACGCCGCCGCTGAGCAGCGTGCCGCCGATCACCACCGAGGCAATGGCGTCCAGCTCCACGCCGACGCCCGCCAGCGCATAGCCCGCCTGGGTATAAATGGAAAAGACGATCCCGGCCAGCGTCGCCAGCCCGGTGGAGAGCATATAGATACGGATTGTGGCGCTGCGGGTGGAAATCCCCATCAGATTCGCCGACGTCGCGTTGCCGCCGATGGCATACACCTGATTGCCGAAGCGGGTGCGGTGGGCGACAAAAATACCGGCCACCACCACCAGCAGCATCAGCAGCCCCATGGCGCTGAGGCGTCCGCCGCCGGGAATGGTCCATGCCAGCCCGGACAGGGTGTCATACACCGGGTGGTTAATCGGAATCGACTCCTCTGACACCAGATAGCTCACGCCGCGCAGGAAGAACATGCCGGCGAGGGTGATGATAAAGGCCGGGATCTTCAGGGCGTCAATCAGCAGCCCCATAAACGCGCCGAAGGCGCAGCCCATCACCAGCACCAGCGGAAACGCCACCAGCGGTGATATTCCCCAAAAGCCAATCGCTTTGGCGAGAAAGACGCCGGTAAAGGCGATCACCGACCCGACAGACAGATCGATCCCGCCGGAGAGGATCACGAAGGTCATGCCCACGGCGATGATCCCGAGGAAGGCGTTATCCGTCAGGATATTGCAGATCACCCGCGTCGAGGCAAAGCCGGGGAATTGCGTCAGGCAGTAGAGATAGCCCAGCACAAACACCGCGAGGGTGATCATCAACGGTAAATTACGTTTTATCATGGCCGCGTACCCCTTTCAGTAAACCGATAAAGCGCGGCGACTGGACAATCAGTACGCACAGCACCACCACCGCTTTCACCACCTGGTTGAGCTCCGGCGGGAAGCCGGAGAGCAAAATCCCGGTGTTCATGCCCTGGATAATCAGCGCCCCCACCACCGACAGCAGCAGGTTGAATCGCCCGCCCATCAGCGAAGCGCCGCCGATGACCACCGCCAGAATGGCGTCCAGCTCCAGCCATAGCCCGGCGTTATTGGCATCCGCGCCGCGAATGTCCGCCGCCACGATGATCCCGGCGATCGCCGCGCAGACGCCGCTCAGGACATAGGCCAGCATCACCACGATGCGGGTATTAACGCCGGCGTTTTTCGCCGCGCGGATATTGATCCCCACCGCTTCGATAAACATGCCCAGCGCCGTTTTACGGGTAAACAGCCAGAACAGCAGCAGCGTAGCAGCGGCGACGATCACTGGCGTCGGAAACAGCAGAAACGATCCGCTGCCAAGCCACGCCAGCGCAGGGGAATCAAAGGTGACGATCTGCCCGGCGGTGATCAACTGCGCTACCCCGCGTCCGGCCACCATCAGGATCAACGTCGCCACAAAGGGCTGGATCTTAAGGATCGCCACGAGGATGCCGTTCCACAGCCCGGCCAGCGCGCCCGCCGCCAGCGAGGCCAGCAGCACCACCGCCAGGCTGTGTCCGGCGACGGTCATCGAGGCGGCCGTCGCGCCGGCAATCGCCATCACCGCCCCCACCGACAGGTCGATGCCGCCGGTGGCGATCACCAGCGTCATGCCGATGGCCAGCAGCGCCACCGGAGCGGCGCGGTTGAGAATATCGATTGGGCTGCCAAACAGGCGGCCATCCTGAAGCACTACCTGATAAAAATGGGGCGCCACCAGGCTGTCGACCAGCAGAACCAGCAGCAGAGCAATGATCTGCGGGGTGCCCTTCGGCCAGGTGAAGCGTCGCTTCTCCGGGCCGGTTTGCGAAAGAGATCGAGGCATCATGAGTTACTCCTTATGCCGCAATAGCGTTCATGATCGCCGGTACAGAGAGCTCGGCGAGCGGGATCTCGGCCACCTGCCGGCGATCGCGCATGATAATGACCCGATCGGCGTAACCCACTAGCTCCTCCAGTTCAGAGGAGATGACCAGCAGCGCCAGACCATCGGCGCAGAGGGTTTCAATCAGGCGAATAATTTCCGCGTGGGCGCCGACGTCAATGCCGCGGGTCGGTTCATCGAGGATCAGGAACTGCGGTTTGGTCAGCAGCCAGCGGGAAAGTAATACCTTCTGCTGGTTGCCGCCGGAGAGAAACTCGATCGGCTGCTCCGCGCTGGGGGTACGGATCCCCAGCTGGCGAATAAAGCGCTCGGCGATCTCGTTCTGTTCACGCCGGGGTATCGGCCGCAGCCAGCCGCGCTGCGCCTGCAGGGCAAGGACGATATTTTCCCGCACCGAAGCGGCGGCGATAATGCCGTCGGTTTTGCGATCCTCCGGACAGAAGCCGATCCCGAGGCAGGAGGCCTGATGCGGAGAGCGCAGGGTTTGCGGTTTGCCTTTGATCCATGCCTTCCCGCTGTCCGCCGTTTTAATGCCGAAGATCACCTCGGCGGTTTCAGTGCGTCCGGAACCCAACAGGCCGGCGAGGCCGACAATTTCGCCCGGACGGACCTGCAGGTCGAACGGGGCGATGGTGCCTTTCTTGCCGTAGCCTTCGAACGCCGCCACCGGCTTATCGCTCAGCAGGGTTCGGCCCGCCCGCTGCAGGGCGTTGTGGTCCAGTTCGCGGCCCAGCATCATTTTCACCAGCTCAATCTGCGGCAGCTCGCGGGTTTCGCGGCAGCCGACGAAGCTGCCGTTGCGCAGCACGGTAATGCGGTCGCTGACCGCATAGACCTGGTCGAGAAAATGGGTGACGAAGATCAGGCTGACGCCGTTATCCCTGAGCTGGCGCATCAGGGTAAACAGCATCTCCACCTCCTGAGTATCGAGGCTGGCGGTGGGCTCGTCGAGGATCAATACCTTGGCCGACAGGTCGATAGCCCGACAGATAGCAACGATCTGCTGCATCGCTACTGAAAAGCGGTTCAGCGGCTCGCGCACATCGAGGGAAAAGCCATAGGAGGCCATCAGCGCCGTCGCCCTGGCCTCCATCTCTTTACGCCGCAGCAGGCCAAACCGCCGCGGCTCACGGCCGATAAACAGGTTGTCCGCCACCGACATATTCGGCAGCAGGTTCACTTCCTGATAAACGGTGCCGATCCCCAGCTGCTGGGCATGGGCGGTATTTTTCGGGGAAATGGCCTGGCCTTCCAGCCAGATGGTGCCACGATCGGCATGGTAAACGCCGGTAAGCGCTTTGATCAGCGTCGATTTTCCGGCGCCGTTTTCGCCCAACAGGGCCATGATTTCGCCGCGCCGCAGGCTAAAGTTGACGTTATCCAGCGCCTTAACGCCGGGGAAGAATTTACTGAGTCCTTCGGTGCGAAGGATCTCCTGGTGTGCCTCGGCGCTCATAATCGATATCACCTTCAAATGATGTCAGGTTGCCCCGGTTCGCGCTCTGCTTGCCGGGGTTACTGGAACGCTGCCTGTTACCCTCTCCGCTTGCGGAGAGGGCCGGGATGAGGGGCTAGCCACTCAGTAGCCCATATTTTTCTTTTTCTCTAACTCTTCTTTCGCCGTATCCGGCAGATACAGCGTCGATTTGGTAATGGTCAGCTTCTCCGGCAGGGTGCCGTCTTTTTTGTATTTCTCCAGCGCATCAAATGCCGGGCCGGCCATATTCGGCGTCAGCTCGACGCTGGCGTTGGCTTCGCCGGCGATCATCGCTTTATAGATATCCGGCACGCCGTCGATGGAGCCGGTGAGAATATCTTTGCCCGGCTTCAGACCGGCTTCTTTAATGGCCTGGATGGCGCCGATGGCCATATCGTCGTTATGAGCGAATACCATGCAGATGTTTTTGCCGTTATTCTCCGCCTTGATAAAGCTCTCCATGACCTCTTTCCCTTTGCTGCGGGTGAAGTCGCCGGACTGAGAGCGGATAATTTTGATATTCGACGCTTTGGCGATAGCGTCGGCGAAGCCTTTCTTACGGTCGATGGCCACGCTGGCCCCGACGGTGCCCTGCAGTTCAACGACGTTACACGGCTTACCGTCGACGGTTTTCACCAGCCAGTCGCCAATCAGCTGGCCTTCCAGCACGTTGTTGGCGGTCACGGTGGTCATGTAGAGATCTTTATCTTTCACATCAATGGAACGGTCGAGGAGGAAGACCGGTATCTTGGCCTCTTTCGCCTCTTTCAGCACCGGCTCCCAGCCGGTGGCCACCACCGGCGCAATGAAGATCGCGTCAACCCCCTGGGCGATAAAGGAGCGCACCGCTTTGATCTGGTTTTCCTGTTTTTGCTGACCATCAGCGATCTTCAGCGTAATACCGCGCTTGGCGGCTTCCTCTTTCGCGACGCTGGTTTCCGCCGCACGCCAGCCGGATTCAGAACCGACCTGCGAAAAACCTACGGTTAGCGGGGCAGCTATCGCCATAGACGACATAGCTGCGGAAACTGCTGTGACAAGAAGTAAGCGCTTCCACATAAGGGTATCCTCGTAGGGTTATTGTTGGTTAAAGTCTCACCTGCGGACAAACTATAGACAATCGGTGATGTAACTGAATGCGTTACATCACACTTCAAAAAAGTAAATGAGATGTTAATGACAGCCCAATAGCCCAGCGGAGAGCGGATAAGGCTTAGCGGGGAGCGCGGCAGCGGCGGTTTGTGACGTTTTTTTAAGCAGTTTGATAAATCAATCACATGCAATGAAAACGGTTACATAAATTTATTCATGATGTGGCTATGTTTATGGATTTTCATGTCATTATGGCGTGCAAAATTCAGAGCACTCCGCGGCGAGATCGGGAAAAAGAAGCGAAGACATTCGATGTGAGTTGGCTATAATACCGAGCACTTGTTTGCCATACATTTTAAAGGAAACAGACATGAGCTTACTCAACGTACCTGCGGGCAAAGATCTGCCGGAAGACATCTACGTCGTGATCGAGATCCCGGCGAACGCAGATCCTATCAAATACGAAGTCGACAAAGAGAGCGGTGCACTGTTCGTTGACCGTTTCATGTCCACAGCGATGTTCTATCCGTGCAACTACGGCTACATCAACCACACCCTGTCCCTGGACGGCGACCCGGTTGACGTGCTGGTCCCGACCCCGTACCCGCTGCAGCCGGGCTCCGTGATCCGCTGCCGTCCGGTTGGCGTTCTGAAGATGACCGACGAATCCGGTGAAGACGCGAAACTGGTTGCCGTACCGCACACCAAGCTGAGCAAAGAATACGATCACATCAATGATGTGAACGACCTGCCGGAACTGCTGAAAGCCCAGATCACTCACTTCTTTGAGCACTACAAAGATCTGGAAAAAGGCAAATGGGTTAAAGTCGACGGTTGGGACAACGCGGAAGCGGCGAAAGCCGAAATCGTTGCCTCTTTCGAGCGCGCTAAGCAGAAGTAATTCTGTCTCAGGCAGGGTCATCCCTGCCTGATTGCGGCACGGATTGCCGCGATAACACCATGGAGGGTGTCCCGTGAAAAGCGTTCGCTATTTCACTCTTAACTTTTCTGGCTTCACGACCGCCGCCTCTGAAAAACAGGGGTATCTGCGCCTTATCGCCGGCGAGCATGTCTTTTACACCGATAAACGCTATTTTAACGACCCCGCACTTTTTGACCGTCTGAAGATCAATCAGCCCCTGCATCTTGGCGCCCGCCGCCTGGACAACGGCAGTTACTGGATCCACTGGCTCAGCGATGGCGAAACGCACCTTGAGCCCAGTCAACACGTAAAGCGCTGGGCCCGGCCACTGCTGTTTATCAGCCTGCTGACGCTCATCGTCACCCTTATCCCGCTCCTGGTGAGCGCCTCGGAATGGGGTAGGTTCGGCTGCGGCATTATCGCGATACTGGCCTTCATCGCGCTGTTAACCGGGCTCTACGAGCGACTGTTCCACCCGGCGCTAAAACGGCACCCCGCCATGCGCGATCTGCTGGCGAAGATGGCGCTGGCCCGCCGACGCGACGTCTCCTTTTGCCAGCCGCTACCCGCCACGACGCAAGCCCTCCGCCAGTCGGCAATGCCTTTTACGCAAGCCCTGCCGGAACGCTATGCCGCTCAGGCAGACATCATCATCGACGCCCACTTTAAGAAGTGGTATGCAGGCAATCCAACCCGCGAATATCACGGCCTCGGGATACAATGCGGTTCCCTGCCGCTGGCCTTCTGGTGGCAGGCAGGCTGCGCTAATTTCGCGCTGCATCCGGTGTTTTACCGTTGTCAGCCGCCGTTTCTTGCCACCGGCGATCGCATCCTCGCCGTATACGAGCGCGACAGCCGGGCGATCCATGCGCTATACAATGCCAGCGACGGCGCGGCTTATATAAAAAACCATCCGCTCTATCCTGGACGCCGACAGCTGTCGCTGCTCTATTACCTGTTTTACGGCCTCGCGCTGGTGATGTATCTGTTATTTCTCGGAGTAGAACTCGTCAGCGCCCTTCAGTCAGGCCGGCGCGTCTGGTGGCAGGTTCAGGATTCGCTGGACATGCTGTCCTTATTGTTACTCTGTTTTGGTGGGGTACTGGCGGTGCTGGAGCTGATAGGCCCAACGGCCTGGTTATTGTCACACCGGGTGGCTGACTGGCTGAAGCTGCGATCGGCGATGCGGCGTTACCTGCGGGGGGCTGCCCCTCCTACCACGCTCGAGGAGGTCATGTAATGTTTAGCACCCCAACACGACGATTATTATTCCTCGCGCTGACGACGCTGGCTTCCACAGCGTGGCTGGCGAAGGATTATCTTCCGCTCTGGTAAGAGGTAGGCGCAGAAAAAAACAACGCCACCCGAAGGTGGCGCTGTCATGGTTAATACTGGTCGCGATCCAACCAGTTGCCGTTCGCTATCAACGTACAACCCTCAACGGAACGTTGATAGACATACATCCATGCGCTGCCGTAAGGCGTCTGAATCAGGTGGCGCGCATACTCGCCCCCCTTGGTGCGGAGCGCATCCAGTTCGGCCAGCGTCGATGCATCAATACGATAAACTTCACCATGTACTGTGCCTTCGCCGGGCACCGCGCCTGGATAGTGGCCCAGGCTGTACAGCTGATAATCGTCGACACTATGAGCGCCCAGCCACTGGGCGTTGGTCATCCAGTGGCTGTTGCCTTGTTTGCGTCGTAAACTGCCGTAAACAAATATTCGCATTGCTAAAACTCAAACTGATAGAGCAAATCGAGCGCCTGGTCGATGCCAGACACCGCTTCCACATATAGCTTAGGCATCAGGCGATAACGTAAAGTCAGCGTCGCCAGGGAATCGAAGATACCGACCCCGTATTTTACCTGCAGACCCGGCAGTACATAGCCGCTGACCACCACCTGGGAAGAGTCGCCTACCCCTTCGGTGTCCAACGCCAAATTGCTTACGCCAAACGTCTCGCCGATTTTACCCACAACCTGACCACTTTGTGCAACCCCCATACCAATAAGCATTGAGGTCATCGCGGCGCTATCGCTCTGTCCGCTGCTCAAACCCTGGCCGCGCAGCAGATAAGACAGCGCTTCCTGCTGGGACATAACCGGGTCAGAGAAGATCTCCGCTTTCGGCTGATCGGCGGAGCCGGTGACGCGAACGCCGGCGATCACGTCGTCTTCGGTGGCATCCGGGTTACGAATTGCTTCGATATTCAGTAATGGCTGATCCGGCGGACCGGAGAACAGCAGCTCCCCTTTGCGCACAATCAAATCCTGGCCATAGGCATGGAAGCGGCCGTCCGGAATATTGATCTGCCCGTTGAGTCCCAGCCCCTGCTTGTCCTGCGCCACTTTCAGATCGCCGGTCAGACGCGCTTTCAGACCGAAGGCTTCCAGACGAACGTTGTTGCCGACGTGGATCGTCAGGTTGCTGTTGATCGGGATCCCGGCGCTCTGCTGATTAATCGGCTTGAGGTTTTTGTCGAGCATCACTTCATCAGAAGACACGCCAACCGCGCTCTCCGGCACCTCATTGACCACGATCCGCGCCCAGGGCACATCCACCTTGCCATCGAGGTTGAACAGGCTTGGCGTGGCGGTAAACACCACGTCCGGCGATACATCGAGACGGACCATCGGCGGCACCGTGATCCGCACCCGGCTGCCTTTCGCCGCAATTTGCGCCCGCCAGTTATCGATCTGCGTCCAGTCGGCGTTGCCGCTGAGGGCGATTTGCCCCTGACGGGTGTTCACCGTCCCCTGCAGGGTCGAGCGCGTGCCGTTGAAGTTCATCGCCAGCTGGCTCGGCTGCATATCAAACGGCATAAAGTTGCCGTCGATATCCACCCCGCTTAACTGCATCTGGCCGAACAGCTGCGGACTTTTCACGTTGCCGCCCAGGCGCAGACGGGCGTTGAGCCTTCCCTCCGCCTTTTCACCGCGGGCGAAAATCGGGTTGATCATCGCCAGCGAGAAGTTGCTGATATTGACGTTGCCGCCGAGGTTACGCCGCCCCTGCGGGTCGGTGACCTGCACCTGCCCATCCAGCTGGCCATTGTTGGTCAGGCGGATAAGCCAGCCCAGCTCCGCGCGATTGTTGTGCAGATCGGCGCTGAGGTTCAGCGTATCGAACGCCACCGGCAGCGGGGCGTCATTGACCACCTGGGTCACTTTGACGTTGCGCCCGCTGAGGGTCACTTTACCCTGCGGCAGCCCCTCCTTGGTGGTGTCCCAGCTGACATCGGCATTACCGGTAAAGACGCCGCTGGCCTGGGTCGCCTCCGGCATAAACGGCTTGAGCATCGCCAGGTCGAAGCGGTTGAGATTCACCCGCGCCCGCCCGCTGGCGCCTGCGTCAATGGTCTCAGGCACGCAGAGCTCGGCGTTCGGGTTGGTCCAGCAGTGTGGTCCGATGCTGATTTTCTGCTCCTGGTTGCGATAGTCCAGCGCGATACTGCGCGTCAGCGCCACCGGCCCCACCGGCGTCTGGAAGCGGGTATCGCTTAGCGCGCCTCTCCAGCGCTCGGCCTGACGATCGAAGCTGCCCGCCAGCGCCAGCTGGCCGGAAACCGGATCGCCTTGCACCCGCAGCCGCAGCTCATGCTGCTTCTCAGTGCCTTTGGCATTGAGCTGCACCAGGCTGATATTCACCCCCGGCTGGCTGATGCGATCCACCCGTACGTCCAGGTTGCCGCCGATCTGATCGGTGGATTTCACATCCCCTTTGACGTTGACCTGGGCGATGGTCAGCTCCTGCCAGCGCAGCGCCCGGGCGGTGATGTCCGCCAGCAGCTGCGGCGCATCGACAGTGCCGCGCACTTTCACCAGCCCCTTCGCCGTCCCGCCGAGCCCCGGCAGCGCATTATCCAGGTGCGGCGCATCGATGGTGGCGTCGAGATTCAGATCCTTCACCCCCAGCTCGCCTTTGATATCGGCGCTGTTCGGGCCTAACGCCAGATGCAGCCCCGGGATTTTCCACTGCAGATAGCTGTTGCCCTGCAGCGAGCCCGAAACATCCACCTTGTTCTGTTTCACGTTGCCGGTAATTTTCAGCTCCGGCACCGACATCTGCCAGCTGCCGCCGTACAGGCTGCCCTGGGTCTTGATCCTGCCATTGAGCTTCGATGGCCAGTCCGGCACCTCTTTGGCGGTGTTGATGCCGTCGAGGGTCAGCTCGCCGCGCCAGCTGATCGCCTGCTGCCAGTCGAGGAGCGCTTTCAGCTCGGTTTTCCCTTCCAGGGCATTGACCGTCAGCTTGTCGAGATTGATCTGCCGCTCATTGCCTTTGGCGTTGAGGGCGATTTTCGCCGGCGGCAGCGACTGGCCTTTCACCGCGGTGGAGAAGGCCAGCGCATAGTCGGTCATTTTGCCGCTGAACTTCAGCTGGACGTCGTCGGCCTGGAACTGCTTCTCGCCGCTGAACGGCCAGGCGAGCTGCTTACTCTTCAGCTCCATATTGAGCGGCAGCCCGGCCTCCGCCAGCTGCGCGTCCGCCCGCAGCGTGGCCGCGACCGGCCCGCTTAAGTCCACTCCGACCTTAAGCGTTTTACGTATCTCGCCGCCCACCTTCAGCTGCACCTTCTCCCCTTTCATCGGGTCGACGTTCAGCGTTCCGGCGAGGGTGATGTCTACCGGCCAGTTATCCTGTAGCTGGGCGCTGCCCGAAGCGCTGACCTTGCCCTGATCGGAGTCGATGTCGAGGGCGTCGAGCTTCATCTGCCCGTCGATACTGCTGACTTTCAGCAGCAGGTTGTACACCGTGATATCGGTATCGCCGGTGAGACGCAGCTGCTCGCCGCGGAACGCCTGAATATTGAGGTTAAGCGGCAGATGGACATCGGTCATCGCCGGCAGCACCGGCTGCGAGAAGAGGTCGGTCATCGTCTCGCCGAGCGGTTTCTCCTGCGGTCGCGGGTTGTCGATTTTCGGCTCGACCACCTGCTCCTGCGCCACTTTCGCCACCTTCGGCAGAGCGATCAGCAGCCCCTGCAGCGAGGTCGGCGTCAGGGTCAGGTTTTTCTCCTGCCAGTTCAGGCCGGTGGAAAAATCGCGCACGGAGACCGCGGTATCGTCGATTTTGACGTTGACGTTATGCAGCGCGACGCGGCTGAGGGCGATCGGATAAGGGGTGGAGAGATTCAGCGGCCCGCTCTCCTCTTCCTCGACCGGCGCAGAGGGCGGCATCTTCTTCGTATCGACGGCGACGTAAATATCGCGCAGCGCGATGTCGTTTACGCACAGACTGCTGTCCCACAGACAGCGCAGCCTGACGCTGAGATGAAACTGGCCGGCGGTCACCGCCACGCCGGGCTGCTCATAGCGGACATTATCAAGGGTTAAATCACGCCAGCCGCCGGTCACTTTGCCGATTTCCAGCCCCGGCACCCAGCGATCCGCCGCTTTGAACACCAGATGCAAGCCGGTGGTGGTGCCCACCAGGAACCCGACGGTGCCCAGCAGGAGAACCAACACGATTAATACGCCGAGGCTTATCTTCTTCCATAAACTCATAATTCAGGCCCCAGACCGATGTAAAACTGTAAACCATGCTCTTCTTTGTCGCCGATTGGCCGGGCGATATCCAGCTTGATCGGCCCCACCGGCGACTGCCAGCGCACGCCTACCCCGGCGCCGGTTTTGAAATCACTCTCGCGAATATCGCTGACCGCTTCGCCGCTATCGACAAACACGGCGCCCCACCACTTGCCACTGACGTTGTACTGATATTCCAGCGAGCCGGTGGCCAGCTTCGAGGCCCCGATCAGCTTGCCGTCATCGTCCTTCGGCGAGATGGATTTGTATTTATAGCCGCGAATACTGCGATCGCCCCCGGCGAAAAAACGCAGGTCCGGCGGCACCTTGTCAAAGTTGTCCGCTTCGATCCAGCCCAGGTTGCCACGCACCACAAAGCGGTGGCGGTCATAGAGGGTACGGATCCAGACGTCCTGAGCCTGCATCACGATAAAGTTGATGTCCGAGCCCCACATGGTGTTGGAGTAGTCCACCGAGTAGCGCTGCGAATCGCCCCAGGTAGGCATCAGGCCGCCGCGGGAGCGAGTGCGGTTCACCGAGACCCCCGGGTAAATCAGCATGGTGGTGTTGGTGACGTTCGCCTGGGTAAAGTGGTCCAGGCTCCAGCGCAGGTTAATCGCCCGCTGCCAGCCGCTCGACATCTCCCAGAAACGCGAGACCCCCAGGGTGGTGGAGTCGGCCTGGGTGTCATTGAGATCGGTACGCTTAAAGCCGCCCTGCATCAGATAGTACTGCTCGAGCGGGCTCTTGAGCAGCGGGACTTTATAGGTGAAGTCAAACTGCTGCTCCGGGGCGGAGAGGCTGACGCTGGAGGTCAGGCTGTGGCCATAGGAGTTCATCCACGGTTTTTTCCACGTGGCTTTCACCCGCGGACCGACGTCTGTGGAGTACCCTACCCCGGTTTCCACGGTGTTCTCTTTGCGTGGCGAGACAACGCCCTGCAGAGGCAGCACCTTGGTTTTCCGTGACTTAGCAAAATCAGGCGCCACCACCACCGAACTGAACCACCCGGTCGCCGCCAGGCGGCGGTTTAGCTCGGCCAGGTCCTGCGAGGTGTAGTAGTCGCCCTCTTTAAACGGCACGAGGTTTTGCAGGTATTCATCGCGAATTTGCGATCCGGAGAAGGTGACGTGGCCAAAGCGATAGCGTTCGCCGCTGTCGTAATCGATATCCCAGAACGCCTGATGGCGGTCGAGGGAGACCCCCAGCTGGCTTTTATTGAACTCGCTGTCAAAGTAGCCTTTGCGCAGGGCGACGCGGGTCAACGAGCTCTTGAAACCGTCGTAATCGCCGTGGTTGAGCACCGTCCCAATGGCCGGGCGGGTTTTCAACAGCGCCAGGTAATCGCTGTCGGTGCGGGCGCCGCCGCGCAGAATCACCTCGGTTCCGCCAATGCGCACCGGCTCACCCGGGGTCACTTTGGCGATCAGCACCTGACGGCCCCTTTTCGGCGGCGGACGCAGATCAAATTCAATCGTCGGCTCGTAATACCCCAGCGCTTTCAGACCTTCGCGAATGGCGTCATCGACGCGCGCGCGAAAGCGACGATCCGGCGTGACCTCATCACTCTGGATGGTGGAAAGCTGGGCGCGAACGTTTTTCTCCAGCTCTCCGGATAATCCCTCAACCTGCAAACGCACATTCGCTGCGCTGGCGACCCCGCTGACCAGCAAAAGGCTGGTGACACATAACTGGCGGATTTTTAGCACATTTTCTCCTGAATATCCCTGTTTCCCCCTACAGGAAACACTGGCGCCGCTCCACGGCTTAACAAAACCCTAACAACTTAGGGTTGAAAAAGTGGCAATAACCCAAATAATTCTTATGTATTAATCTAGACGTATTACGCGTATTTATTGTGTTAAAAGACACGCTTCGTTACAACCTTAACGACGATTTCTGTATTGAGAGGCCCACCGTGAGTCTATTTGATAAAACGCATCTTGTCGCCCAGGCGGATGCGCTGCCTGGACGCAATACCCCGATGCCAGTGGCGACGCTCCACGCAGTTAACGGCCACTCGATGACCAACGTCCCGGCGGGGATGGAAGTGGCACTGTTCGCCATGGGCTGCTTCTGGGGAGTTGAACGTCTGTTCTGGCAATTGCCGGGGGTTTACAGCACCGCCGCCGGCTACACTGGCGGCTATACGCCCAATCCGACCTATCGCGAAGTGTGCAGCGGCCAGACCGGTCACGCGGAAGCGGTGCGCGTGGTCTACGATCCGCAGGTCATCAGCTATGAGCAGTTATTGCAGGTGTTCTGGGAAAATCACGACCCCGCGCAGGGCATGCGACAGGGTAACGACCTCGGCACCCAGTACCGTTCGGCGATCTATCCGTTGACGCCGGAACAGACGGAAGCGGCAAAGGCCAGCCTCGCGCGCTTCCAGGCGGCGATGAACGACGCGCACGATACCCGTCACATCACCACCGAGATCGCCACCGCCAAACCGTTCTACTATGCCGAGGACGATCACCAGCAGTATCTGTATAAGAACCCGCATGGCTATTGCGGCATTGGCGGCATTGGCGTCTGCCTGCCGCCTCAGGCGTAATTCTGATTTCCGCCTCAACAGCGAGGCGGTTAATGAACGCTCTGGCGGCTTTACATTCCCTTACGCTATACTACCCAGTGTGACAGCCGGTCCAGCGCCTTCGGACCGGTTTTTTATGTATTCCACATTTAAGTTATCAACTTCCCTTCCGAGGATCTGACCTCAACGGTCAGAAAAGATATGTTAAACAGTATTTTAGTAATACTCTGTCTGATAGCCGTCAGTGCGTTTTTTTCGATATCGGAAATCTCACTGGCCGCCTCACGTAAAATCAAACTGAAACTGCTGGCCGATGAAGGCAACGTCAACGCACAGCGGGTGCTGAAGATGCAGGAGAACCCGGGCACCTTCTTTACCGTCGTGCAGATTGGCCTCAACGCCGTCGCCATTCTTGGCGGTATCGTGGGCGACGCGGCTTTCTCACCGGCGTTTCATAGCCTGCTCAGCGGGTATTTGTCACCGGAGCTCTCCGAGCAACTGAGCTTCATCATCTCTTTTACCCTGGTCACCAGCTTGTTCATCCTGTTTGCTGACCTGACTCCGAAACGCATCGGTATGATTGCGCCCGAAACCGTGGCCCTGCGCATCATCAACCCGATGCGCTTCTGCCTGTTAGTCTTCCGCCCGCTGGTGTGGTTGTTTAACGGCATGGCCAACATGATCTTCCGCATCTTTAAACTGCCGATGGTGCGGAAAGACGATATCACCTCCGACGATATCTATGCCGTGGTCGAAGCCGGCGCGCTGGCCGGGGTGCTGCGCAAGCAGGAGCATGAGCTGATTGAGAACGTGTTCGAGCTGGAGTCCCGCACCGTTCCTTCCTCCATGACCCCGCGTGAAAGCGTCATTTGGTTTGATTTGCATGAAGACGAGCAGAGCCTGAAGAATAAAGTGGCCGAACACCCGCACTCGAAGTTCCTCGTCTGTAATGAAGATATCGACCACATTATCGGTTACGTCGATTCCAAAGATCTGCTGAACCGCGTGCTGGCGAACCAGAGCCTGGTGCTGACCGGCGGCGTACAGATCCGCAACACGTTGATCGTCCCGGATACCCTGACCCTGTCCGAAGCGCTGGAAAGCTTCAAAACCGCCGGGGAAGACTTTGCGGTGATCATGAATGAATATGCGCTGGTGGTCGGGATCATCACCCTTAACGACGTGATGACAACTCTGATGGGCGACCTCGTCGGCCAGGGGCTGGAAGAGCAGATCGTCGCCCGCGATGAAAACTCGTGGCTAATCGATGGCGGTACGCCGATTGATGACGTGATGCGCGTGCTGGATATCGACGAGTTTCCGCAGTCCGGGAACTACGAGACCATCGGCGGCTTTATGATGTTTATGCTGCGTAAAATCCCCAAACGCACCGACGCGGTGAAGTTCTCCGGCTATAAGTTCGAGGTCGTGGATATCGATAACTACCGTATCGACCAGTTGCTGGTGACCCGCATCGATAACAAGCCCACGGTGCTGGTGCCCAAGCAGGCGGAAGCGGCGGAAAGCCAGAACGCCTGAGCGTAATCCTTTCTCTCTCTTAAGGGCGGATGATCATCCGCCCTTTTTATTGCCCGAATGTGAAGCGGCTCACGCCCCTCTGCCGATAGCAGATTATTACTGCTCGATAGCGAAACGTTTATGACTCCCCCGTGCGCAAAAAGGTAACGTTGCTCGCGTCTACACGATCATATTCCTGAATAAAGGAAGCGAGGGTTACCATGATAACGTCGAATAAAAATTACTTTATCAGCTGTCTGTTTTTCCTGTTTTTCTTTATAGGCTGGGGATGCTGCTACCCCTATTTATCACTGTGGTTAACGGAAACCATCGGTATTAACTACACGGACGTCGGTCTGGTTTATTCTTTCACCGCCATTGTGGCCGTCTGCGTTCAGCCATTATTCGGTTTTATATCGGATAAGCTGGTGTATCGTAAGAATCTGATGTGGATGCTGGCGATCATTATCACCTTATTCGCTCCATACTGGATCTATGTCTTCGCGCCTCTGTTAAAAATAAATGTGTTCCTTGGCGCGCTGGCTGGCGGCCTCTATATTGGCATGGCCTACGGCGCAGGCTGCGGGATTTGCGAAGCCTACATCGATAAGGTCAGCCGCGCCTCCGGCTTCGAATTTGGTCGGGCGCGGATGTTCGGCGGCATCGGCGCCGCGATCGGCACCTTTGCGGCAGGAAAGCTCTACGGCATCGATCAGAACATGATTTTCTGGCTGGCTAGCGCAGCAGGCGTCTGCCTGCTGGTGATTGTCTGGAAAATGCAGATCAGCACCCATCAAAAGCAGGGGCTGCTGTCCGGCAAAACGTCGCCGGTTACCCTCCGCGATGCCGTCTCGTTGTTAAAAATTAAAAAATTCTGGTTCTTCGCCCTCTATGTCATTGGTGTCGGGGCGGTCTATGAAACCTATGACCAGCAGTTCGCTATCTACTACAGCCATTTCTTTGAGAGTAAAGCCCGGGGTGCAGAAGTCTTCGGTTATTTAACCACGGGTCAGATTTTCCTTGATGCTATCGTGATGTTCTTTGCACCATGGTTTGTGAATAAAATCGGCCCGAAAAATGCGCTGTTATACTGCGGGCTGATTATGAGCTTGCGCATTATCGGTTCCGCGTGGGCTATTGGCCCGGTATCCATCAGCCTGATTAAACTACTCCATGGATTTGAAAGCTCGGTGTTACTCGTCGCGGCGCTTAAATATATTACCGCTAACTTTAACCCCCTGCTTTCCGCGACGGTTTACTTAATTGGCTTCCAGTTTTCAAAAAGCTTTAGCTCTATTTTTCTCTCCACCGGCATCGGCCATATGTACCAGAGCATGGGCTTTACCAGCAGCTATATTGTGCTCGGCAGTATCGCCCTGTGCTTCACGCTCATTTCGTTTATCACGCTGGATAAAGCGCGTGTCTTCTCTCCACAACCCGTGCCCGCGAATTAATGTCAGGAGGTAGTCTGCATGTCTCAGTTATTTTATGGCGTGGCGTATTACGATGAATATATGCCGGAAGATCGGCTGGCCAGCGATATCGCCTTAATGCGCGAAACCGGCATTAACGTGGTGCGTATCGCCGAGTCCACCTGGAGTACGCTGGAGCCTGAAGAGGGCCAGTACAATTTCTACCATATCGACCGGGTGCTCGAGGCGATGCATGAGGCCGGCATTGCGGTCATCGTCGGGACGCCCACCTACGCGGTACCGGCCTGGCTGGCGGCGAAACATCCCGATATTCTGGTCACCACCGTCGCGGGGCAGCAAAAATATGGTCCGCGGCAGATCATGGATATCGTCAACCCGACCTTTCGCCGCTATGCCGAAAAAATTATCCGCACGCTGATGGCCCATGTGCAACACCATCCGGCGATTATCGGCTGGCAACTGGATAACGAAACCAAGCATTACGACAATATTGGCCGCTATATGCAGGAGGGCTTCGTGCGCAGCCTGCAGGAGAAATATCCAGACCTCCGACAACTGAATCACGATTTCGGTCTGGATTACTGGAGCAACCGCATTGACCGCTGGCAGGATTTTCCGCCGGTGGAAAACACCATCAACGCCAGCCTCGCCTGCGCCTTCTCCCGCTATCAGCGCCAGCAGGTCACCGAGTATCTGGCCTGGCAGGCGGAGATTGTGCGCGAGTACGCCCAACCGCACCAGTTCGTCACCCACAACTTCGATTTTGAATGGCGCGGTTACTCTTACGGCGTGCAGCCGCGGGTCGACCATTTTGCGGCGGCGCAGGCGCTGGATATCGCCGGCGTCGATATCTATCACCCGAGCCAGGCACACCTGACCGGGCGGGAAATCGCCTTTGGCGGCGCCATCACCCGCTCGCTTAAGCCGGGCCAGAACTACTTCGTGCTGGAAACCCAGGCGCAGGGCTTCGCCCAGTGGACTCCCTACCCGGGCCAGCTGCGCCTGCAGGCGTTCAGCCATATCGCCTCCGGCGCCGCCATGGTCTCCTACTGGCACTGGCATTCGATTCATAACGCCTTCGAAACCTACTGGAAGGGGCTGCTCAGCCACGACTTCTCGCGTAACCCGACCTGGCAGGAGGCCACCACTATCGGGGCTGACTTTGCCCGCCTGTCGCCGCAGCTGGCGGAGCTGAAGGCCGAAAACGACGTTGCGCTGCTGATAAGCAATGAGGCAATGGACGCCCTCAATCACTTCCGTCCTGGCGATGCCGAGGGCAACATTTATAACGATATCTTTCGCCGCTTCCACGATGCGCTGTATGACCACAATATCAGCCTCGACATCATCCACGATGTAAACGAGGAAACCTCGCGCTACCGAGTGCTGATCGTTCCCGGCCTGTACGCTGCCGATGATGGCCTGCTGGCGCGTATCAATCACTATATCGCCGAGGGCGGCAGAGCGCTTATCGGCTTTAAATCGGGCTTTAGCGATGAAAACGTCAAGGTACGCCGCAGCGCGCAGCCTGGGATCCTGCGGCAGAGCTGCGGCGTCAGCTACAGCCAGTTCACCCTGCCGGAAGGGACGACGGTAAGCTCTTGCTGTGCAGAGATTGATTGCCGCAATGACAATCAGGCTGAGCTGTGGATGGAATTGCTGACGCCCGATGATGGGACCCGCACCTTGCTGCGCTATCAGCATCCGGCATGGGGCGAATACGCCGCCGCCACCGAAGCGGATTATGGCCGGGGACGAGCGATGTATGTTGGCTTCCTGCCGCAGAAGGGATTGATTAGCCAGCTGTTTGATGTACTAACCGCCGATATCGCATTGCGCTCGCGCACTTCCGCCTATCGCTTCCCATTAGTGGTCAAAAAAATGCGTAATCGCGCCGGGAAAACCATCCACTTCCTGTTCAATTACTCCGGCGAGACGCTGGAATTTGTCAGCGAGACCGCGGGTAGCGCGCTGCTGAACGGGGAGACAGTATACGTCGGCCAGCCGTTGCGCCTCAGGGCCTGGGAATTTACTATCATCGAAAGCTAACGACGCGGCGGCGCTCAGGTGGGAGAGAGAATGGAACTGGATATCAATGAGCTACTCAATTTCTCGCCATTGATGAAGACCTTTACCTTCAATGCCTGGGTCGTCGCAGGCTTCACGCCGATTACCCGCGGCTCCACGCTGGACTACTACATTAACCGCCCGCAGGGGATGAAAGGTTACATCATTAATCTGACCCTGCGCGGCCAGGCGCGGGCGAAGGCGGGCGATGGCTTCCTTCTGTGCCGGGAAAACGATCTGCTGCTGTTTCCTCCCGGGGTGCCCCATCACTACGGCAGGGACGAGCACAGCGAGTATTGGGACCATCTGTGGATCTACTTTATCCCCCGCCCCTACTGGATAGACTGGCTAAAGTGGGACCAAACCACTCACGGTATCGGCAAAACAACCATTAACGATCCCGAACAGCTCCAGCAGCTGCGCGATCTGTTCTACGAAGTGATACGCCATCACTCGGCATCCGCGCCGCTGTCGGAAGCGCTGGCGATGAACGCCCTGGAAAGGTTGATCCTTCACTGTTTTCAGCGACAGCCCATCAGCAACCGTCACGCCCACGACCCACGGATTAACGCCGTCTGCGACTACCTCAACGCCCATATTGCGCAGGAGGTAAAAATCGAGACCCTGGCGGCGATGGTATTTATCTCCCCTTCACGTCTGGCGCACCTTTTCAAAAATGAACTGGGGCAAACGGTTTATGCGTGGCGGGAAACGCAACGCATCAACCGCGCCAGGTGGCTTATTCAGAGCACCTCGCTCCCGCTTAACAAAATTGCTTTATCGGTAGGCTACAGCGATCCGGTCTATTTCACCCGCTTGTTTCGTAAACATAACGGCATTCCACCGGGCGAATATCGCAAACGCTATGCGGAAATGAAGGGCTAAAAACATCAACGGCTCCCATCGGGAGCCGTCTTTTACCTACTACGTACTGCTACGTTTCAGGTTATGCCATCTCAGTTTGCAGACGCAACACCTGACGATTGACTTCGGACATCACTGACAGATGCAGCTTGTCCTTGACCTTCGGGATAAGGATTTTGCCCTTATCAAATTCAAATGCGCCAACGTCCTTGATGTACAACCGTCCACGAAACAGGATCTTCACGTACTTCGCCACTTGCAGCGGATTGTAGCGTTGGAAAATTTTCATTCTTCTCTCCTGCCAGGGTTACGCTCCTGTGGTGCCACAGTTAGCCCACGTATCGGGAGCGCAAATTTTAATGCCCTAAAACTATAGTCCAGAATCTCAGAGGGACCCAGTATGTATAAGTTTATTTACCCTTTGATGACAATAATTCAGAATTTTCGTTTCAGACATACGATGAAGTAAGTATAAGTCGCCGTTTTTCGACTAATTTGTGCGTCAACACGCAAACTGGCATCCTCATTGCGGGTAATCACCACCAATCGCACTTATGATTAAACGAGACCAAGTGGTCGGATCACCTGCACAAAAAATGATTAAGGAAACCGTATGACCCTACGTAGCATACTGGCCGCCTCGTTACTCCTCGTGCCGCTGCTGGCCTCAGCGCATAACTTTGTCGATGGCCAGCGCGTGGCGCCGGTCGGCGTCGCGGATCGGGGCGAATTAATTCTGGATAATGATAAGTTTAGCTATAAAAACTGGAATAGCTCGCAGCTGGCGGGAAAAGTGCGCGTCGTCCAGCACATCGCCGGACGCTCGTCAGCAAAAGAGAAAAATGCCAACCTGATCGAGGCGATTAAAGCGGCGGGCTTCCCGCACGATCGCTATCAGACCACCACCATCGTCAATACCGACGATGCCATCCCGGGCACCGGTATGTTTGTGCGTAACAGTATCGAAAGCAATAAAAAGCTCTTCCCATGGTCGCAATTTATCGTCGACAGCAATGGATTGGTGCGAAAAGCCTGGCAGCTGGACGAGAAGAGCTCGGCGATTGTGGTGCTGGATAAGAGCGGGCGCATCCAGTGGGCCAAAGACGGCGCGCTCACTCAGCAAGAGGTGCAGCAGGTGATCGACCTGCTGCATAAATTGCTTAATAAATAGAGACCCGGAAGCCGGGATTGAGGAAGGATTCACGCGGCGTGTAGTCGAGGGTTTTGCCCTGCCAGTCGTGAACATGCGCCCCGGCGGCGACCGCGACGGCATGGCCGGCGGCGGTGTCCCAGGTGCTGGTCGGCCCGAAGCGCGGATAGAGCTGGGCCTGGCCTTCCGCCACCAGGCAGAACTTCAGCGAGGAGCCGATGGAAGTGGTCTGGTGCTCGCCCAGCTGCTCAAGGTACTCCTGCAGCTCCGGATCGTTGCCATGGGAGCGGCTGATCACCACCAGCGGTGGACGGGCATCGCGGACCTGGATCTGCTTGCGCACGCCGCACTCTTCTTTCCAGGCTTTGCCTTTTTCCGCGCTGTACATCACCTTCATCACCGGCGCATAGACCACGCCCAGCGTCGGCTTGCCGTTTTCAATCAGCGCGATATTAACGGTGAACTCGCCGTTACGCTTAATAAATTCTTTGGTGCCGTCCAACGGGTCGACCAGCCAGTAGCGCTGCCAGTGCTGGCGCACTTCCCAGGCCGGCGGGTCCTCTTCCGACAGAATGGGAATGGTGGCATCCAGCGCCTGCAGGCCGCTGACAATGACTTTATGCGCCGCGATATCCGCCGCCGTGACCGGAGAATCATCTTTCTTGCTGGCGACGTTGATCGGCTGGTTTCCATCGTAAACTTCCATGATGGCATCGCCCGCGTTCCGTGCAAGCTGACATACTTGTTCTAACATTCTCCACCTCGTCTGGTTACAGTGGCGTTAACTTGTTGTTTTATTTATATCGCATCACCGCAAGTTCCGCTATCTGTGATAACGATGGCGGTTTCTCTGCCCGCTTTTCTGGCAAGATTCACATTTCTGTAAGCAACAGAATATAAATACATTTTCTTCTGTGCTATCGCTCATAAAAAAGGACGCCTCTGATGATTAAGTTTAGCGCAACGCTCCTGGCCACGCTGATCGCCGCCAGCGTCAACGCCGCAACGGTCGACCTGCGGATCATGGAAACCACCGATCTGCACAGCAATATGATGGACTTTGACTATTACAAAGATGCCGCCACGGAGAAATTCGGCCTGGTGCGTACCGCCACCCTGATTGAACAGGCGCGGGCAGAAGCGAAAAACAGCGTACTGGTGGATAACGGGGATGTCATCCAGGGGAGCCCGCTGGGCGACTACATGGCCGCCAAGGGACTGAAAGAGGGCGATGTTCATCCGGTGTATAAGGCGATGAATACCCTGAATTATGCCGTCGGCAACCTGGGCAACCATGAATTCAACTACGGCCTCGACTTCCTGCACAAGGCGCTAGCCGGGGCGAAATTCCCCTACGTGAACGCCAATATCATCGATGCCAAAACCGGCAAACCGCTGTTCACCCCGTACCTGATCAAGGATACCCCGGTTCAGGACAGCGAAGGTCAATCCCACACCCTGCGCATCGGCTATATCGGCTTTGTGCCGCCGCAGATCATGACCTGGGATAAAGCCAATCTTAGCGGCAAAGTGACGGTCAACGACATTACCGAAACCGCGCGCAAATATATCCCGGAGATGCGGGCGAAAGGGGCTGATGTGGTGGTAGTGGTCGCTCACTCCGGCCTCTCCGCCGACCCGTATCAGGCGATGGCCGAGAACTCAGTCTACTACTTAAGCCAGGTGCCCGGCGTTGACGCCATCATGTTCGGCCACGCCCACGCGGTATTCCCAGGCAAAGACTTCGCCAACATTAAAGGCGCGGATATCGCCAGAGGGACGCTGAACGGCGTACCGGCGGTGATGCCGGGAATGTGGGGCGATCATCTCGGGGTGGTCGATCTGGTGCTGAACAACGACAGCGGCAAATGGCAGGTGACTCAGAGTAAAGCGGAAGCACGGCCAATCTACGACGCGGTGGCGAAGAAATCGCTGGCGGACGAAGACGGTAAGCTGGTGGCGGTGCTGAAAGCCGATCACGACGCTACTCGCGAGTTCGTCAGTAAGCCGATCGGCAAGTCCGCCGACAACATGTACAGCTATCTGGCGCTGGTGCAGGACGACCCGACGGTGCAGGTGGTCAACATGGCGCAGAAAGCCTACGTTGAACACTACATTCAGGGCGACCCGGATCTGGCGAAACTACCGGTACTCTCCGCTGCCGCGCCGTTTAAAGTCGGCGGGCGTAAAAACGATCCGGCGAGCTTCGTGGAAGTGGAAAAAGGCCAGCTTACCTTCCGCAACGCCGCCGACCTCTATCTCTACCCGAACACCCTGGTGGTGATGAAGGTCAGCGGGAAGGAGGTCAAGGAGTGGCTGGAGTGCTCCGCCGGGCAGTTTAACCAGATCGATCCCGCCAGCAGCAAGCCGCAGTCGCTGATCAACTGGGACGGCTTCCGCACCTATAACTTCGACGTGATTGACGGGGTGAACTACCAGATCGACGTCACTCAGCCGGCCCGCTACGACGGCGAATGTCAGATGATCCATCCGCAGGCAGAGCGTATTAAGCACCTGACCTTCAACGGCAAACCGGTCGATCCGCAGGCCACTTTCCTGGTCGCCACCAATAACTATCGCGCGTACGGCGGTAAATTCGCTGGCACCGGCGAAAGCCATATCGCCTTCGCCTCACCGGATGAAAACCGTTCAGTGCTGGCGGCGTGGATTGGCGCGCAATCGAAGAAGGATGGCGCGATCCATCCGGCGGCGGATAACAACTGGCGTCTGGCGCCGATCCACAGTAAGACGCCGCTGGATATCCGTTTTGAGACCTCGCCTGGCGACAAAGCCGCGGCGTTTATCAAAGAGAAAGCCCAGTATCCGATGCGTCAGGTGGCCACCGATGATATCGGCTTCGCCATTTATCAGCTGGATTTGAGTCAGTAATCCCTGTTCCCCGGTGGCGCTGCGCTTACCGGGGTTACAAACCGGAGCTGACGAGTAGCCCGGATAAGGCGCCAGCCGCTATCCGGAAATATCTCCCCGGTGGCGCTGCGCTTACCGGGGCTACAAACCGGAGCTGATGGGTAGCCCGGATAAGGCGCCAGCCGCTATCCGGGAACATCTCCCCGGTGGCGCTGCGCTTACCGGGGCTACAGGGAGTGATACATTTTCACTCCTCGTGGCTAGCCAGCACCGCCGGCAGATTAACCTCGATCCAGTCCGCCAGGGCCGCCACCTTCTCGCTCACCTGCAGGCCGAGCGGCGTCAGGCTATATTCAACGTGCGGCGGCACCACCGGATAAGAGACGCGGTCGATAAAACCATCCTGCTCCAGGGCCTGCAGCGACTGCGCCAGCATCTTTTCGCTGACTCCGCCCATTTTGCGCCGCAGATCGCTGAAGCGATGAGTTCCTTCGCGCAGCGCCACCAGAATCAACACGCCCCAGCGGCTGGTGACATGTTTAAGCACATCGCGCGACGGGCACTGTTCCGCAAACAAATTGCCATTGCGCAGTTTCTCGCTCAGCGTCGGTTCGGCCATTTTCACACTTACCTTTTTGTACGTACTTACTAAAAGTTAGTTAAGGTGTTAGCTTACCACAACTGCCACTAAACACGAAGGAGAAGACTAATGATCGCTCTTACCGGTGCCACCGGCCAGCTTGGCCACTACGTTCTGCAAGACCTGCTTAAAACCGTCCCTGCCGGCCAGATTGTGGCGATTGTCCGCAACCCGGCCAAAGCCCAGACTCTCAGCCAGCAGGGCGTTGTCGTCCGCCAGGCCGACTATAGCGACGAAGCGGCGCTGACCGCCGCGCTGCAGGGCGTGGATAAACTGCTGTTAATCTCCTCCAGCGAAGTCGGCCAGCGCGCCGTACAGCACCGCAACGTCATCAACGCCGCCAAAGCCGCTGGGGTGAAGTTCATCGCCTACACCAGCCTGCTGCACGCCGACACTTCGCCGCTGGGCCTGGCCGCAGAGCATATTGCAACCGAGCAGATGCTGGCCGACTCGGGTATCGCTTACGCCCTGCTGCGTAACGGCTGGTATACTGAAAACTATCTGGCCAGCGCGCCGCCGGCGCTGGAGCACGGCGTGTTTATCGGCGCCGCCGGCGAAGGTAAAATTGCCTCCGCCACCCGCGCAGATTATGCCGCCGCGGCCGCCCGCGTTATCGCCGGTGAAGGCCATGCAGGGAAAGTTTATGAACTGGCGGGTGATAACGCCTGGACGCTGAGCGACCTGGCTGCTGAGCTGAGCAAGCAAAGCGGTAAAAACGTGGTCTACCAAAATCTCAGCGAAGCCGACTTCGCCGCCGCGCTGAAAAGCGTCGGCCTGCCGGCGGGTCTGGCCGATATGCTGGCAGACTCCGACGTCGGCGCCTCGAAAGGCGGGCTGTTTGACGACAGCCGCACCCTGAGTACGTTGATCGGCCGTCCGACCACCTCCCTTGCCGAAAGCGTGAAAGGCATTCTGTAACCGCCCCTCTCAGCTTTTGCGGTTGCGTCCCGGCGGTTCCTCTCTCATATTGAAGAGATTAATCGTCGGGAGGCAGGCATGCAGGGCGTACCACCCCAATTTAGTGATGAAAAAGATCGCGCGCGCTTTCGCCATCTCGAACAGCTGCCCGGGGTAGAGCTTTACCACGCCCATATCTCCCGCTACGCCTTTGAACCCCATACCCACGAAGCTTTCGGCATTGGCGTGATTGAGCAGGGCGCCGAGCGCTTTCGCTACCGCGGCAGTCAGCACATTGCCGCCGCCAACGCCATTGTCACCATGAATCCCGACGAGCTGCACACCGGCGAAGCGGAAACCGCTGACGGCTGGCGCTACCGGATGATTTATCTGGAGCCGGACCGTCTGGAAGCCATCACCGGGGTGCGCGACTGGTGGTTCAGCGAGGTGGTCCGCGAGGATCCCCTGCGGTCCCGGCGGATTGGCCAGCTGATTTACGGTCTGTGGCACAGCGAAGATGCGCTGGCCCAGCAGGGAATGCTGCTCGACCTCATCGACGCCTTTCGCCCTCTGGCCCACCATGCCTCGGCGCAGGGTGAGGCCGGGCATCGCTTCGACCGCGTGCGCGACTACCTGCATGATAACTATATGCGCCCCATCACCCTCGACGAGCTGGCGCAGGTGGCGGCGCTGAGCCCGTACCACTTTCAGCGCCAGTTTAAAGCCCACTATCACGTAACGCCCCATCAGATGCTGATGGCCATCCGCCTGTGGCGCGCCAAAGCGTTTCTCACCCACGGCATGCCCGCCGCCGAAGTGGCGATAGCCGTCGGCCTCACCGACCAGTCTCACCTGACCCGCACCTTCACCCAGCGTTACGGCATTACGCCGGTACGCTATCAGAAGCAGGTCGCCAGGCGCTGATGCGCAATCTCATACAATATTCCCGCCCGGCCTCCTTCTACACTGCAGACAACAGTGATGACAATGGATGCAATGATGATTAGTGGTGTGTTGTACGCCCTGCTGGCGGGGCTGATGTGGGGTTTAATTTTCGTCGGGCCTTTGCTGGTGCCAGAGTATCCGGCGATGCTGCAGTCGATGGGACGCTATCTGGCGCTGGGTCTGATCGCCCTGCCGCTGGCATGGCTCGGGCGCGCGCGTTTGCGCCAGCTGAGCCGGAACGACTGGTGGACCGCGCTGGGTCTGACGATGATGGGAAATCTTATCTATTACGTCTGCCTGGCCAGCGCCATTCAGCGTACCGGGGCGCCGGTCTCCACCATGATTATCGGCACGCTGCCGGTGGTATTGCCGGTCTTCGCCAATCTGCTCTACAGCCAGCGCGACGGAAAGCTGCCATGGCGGCGCCTGTTTCCGGCGCTGGTCTGCATCGCCGTCGGCCTGATCTGCGTTAACGTCGCGGAACTGCGCCAGGGGCTGCCTGATTTTAGCCCGTGGCGCTACGGCTCCGGCATTGCGCTGGCGCTGGGGTCGGTGGTCTGCTGGGCCTGGTATGCCCTGCGCAACGCCCGCTGGCTTCGGGAGAACCCGCATCAACCGCCGATGATGTGGGCTACCGCTCAGGCGCTGGTGACGCTTCCGGTTTCGCTGGCCGGCTATCTCGCCGCCTGCGCCTGGCTGCACGGTCAGCAGGCCGGGTTCCCCCTGCCCTTCGGCCCGCGCCCGGCGGTGTTTATTACGCTGATGCTGGCCATCGCGGTGCTCTGCTCATGGGTCGGCGCGCTGTGCTGGAATATTGCCAGTCAACGATTACCGACGGTGATCCTCGGGCCGCTTATCGTTTTCGAAACCCTGGCCGGGCTTCTGTATACCTTTCTGTTGCGGCAAAGTTTACCGCCGCTGCTGACCCTGAGCGGTATCCTGCTGCTGGTGCTCGGCGTGGTCTCCGCCGTCCGCGCCAGGCCGGAAAAACCGACGTTGCAACCGCTGACGAACGAAAAAAAGTAGCCGGGCCCTATTAAGGGGTATTCCCTCGCCAAAAAGATGCATTTAAAATACATCTTATATTCCTGATGACGAGGTAACTGCTATGGCTTTCCGTGACCAACCTTTAGGCGAGCTGGCGCTGACCATCCCGCGCGCCTCCGCCCTGTTCCGTCAATACGATATGGATTACTGCTGCGGCGGCAAACAGACGCTGGCGCGCGCCGCATCGCGCAAAGCGCTGGATGTCGCGGTGATTGAAGCCGAGCTGGAGAAACTGGCCGGGGAGCCTATCACCCGCGACTGGCGCGCGGCGCCTCTGGCGGAGATCATCGACCATATCATCGTTCGCTATCATGACCGGCACCGCGAACAGCTGCCGGAGCTGATCCTGCAAGCCACCAAGGTTGAACGGGTCCACGCCGATAAACCGAATGTGCCGAAAGGGCTGACGAAGTACCTGACCATGCTGCAGCAGGAGCTCTCCAGCCACATGATGAAAGAGGAGCAGATCCTGTTTCCGATGATCAAACAGGGGATGGGCGCCCAGGCCGGGGGCCCGATCGGCGTAATGGAAAGCGAGCATGATGAAGCGGGCGAACTGCTCGAGGTAATCAAACATATCACCCATAACGTGACGCCGCCGCCGGAAGCCTGCACCACCTGGAAGGCAATGTATAACGGTATCAACGAGATGATCGACGATCTGATGGAGCATATCAGTCTGGAAAATAACGTGCTGTTCCCGCGTGCGCTCGCCGGTCAGTAAAGAAAAAGGCGCCCGCAGGCGCCCTCGACATTGTCCGTCTTATTTGGCCACTTTGAGTGGCCTTTTTTATGACGATCCGTTGCAAGCAACGTTAAAATTTTCGTTTATTTCGCCAGACGTTTTTTGCCGGCAAACAGCCAGCCCGCACCCAGCAGAACAAACCACAGCGGGGTGACCATCAGCGCTTCACGGGTATCATCTTCGAGGGTCAACAGCACCAGTACGAAGACGAAGAAGGCCATGCACACCCAGCACATTAATTTGCCCAGCGGCATCTTATACTTGGACTTCTCGTGCAGCTGCGGACGCTTTTTACGATAGACCAGGTAAGAGCAAAGGATAATCGTCCAGACGAACATGAACAGGATCGCCGACACCGTGGTGATCATGGTGAACGCGGCGATCACGCTCGGGTTGACCATCAGCATCACCACACCGCCCAGCAGGCACATGCAGGAGAAGGTTAAGCCCTTCGCCGGCACCGCACGCTTCGACAGTTTGGCGAACATCTTCGGCGCCTGACCATCCTGCGCCAGACCGAACAGCATACGGCTGGTGGAGAAGACGCCGCTGTTGGCTGAGGAGGCTGCGGAAGTCAGCACCACGAAGTTAATCAGGCTCGCCGCCGCCGGCAGACCGACCAGCACGAACAGCTCAACGAACGGGCTCTTGCTCGGCACCACGGAGCTCCACGGCGTCACCGACATAATCACAATCAATGCGAAGACGTAGAACATAATGATACGCAGCGGGATGGAGTTAATCGCCCGCGGCAGGGATTTTTCCGGGTCTTTGGTTTCAGCCGCAGTGGTACCGACCAGCTCAATCCCCACGAAGGCGAATACCGCAATCTGGAAGCCGGCGAAGAAGCCGCTCAGCCCTTTAGGGAACCAGCCGCCGTCATTCCACAGATGCGCGAAAGAGGCTTCGACGCCGGTCGGCGATTTAAAATGCATCATGACCATCACCAGGCCGACCACGATCAGCGCCACGATGGCGACGATTTTGATCATCGCGAACCAGAACTCCATTTCGCCAAACATTTTGACGGTGGCAAGGTTCAGGCCCAGCAGCAGCAGGATCACCGCCAGCGACGCGACCCAGTCGGAGAGTCCGGGAAACCAGAACTGCGCGTAGGCGGTGATCGCCACCACGTCCGCCATCCCCGTCACCACCCAGCAGAACCAATAGGTCCAGCCGGTAAAGTAGCCCGCCCAGGGGCCCAGCAGATCGGCCGCGAAGTCGCTGAAGGATTTATATTCGAGGTTCGACAGCAGTAATTCGCCCATGGCTCGCATAACGAAAAACAGCATAAAACCGATAATCATATAAACAAAAATAATGGATGGCCCGGCAAGGCTGATGGTTTTGCCAGAACCCATAAATAATCCAGTGCCGATCGCCCCGCCAATTGCAATCAGCTGAATATGTCGGTTTGTGAGATTTCGCCGTAGCGATTGTTCAGTCGGCTCCTGCTCGATAGCAGCGACTTTAACCTGATCTACCATGTGATTTCTTCCTGTTGTACCTGTCTGTGTTGTTCAGGCTCTGATGGCCTGTCGTCTGTCATTAACCCCAGCAAGGGCTAGTCGATATTAGGTAAGAATCGGAGGGATGAATACTATGATTTAGATATAATGTTAATTTTATGTTTAAAGTGAGTGTTATATCACTCATCTAACGCGAAATAGCTCACAAAAATACACCCATATGCGATGAATGCAAAACATAATTCCAATTAATTTTTAACTTAAGGATTTTACGCTATTTTTGTGGCTTCCCCCGCCGCTGGGGAAGAGGAAGCCTCTGCTGTTTAGATAATATCCAGCAGTTCAACTTCGAAGATCAGGGTGCTGAACGGAGGGATCGACGCGCCAGCGCCGCGCTCGCCGTAGGCCAGGTTGTGCGGGATGGTCAGTTCCCATTTGGAACCTACCGGCATCAGGGTCAGCGCTTCAATCCAGCCGCCGATTACGCCGGTCACCGGGAACTCTGCCGGTTCGCCGCGGGCGACGGAGCTGTCGAAGACGGTGCCGTCGATCAGTTTACCGGTGTAATGCACGCGTACGCGGTCGGTACGGGCCGGGATCGGGCCTTCGCCCTGGGTCAGCACGCGGAACTGCAGGCCGGACTCGGTGCTGTTCACACCCTCTTTCTCGCGGTTTTCATCAAGGTACTTCTGGCCGTCAGCGGCCATCGCCTGGAAACGCTCGCGACGCACGGCGTCGGCGCGCTCGTGGATTTCACGCAGCGCACGGTGGACGGCTTCTACCGGCACCTGCGGCTGGTTACCTTCCAGCGCATCGGCGATACCCGCCACCAACGCTTCCGGCAGCAGCCCCTGCAGGCCGGATTCGCTCAGCTGTTGTCCAACCTGCAAGCCGATACCGTAACTTGCCTGCGCTTCGATAGTGTCAAAAGTTGGGGTTGCCATCTTTGTTCCTTTTTTGGGTGATAAACATCAAGAGAAAAGCGTCCGGAAGCATAACAGCCATAGCGAAATGGGTAAAACTTTGTCGGCGGATGATGACAAATCTCAGCGAAAAAGAAACAATAGGCGGCATCAGGTTAACTTCACTTTGTTCCGGTCATCAGGACGTTAGCCATCTATACTCATAGGCAGGATAAAAATATGCGGAGCAGGAGGAAAGCCATGCCCGGGCGCTTTGAACTGACATCTACCCTGGCGAAAATCTGGCACGCCCCGGATCATTTTCGCCTCCTGGACCCACTGCCCCCAATGCACCGCCGGGGAATTATCGCTGGCTTCCTGTTGGTTATCATCGGCATTCTGCTTCCCTCTGACGATAGCCAAAACCCGGCGTCCGCCAGCCGTGAAGCAAACCTGAATCTGCAGTCGCAGTCCCAGCCGCAAGCTGGCGGCAATCAGGCTGTTCCCCTGCCGCCGATCACCAATACGCCTACCGTGAGCGATGCCGACCAGATGGCACCGGTCGCCCCGGAGCCGATTCAGGATGAGCAACCGGACCAGGCGCAAACGCAGCAGCCCGCCGCCTCCCAGCCCTATCAATCTTCATCGCAGCAGTCCGCGCCGGGCATTGAGCAACAGTGGCGAACCTATCGCATCGAGTCGGGCAAAACCCTGGCCCAGCTGTTCCGCGATCATGGGCTGCCGGCCACCGACGTCTACGCCATGGCGCAGGTTGAAGGCGCAGGTAAACCATTAAGCACGTTGCAGAGCGGACAGACGGTGCAGATTCGGCAGAACGCCAACGGCGTGGTCACCGGGCTCACTATTGATACCGGCAATGGTCAGCAGGTGCTGTTTACCCGCCAGTCGAATGGCAGTTTTGTGCGTGCGCGCTAGCAGAGAAGACGACAGCGAGCGTTACGCCGCCGCAAAATGAAGGGCTCTGGAAAGCAAAACGCCGGCACAAGGCCGGCGGTTTGTTGTTACCAGAACGTCAGATGCCGATTACTCAGCAACCACGTTGATGATAACTTTAGCGAATACTTCGCTGTGAACCTGGAAGTCCACTTCGTGCTCGCCAACGTTACGCAGAACGCCGTTCGGCAGGCGAACTTCGCTCTTAGCAACTTTAACGCCTGCTGCAGTGACAGCGTCAGCGATGTCGCGAGTACCGATGGAACCGAACAGTTTACCTTCGTCGCCAGCTTTAGACGCGATGGTTACGGATTCCAGGGCGTTGATCTGCGCAGCACGAGCTTCAGCAGCTGCCAGAACGTCAGCCAGTTTGGCTTCCAGTTCAGCGCGACGCGCTTCGAAGAATTCAACGTTTTTCTTGGTAGCAGGAACAGCTTTACCCTGCGGGACCAGGAAGTTACGAGCATAGCCCGCTTTAACGTTAACCTGATCACCCAGGCTACCCAGGTTTGCTACTTTATCAAGCAGAATAACTTGCATTACCTTATCCTCTCAAAGTCGTATTAATGGACCGTGACCGATTACTGATGACGATCAGTGTACGGCAGCAGGGACAGGTAGCGAGCGCGTTTGATAGCGCGTGCCAGCTGACGCTGATATTTTGCACGGGTACCGGTGATACGGCTCGGGACAATCTTACCGCTTTCGGTGATGTAGTTTTTCAGCGTAGCGATATCTTTATAGTCGATCTCTTGAACGCCTTCCGCGGTGAAACGGCAGAACTTGCGACGACGGAAATAACGTGCCATATGGCTAGTCTCCAGAATCTATCAATTCAATCTGCTCGGCATGCAGAACCATTTTGCTCAAGCCGTTCTTTGCCTTATGGCAAGAGATGAACCCTCGAACGGTTACTGCGCTACCGACCGTTATACTGTGAGTAATGGCCTGGTTCTCGTGACCGCTAATAATAACGGGCATCTGACACCATGCCTGCCGGTGAAAACCGGCTTCCTCCTGCACTGAACGATGCTCAAGCACGAACTGGCAGTGAGGAATTCCTGACGGGCTGACCTTACGAAGTGGAGTCCTGCAAATAATGCCGGACAGCTCCAGACGGTTGGTCATCAGGATTACTCTTCAGAATCCCCAGCTTCAGAATCATCTGCGGTTTCGTTGGCGAAATCTTCGCGACGCTCACGGCGCTCGTCTTTCGCTTTAACCATCGGAGATGCTTCGGTAACAGCGTGCTTAGTACGCATTACCATGCTGCGGATAACGGCGTCGTTGAAGCGGAAGTTAGTTTCCAGCTCATCGATCGCTTCCTGCGGCGCTTCAACGTTCATCAGAACGTAGTGAGCTTTGTGCAGTTTGTTGATCGGATAAGCCAGCTGACGGCGGCCCCAGTCTTCCAGACGGTGGATCGTACCTGCTGCTGCAGTGATTGCACCAGTGTAACGTTCGATCATGCCCGGAACCTGTTCGCTCTGGTCAGGATGGACCATAAAAACGATTTCGTAATGACGCATCGAATTGCTCCTTACGGATTATTCAGCCTCCTGTCTGGGTCAGCCGCGGCCCATGGAGGCAAGGAACGTGTTAAAGGGCGGCTGAAAAATTGACGCGTCATTCTAATGGCGGCCCCCCAGGAACACAAGCGCATTTGCACAAATAATTCGCACTATGCGTCAAGTTGCGCTAAGTGGGTGATTTAAAATTAACCAGCAAAGGAAGCGGCATTTTTTTGAACAACTGCATCAGAAAAGGTCGCCATGCGACGAACGCGCAGCGATTACACTTATATCAAAGCCCAACGACCACAGGAGAGCCCCCGAGTCAGCGTCAGGACTGTCAGTCAGGAGCGTAGTATATGAAACTGAAAATCATCGCCATGATGGCTGCGCTTTTCTTCAGCGCCAACGCGCTGGCAGCTATCCAAATCACCGAACGACAGGCCCGCAACATGGACGACGTGCAGAGCCTCGGCGTTATCTACATCAATCATAATATGGCCACTGAGCACGAGGCTGAACAGGCCCTTAGCCAGCTGAGCGATGCGCAGGGGGCGAAATACTTCCAGCCCATCCTGATGCATGAACCAGAAACCAACGGCCCGCTTCGCGCCAGCGCGGTGATATACCGCTAACGCCGGGCCCATTCTTCGCCTCTCCTCGCGAGGGGCGAAGCGAAACCCTCACCTAAACGCAATTGAGAATTATTTTATAAATCGACTTATCAGCGTCATTGCAACCTGATTTAATCATCAGTCTGTTTTTTGATAATCAGGAGTAATGGATGGTTCCGCGTTTCGCCACCTTAGGCCGCATCCCCAAAGGCGTTTGGGTGCTCGGCGGCGTCAGCCTGCTGATGGATGTGTCGTCCGAGATGATCCACAGTCTCTTACCGCTGTTTATGGCCACCACCCTCGGCGCCAGCGTGATCATTATCGGTCTTATCGAGGGGCTGGCGGAAGCCACCGCCCTGATCCTGAAAGTCTTCTCCGGCGCGATCAGCGACTACGTCGGCAAGCGCAAAGGGCTGGCGCTGCTGGGCTACGGCCTGGGCGCGCTCAGCAAGCCGCTGTTTGCCATCGCCCCGACCGCCGGCGTGGTGTTTAGCGCCCGCATGATAGACCGCGTAGGCAAAGGCATTCGCGGCGCGCCGCGAGACGCGCTGGTCGCCGACGTCACCCCACCGGAGATCCGCGGCGCTGCCTACGGGCTGCGTCAGGCGCTGGATACCATTGGCGCCTTTCTCGGCCCGCTGCTGGCTGTGCTGCTGATGTTTCTCTGGGCCAACGATTTTCACGCCATATTCTGGGTGGCGGTTATTCCCGCCGTGCTCTCCATTCTCCTGCTGGGTTTTGGTCTGCAGGAGCCAAAATCCGCCATCGGTCATAAACGCAGTAATCCGCTGAAGCGCGAAAATCTACAAAAGCTCTCCGCCGCCTACTGGTGGGTGGTCGCCATCGGTAGCATCTTCACCCTTGCCCGCTTCAGCGAAGCCTTTCTGGTGCTGCGCGCCCAGCAGATGGAGATCCCGCTGTTTACTATTCCGCTGGTGATGGTGGCGATGAACCTCGTCTACAGCGTTACGGCCTACCCGTTCGGCAAGCTCTCTGACAGCATGAGCCACAGCAAACTGCTGCAGTGGGGTCTGCTGGTGCTGATCCTCGCCGATATCGTGCTGGCCCTCAGCGGCCACTGGAGCACGCTGCTGGTCGGGGTCGCGCTATGGGGAATTCACATGGGGATGACCCAAGGGCTGTTGGCGGCGATGGTCGCCCATACGGCGCCGCAGGAGCTACGCGGCACGGCGTTCGGTATGTTCAACCTGATGAGCGGCCTGGCGCTGTTGCTGGCCAGTACCTGCGCCGGAGTGCTGTGGGAAACCTTCGGCGCCGCTTCGACATTTTACGCTGGCGCGATAATTTGCGTGGTCACGCTCATCGGCATGCGCGCTATGCCCTCAGCTTATCGTCAGGGCTAAAAAACGGCTCCGGGGCCAGACCAGTTGTTTCACCGTGACGGTGAAAGCCCCGGAGCGCGTCGTTTACTTCTGCCCGTAGTAGGCGTTCGGCCCGTGCTTACGCAGAAAATGTTTTTCCATCAGCCAGCTATCAATCGGCTGCAGCTGCGGATTAATGCCGCGGGCAATCCACGCCATGCGCGCCACCTCTTCCATCACTACCGCGTTGTGCACCGCCTCGTGGGCGTCTTTCCCCCAGGAGAACGGCCCATGCTGATAGACGACGATCCCCGGCGTATGCAACGGGTTTGTCTCGCCCAGCGTTTCGATAATCACCTTTCCGGTGTTCAGCTCGTAGGCCTCATCCACCTCCTGCGCGCTAAGCGCCCGGGTGCAAGGGATATCACCGAAGAAGTAGTCCGCATGAGTGGTGCCGAGCGCCGGGATCGCCAGCCCCGCCTGCGCCCAGGCGGTGGCGTGCGTCGAATGGGTATGCACCACCCCGCCAAGGTCGGGATAACGGCGATAGAGCGCCAGATGGGTGGCGGTATCAGAGGAGGGACGCCAGCGCCCTTCCACCACGTTGCCCTGCAGATCGACCACCGTCATGTCATCGACGGTCATTGACTCGTAGGCGATGCCGCTGGGTTTGATCGCCACCAGCCCGCGCTGCCGGTCAATCGCGCTGACATTGCCCCAGGTGAAGGTCACCAGGCCGTAGCGCGGCAGATCCATATTGGCCTCGAACACCTGCTGTTTCAGTTGTTGCATTACGCCGCCTCCATCAGCCCGGCGCGGGCCATCCGCGCTTTCACCCAGTCGCGCGCCTTCGCCACTTCCGCTAGCGGATCCGCGCTGCTTTCACTCCACATCTCAATCAGATACGGGCCGCAGTAGCCGGTCTGTTTGAGGGTTGCGAAGCAGCGTTCAAAATCGACGACCCCTTCGCCGAACGGCACGTTTTTAAAGACGCCAGGCCGGGTATCTTTGACGTGCACCGCCACGATGTGCCCCATGCCGGCCTGCAGCTCCATCTGGACGTCATTATCCCACGCCGACAGATTGCCGATATCGGGATAAAGCTGGAACCACGGATTATTCAGGTAATGGGCGTAGCCCAGCGCTTTGCTGATCGAGTTCATCAGCGGGTAGTCCATAATCTCCATCGCCAGGGTTACCTGGGCCCGGCTGGCCATCTCGACGCTCTCTTTCAGGCCATCGCGAAAGCGGCGCCGCGTCTCATCGTTCGCCTGCTGGTAATAGACGTCGTAACCTGCCAGCTGGATCACCCGGATCCCGACATCCTGCGCCAGCTGGATGGCTTTGCGCATGATTTCCAGCCCCTGAAGACGCACCGCGTCATCTTCGCTGCCCAGTGGAAAACGGCGATGGGCGCTCAAGCACATCGATGGCACCCGGACGCCGGTTTCGGCCACCGCCTTGACCAGCGCCAGACGCTGCTCCGGGCTCCAGTCCAGCCGCGCAAGGCGAGCGTCCGTTTCATCGAGGGACATTTCCACAAAATCAAAGCCCAGCGCTTTCGCCAGCTTTAGCCGCTCCAGCCAGCACTCCCCGGCGGGGAGCGCTTTTTCATAGATGCCGAGCGGAATTTGTTTCGCCAACATAGCCGCTCCTTAACCCCACAGCTGGGCGATAGAGCGTTTAAACTGGCGCGCCGCTTCCACCGGCGAAGCGGCATCGCGGATGCTGCGCCCGGCAATAAAGACGTGGATGGGGATGCCGGCGAACAGCGGCAGGTCCTCCAGCGCCAGGCCGCCGGTGACGGTCACTTTGAAGCCCATATCGGACAGACGCTTAATTGCGCTGATATCCGCCTCGCTCCACGCCACGCCCGCCGCCTGCGCGTCGCGGCTGCGGTGATAGACCACCTGCTGGATGCCCGCCTCGCACCATGCCTGCGCCTGCTCCCAGGTCCAGAAGCCGGTTAGCTCGATCTGAACGTCGCCGTTGAACTCTTTGGCGACATCCAGCGCCCCTTTGGCGGTATTGATATCGGCGCAGCAGATCACCGTGACCCAGTCGGCGTTGGCTTCAAAGCACATCCGCGACAGAATCTTGCCGGCGTCGGCGATTTTGGCGTCCGCCAGCACAATTTTATGCGGGTACAGCGCTTTCAGATCGCGCACCGCACGCACCCCTTCCCCGACGCAAAGGATGGTGCCGACTTCAATGATATCCACCTCTTCGGCGATCAGGCGGGTGGTCTCGTAGGCGCTGGCCAGCGTTTGGTTGTCCAGTGCGACCTGTAACATAGGTAATGACATGATAGTGTTCCTTTTAAACAGCCGCCGCGGTGGCGTTTTTAATTAAATCCAGCACTTCCTGCTCGCTGCGGCAGGCGCGTAAACGGTCGAAATTGGCTTCATCATCAAACAGATTAACGATCTGCATAATCCCCACCTCCTGGTGAGTGGTGGCGTCAACCGCCGCCATGGTGATCAGAATGTCGACCGGGTCATTATCTTCGTGGTTGAAAATCAGCGGTTTTTTCAGGGTCACCAGCGCAAACCCGGTTTTCCTGACGCCCTCTTCCGGCCGCCCGTGCGGCATCGCCAGCCCGGGGGCAATCACAAAATAGGGGCCGTGCTCGGCCACGCCGTCGAGAATGGCCTGGTAATAGCGCGGTTCCACGACGTCGGCGGCCACCAGCAGATCGACGCCGATTTTTACCGCCTCCTGCCAGGTTTCCGCTTCCGCCTGCAGGCGGATGGAGTGGTTCTGCGCCAGCGATTCATGAAGTTTCATGGCCGCTCCTTATTTCACGTCCTGCGGGAAGTGAGCTTTAATCACCTCCAGCAGCTTGGGACCGAAATCCGCTGGCGAAAGCATGTTACGCACGCCCACCACATGTTTATTACCGGAGACGGTAATCTCCCCCGCGATATGGGTTGAAGCGATGATGATATCCGCGCCGTTCAGCTCGCTTTTGTATTCACCTACCGCGCAGCTGTTTACCGTGTGGTCGATGTTGGATTGCGTCAGAAACTGGTCCACCTTCATTTTCATGATCATGGAACTGCCTTGCCCGTTACCACACACAGCCAGAATACGTACGGTCATAATCAGAACTCCTTATTGGGCAGAGGCCTCTGCCAGTTTTTTTTCCGCGTCCTCCTCGGCGCGCAGCGCGCGGCCGGCGAAGAACATATAAGCCAGTGCAATCAGGATGATGACGGCCATAAACGCCAGCCCGACGGAGGCGAAGCCCTGCATCATCGGCGGCGCCAGAATCGACCAGTCCGCCATCCCCATCCAGGCGCTCATGCCGGTGAGTTTCACCGCCCATACGCAACCGAATATTTCAATCATGCCCATCACCAGGCAGATTTTGAGCGCCGCGCGCCAGCCGCCAAAGTGGTTGGCAAAAACGCCAATCGTCGCGTTGGAGAAGAACATAGGGATAAAACCTGGAATAATCAGAATCGGGGAGCCGACGCCGACCAGAATGCCGACGGCAATCAGCTGACCGATGGTGCCCCACATAAAGCCCCAGACCACCGCATTCGGCGCGAAGCTATAGATAGCGGCGCAGTCGATCGCCAGCACCGCCCCGGGGATCAGACGCAGCGAGATACCGTTGAAGGCTTCGGACAGCTCGGCGACGAACATCCGCACGCCCTGAGTGATGATGAAAATCGCCACCGCGAAGGAGAAACCGGTCTGCAGGATATAGACCGTCCAGTGGGTTTTACCCGCCATCGCCTGCACCACGTCAATGCCGAAAGAGAGCAGGATCGCACCGAAGAAGATAGTCATCACAATCGCGGTGGAAACAATGTTGTCGTGGAAGATGTTCAGCCAGCCGGGCAGCTTGAGGTCTTCGACGCTCTCCTCTTTTTTCCCCAGCCAGGGCGCCACTTTGTAGGCAATCCACGAGGCGAACTGCTGCTGGTGCCCGATAGAAAAACCGCAGCCGTCGGTGACCAGCTGAGTAGGCTTGTACATCATATTGGAGGTAATGCCCCAGTAGAGTGACACCAACACCGCGGTGCAGATGATGGTGGTCCACATGGAGTAGCCGAAAATAAAGAACGAGACCGCAATCAGCCCCGCCTGCTGAAACATGATATGGCCCGTCAGCATGATGGTGCGGATGCCGGTAATCCGGCGCAGCAGGACGTAACAGATATTCAGCGCCAGCGCCAGCAGCACCGCGTAGCCCACCCAGCTATACGCCTCGCCCATCCGGTCGATGGTCGCCATCATCGAGGCATAGGTGTCAGAGATGGCGCCGTTAATGCCGTACACCTCTGACATTTTCGCCACCACCGGTTTAAAGGTGCTGGTGAGGATACCGGAGCCGGCTTGTAACAGCATGAAACCGATAATGGTTTTGATGGTGCCTTTGATAATCACGCTGACGCTTTTACGCAGCAGGATATAGCCCAGGCAGGTCACGATACCCAGCAGCAGCGGGGCATTAGTCATCACCTGATTAAAGAAAACGGTAAAGATGTTGTAGAGGATTGCCATAACACACTCCCGATGGTGAAGGCGCTGAACGCGCCTTACGCTCAGCATTTCTCGCTGCTCACTCTAATAATCAAAAGTAATCACAACAAGATTAAATTTGATTAAATGTGACGCACACCGCAATAATCCTTTCCTTCATTCAGGTTATTTCCATTCATTTATAATGAAACATAAATAAACATTTTAAATCATATAGATAAAACAAAAACCAAGGCACGTAAGCTGTGAAAAAGATGGGAGATCATGCGTATCAGATCGCAAAAGGGGTGGAAAACATGATTGCAATCCTGGAAGCACAGTGACAACATAAATCAAAACCAATCAAATAATGATTACTTTTGAAAATGCACGAGGAAGACCGCGATGAGTAAAGTACAGACCATCACCCGTGAATCATGGATCCTGAACACCTTTCCGGAATGGGGTAGCTGGCTGAATGAAGAGATTGAGCAAGAGCAGGTTGCGCCCGGCACCTTCGCCATGTGGTGGCTGGGCTGTACCGGCATCTGGTTGAAATCCGAAGGCGGCGCCAACGTCTGCGTCGATTTCTGGTGCGGCACCGGCAAGCAGAGCCACGGCAATCCACTGATGAAAACCGGCCATCAGATGCAGCGGATGGCAGGGGTGAAGAAGCTCCAGCCCAATCTGCGCACCACCCCGTTCGTGCTCGATCCATTCGCCATTCGCCAGATTGACGCGGTCCTCGCGACCCACGATCACAACGATCATATTGACGTCAACGTCGCCGCCGCCGTCATGCAGAACTGCCCGGCCGATGTGCCGTTTATCGGCCCGAAAACCTGCGTCGATATGTGGATCGGCTGGGGCGTGCCGAAAGCGCGCTGTATCGTCATGAAGCCCGGCGATGTCGTGAAGATTAAGGACATTGAGATCCACGCGCTCGACGCGTTCGACCGTACCGCGCTGATCACCCTCCCGGCGGATCAAATAGCCGCCGGCGTGCTGCCGGACGGGATGGACCAGCGCGCGGTCAACTATCTGTTTAAAACACCGGGCGGCAACCTGTACCACAGCGGCGATTCCCACTACTCCAACTACTACGCGAAACACGGCAACGAGCATCAAATTGACGTCGCCCTCGGCTCGTATGGCGAGAACCCGCGCGGGATCACCGACAAAATGACCAGCGCCGATATCCTGCGTATGGCGGAGTCGCTCAACGCGAAGGTGGTGATCCCGTTCCACCATGATATCTGGTCGAACTTTCAGGCCGATCCGCAGGAGATCCGCGTCCTGTGGGAGATGAAAAAAGATCGTCTGAAGTACGGCTTCAAGCCGTTTATCTGGCAGGTCGGCGGCAAATTTACCTGGCCGCTGGATAAAGACAATTTCGAATATCACTACCCGCGCGGCTTCGATGACTGCTTTACCATTGAGCCGGACCTGCCGTTCAAATCCTTCCTGTAAGCCGCCTCCGGCAGGCACTGCCTGCCGGAAATACCCCGCCGCAGGGTTAGTATTTTCACATGATTTCAAATATCATCTTTGCCGTTCACTTTTAATCGGATTCGCTCATGACGGAAGCGCAAAGGCACCAAATTCTGCTGGATCTGCTCGCCCAAACGGGGTTTGTTACCGTAGAGCAGGTGATGTCGCGGCTCGGGATCTCACCCGCAACGGCCCGACGTGATATCAACAAGCTGGATGAAAGCGGCAAACTGAAAAAGGTACGCAATGGCGCGGAAGCCATTAGCGAGCAGCGCCCCCGCTGGACGCCGATGAATATCCACCAGGCGCAGAATCTGGATGAAAAAGTGCGTATTGCGCGCGCCGCTTCGCAACTGATCGCGCCGGGTGAGAGCATCGTCATCAACTGCGGCTCCACCGCCTTTCTGCTGGGGCGTGAACTGTGCGGCAAACCGGTGCAGATCATCACTAACTATCTGCCGCTGGCCAACTACCTGATCGACCAGGAACACGACAGCGTGATTATCATGGGCGGGCAGTACAACCGCAGCCACGCCATCACCCTCAGCCCCCACGGCAGTGAAAACAGCCTCTATGCCGGGCACTGGATGTTCACCAGCGGCAAAGGGTTAACCGCCGAGGGATTATACAAAACCGATATGTTGACCGCCATGGCCGAGCAGAAAATGCTCAGCGTGGTCGGCAAGCTGGCGGTGCTGGTCGACAGCAGCAAGATCGGCGAGCGCGCCGGGATGTTATTCAGCCAGGCCGGGCAAATTGACGTGGTGATCACCGGCAAACAGGCCGATGCCGCGATCCTCAAGCAGCTTGAGGACCAGGGCGTCAGCGTGATCCGCGTTTAAAGATGCTGCTGAAAAAAGGCGACCGTCGTGGCCAGCGCCTCCGGGGTGATGCGATGGCGGACGCCTTTCTGCCAGACGCAGGTCAGCCTGGCTGCAAGGTCGCTCTGCCTGAGCGCTTGCTCAAGACGGAAGGTCTCTTCCGGCGGCACCACGTCGTCGGCATCGCCATGCCAGAGCAACAGCGGCCGCCGGGCGAGCGACGCCAGCTGATGGCTGACATCCCATTCGCTGAGGCTGTCGCCATCAAAGCCAGGCGAGGGAAAGAGGGTTTGCGACAGCGAACGAAAATAGCCTGATCCCATCAGGCAGGCGACGCTGTTCAGCTCGGGATGGTGCGTCATGATACCCAGGGCCGTCATTCCCCCCATCGACGCCCCCGCCACCGCCAGTCGCTCTCCTTCCAGCCAGCCTTCGGCGATAATCGCCTCGCGCAGCGCGGGAAACTCGCTGAAATTCTGCTGCAAGATCGGCCAGAAGCGCTGCATCCGCCCGGTCTCATCACCGTGATAGCGCGCGCCATGCTCCGGCGCGTCCGGCATAATCACCCGGAAACCCGCCTGGGCCAGCGCCACCGCAAAGTAGCTGTAAACCAGTTTCGATGAGGTAAAGCCATGATAAAAGACGATACAGGGCAGTGGCTTGTCCAGACTCTCCTGCGGGCAGGCATGCAAAATTTCGCCACCGCCGAGGTTGCGCATTTCTAGTGCAATCATTTATCGTCTCCCTTCTCTATTGTGGTTAGGCGGCATGGGAAAATGCATTCACCAGGCAACCCAGTTTGCTACGATTCATAATGTTGAGAACCCGGTTACGCTTTCACAACATTTTCATTCGAAAATCGCGTCAGAGATAACAGTTCGGGAACATTCCCCGGAAATCCTGTTAAGGCTACCACTACACTATCACTATCAGGAAACGAGATATGGTTATGCGCAGGTTGTCTCCGTGGTTACTGGCTATCGTCCTCAGCGGGTGTAGTGCTCTGCAGGGAACGCCGGAAGCCCCGCCGCCCGCCACCGACCATCCGCAGGAGATCCAGCGCAACCAGACGGCTGGCCTGCAGAAAATGGCCACGGTGAGCGTACTGATGTACGGTTCGCCGATGGATGTCGAAGCGGCGCTGAAGGCCAAAGCAGAAGCGGCCAAAGCCGATTACTACGTCATCATCATGATCGATGACACCATGGTACCCGGCCAGTGGTATTCGCAGGCGATCCTCTATCGTCGATGACGAGGCGGCGTCTTTAAATCTGCTTTACACAGCTTTGCGTCCATTCACGTTCTCCTGTGCATAATAACGTTCGGCCAGCCACCTGGCAGGACGTTAGCAACGGACTGCCCTTGGGACTACGTGAAATGGAGCTGACGATGAAACGATCTTTTACCCTATCCAGCCTGCTGTTAACCACTGCGACGGCCAACACGTCCGCGCAGTCAGCCGAATTCGCCAGCGCGGATTGCGTTACCGGCCTGAATGAAATCGGTCTGATCTCCGTCGCTAATCTTTCCGGCAGCCAACAGGATGTGGAGCACGCCATTGCCCGCAAAGCGGACGAGCAAGGCGCCTCCTGGTATCGCATTATTCAGATGTACGAGGAACAACAGCCGGACAGCTGGCGCGTGCAGGCCATTCTCTACGCCTGAGGCGCCTGGCGCCCCCGCCCCATGGCCCGCAGCAGCAGGTCGTCGAGGGTCGGCGCGTCAAGACGTATGCCGCCGCGCGTGTCGAGCATCATCCGGCACCAGGCTTCGGCCAGCGGCGGCGAAGCGAAACGCAGCATCTGCGCCCCCGCCCCCAGACGATAGACCAGCCGGGCAATCTCTCTGCCCTGCTCTTCGGCGGGTCGTTTCAGCAATTGCTGCAGCTGACGCCATGCGCGGTCGAGATGGCGGTTTTGTCCTTTCACCTCCGCACACTCCGCGGCCAGCAGCTCCATCGCCGCCGGCTGCTTGCTCAGCACCCGCATCACATCGAGGCACATAATATTGCCGGAGCCTTCCCAGATGCTATTGACCGGCATCTCGCGATACAACCGCGGCAACTCACTCTCCTCGCAATAGCCGATCCCTCCCAGGACTTCCATCGCCTCAGCGACAAACGGGATACCGGCCTTGCAGATGGCAAACTTGGCCGCAGGCGTAAACAGACGCGCCCAGGCGCTTTCCCGGGCATCATCCCGACGGTCCCAGGCTCGCGCCAGACGAAACAGAAACGCGGTCTGTCCTTCAAGACGGAGCGCCATTTGCCCCAGCAGCTGGCGCATCATCGGCTGATCGACCAGATTTTTACCGAACGCCTGACGCTGTAGCGCATGATACAGCGCTACTGAGAAGGCCCGGCGCATCAGGGCATGGCTGCCCAGCGCGCAGTCAAAGCGGGTGAGACCGCCCATCCTGAGGATCTGCCGCACGCCGTCGCCCTCGTCACCCACCAGCCAGCCGCAGGCGTCATAAAACTCCACTTCGCTACTGGCGTTGGAGCGGTTGCCGAGCTTCTCTTTTAAGCGCTCCAGACGCACCCCGTTGCGCTGCCCGTCGGGCAGCAGGCGCGGCACAAAGAAGCACGACAGACCCGCAGGCGTCTGGGCCAGCACCAGGTGCGCATCGCTCTGCGGCACCGAGAAAAACCATTTGTGTCCCACCAGCCGGTAAAACCCTTCCGCTGTTTTCTCCGCGCGGGTGGTATTGCTCAGCACATCGGAGCCCCCTTGCTTCTCGGTCATCCCCATGCCAATCAGCAGACCGCGCTTCTGGTCGCCCGGGGCGAGGTGGGGATCGTAACGGTCGCTCAGCAGCGGCGACAGCCAGTCGCCAAAAGGCGCGGGCAGGGCGCGCTGCAGCAGGGGCGTCGCGGCGAAGGTCATGGTTATCGGGCACAGCGTTCCGGCCTCTACCTGGGCGTGAAGCAGAAAGCGAGCGGCGCGCGCGACAAACGCGCCTTCACGGGCATCCACCTGCCAGGCGAGATTATGCACCCGGTTCGCGCACAGCCCCTGCATCAGCAGATGCCAGGCGGGGTGGAAGCGAACGTCGTCCAGTCGGGCGCCGGTGGCGTCATAGCGCAGCAGCTCCGGCGGGTTGCTGTTGGCCAGGCGTCCCAGCTCCAGCGATTCTGCGGTCCCCAGCTGTTGGCCAATGCTGGCGAGCAGATCGCCATCCCAGCCGGCGCCTTCGCGGACCACCGCTTCACGTAGGGCGGTATCGGACAGGAACAGATTGCTGTTATTCAGCGGGGTCGGTTGATTAAAAACGGTGTGGGTTTGCCAGTGCATCGTGTCTCCCTCCATCAATGGCGATAAGCCTAAGTATGGTTATCCGGGGGGATACTCGCCCGCGAGAGCGGTCACAAAAAAGCCATCCCGAAGGATGGCTTTTCAGTTTCGTCAGCGGGTCAGCTTAGCTGCGCTGGCGTACCGCCTCAAACAGGCAGATGCCGGTGGCCACCGAGACGTTCAGCGAGGAGACGCTGCCCGCCATCGGAATGCTGATCAGCTCATCGCAGTGCTCGCGGGTCAGGCGGCGCATGCCTTCGCCTTCCGCGCCCATCACCAGCGCCATCGGCCCGGTCATTTTGCTCTGGAACAGCGTATGGTCGGCTTCACCTGCGGTTCCAACGATCCAGACGTTCTCCTCCTGCAACAGACGCATGGTGCGCGCCAGGTTGGTGACACGGATCAGCGGGACGTTCTCCGCCGCGCCGCAGGCCACTTTCTTCGCCGTCGCATTCAGCTGCGCGGAACGATCTTTTGGCACAATCACCGCGTGCACGCCGGCAGCATCGGCGCTGCGCAGGCAGGCGCCGAGGTTATGCGGATCGGTCACACCGTCAAGGATCAACAGGAACGGCTGATCGAGCTGCGCCAGCAGATCCGGCAGATCATTCTCTTGATACTGACGCCCCGGCTTCACGCGGGCAATGATCCCCTGGTGTACCGCGCCTTCGCTCTTCTCATCGAGAAACTGGCGGTTGGCCAGCTGAATCACCACGCCCTGCGCTTCCAGAGCGTGGATCAGCGGCAGCAGGCGCTTATCCTCACGGCCTTTCAGAATATAAACTTCCTGAAAACGCTCAGGTGCGCGCTCCAGCAGTGCCTGCACCGCATGGATGCCGTAAATCATTTCACTCATTGATGTACTCGTTTTAGGTTCTGTTATCCGCCCTTCACCCCGTCCTGCGTCAGCAGACTTCAGGATGAAGGGTGGTCAATCACTCGGCGCTCTTCTTCTTTGCCGCGCGCTTGGCTTTGGTGGCGGCGGCGATTTTCTGCGTTTTCGCCGACGGTTTTTTCGCTTTCTTCTCGCCTTTCGGCTTCGCTTTCGCCTGGTCTTTTTCTTTGCGGAACGCGCTGTCCGGCTCGAAGTTCACCTGCTTACCGACCTGACGACGACGGCCGCCCGGTTTGCCGGAGGTGCTCTTTTTCGCTTTCTCACGGGCGGTTTTGCCGACATTACGCGGCGCGCGCTCGCTGGAGATTAGGGTAAAGTCGATTTTACGCTCGTCCATGTTGACCGCTTCCACACGGACTTCCACGCGGTCGCCCAGGCGATAAGTCTGCCCGCCGGACTCGCCGATCAGACGCTGCCCCACCTGGTCGAAACGATAGTAGTCGTTATCCAGAGAGGAAACATGCACCAGGCCGTCGATAAACAGATCGTTGAGACGGACGAAGAAGCCAAAGCCGGTCACGCTGGCGATAACCCCGGAGAAGATGTTGCCTACCTGATCCTGCATGAAGTCGCACTTCAGCCAGTCGGAGACTTCGCGCGTCGCTTCATCAGCGCGGCGTTCGGTCATCGAGCAGTGCTCGCCCAGCTGCAGCATCTCTTCCATGCTGTAGTGCCAGCCGCCGGTCTCCGTGCTGTTGCCTTTATGCCCCTGCTCTTTGGCCAGCAGATATTTGATGGCGCGGTGCAGCGACAGATCCGGGTAACGACGGATCGGCGAGGTGAAGTGGGCATAGGACTGCAGCGCGAGGCCAAAGTGGCCGCGGTTTTCCGGATCGTAGACCGCCTGCTTCATCGACCGCAGGAGCATCGTCTGAAGCATCTCCGCATCCGGGCGATCGGCGATGGAGGTCAGCAGTTCGGCGTAATCGCGCGGCTCCGGCTTGTTGCCGCCAGGCAGTTCCAGCCCCAGCTCCGCCAGCACGCTGCGGAACGCGGTAATCGCCTCGGTGCTCGGCTTATCGTGAATACGGAACAGCGCCGGCTCCTGCGCCTTCTCAACGAAGCGCGCGGCGGAGATGTTCGCCAGGATCATGCACTCTTCAATCAGCTTGTGCGCATCGTTCCGCTGGGTCTGTTCGATACGCTCGATACGGCGCTCGGCGTTGAAGATGAATTTAGCTTCTTCACTTTCAAATGAGATACCGCCGCGCTCTTCGCGGGCGCCATCCAGCACCTTGTAGAGGTTATGCAGTTCTTCAATATGCTTCACCAGCGGCGCGTAGTGCTCGCGCAGCTCCTGGTCGCCCTGCAGTATATGCCACACCTTGGTATAGGTCAGGCGAGCATGTGAACTCATCACCGCTTCATAGAATTTATAACCGGTCAGACGGCCTTTTGACGAAATCGTCATCTCGCATACCATGCACAGGCGATCGACCTGCGGGTTCAGCGAGCACAGACCGTTAGACAACACTTCCGGCAGCATCGGTACCACCTGCGACGGGAAGTAGACCGAGGTTCCACGGCTGCGCGCTTCCGCGTCCAGCGGCGTCCCCGGACGCACGTAGTAGCTGACGTCGGCAATGGCTACCCACAGGCGCCAGCCGCCGCCGCGTTTCTTCTCGCAGTACACCGCGTCATCGAAGTCGCGGGCATCTTCACCGTCAATAGTGACCAGCGGCAGGGAGCGCAGATCGACGCGCCCGGCTTTCGCCTCTTCCGGCACCTGCTCTTTCAGGCCGGAAACCTGATTTTCCACCGCCGGCGGCCAAACGTACGGAATTTCATGGGTGCGCAGCGCCATATCGACAGCCATGCCGGTACCCATGTTGTCGCCCAGCACTTCGACGATTTTCCCCACGGCTTTGGTGCGGCGGGTCGGGCGCTGGGTCAGCTCGACCACCACCACGTAGCCCATCCGCGCGCCCATAATCTCTTCCGGCGGGATCAGGATATCGAAGCTCAGGCGACTGTCGTCCGGGACAACGAAACCGACGCCAGCGTCGGTAAAGTAGCGGCCAACAATCTGGCTGGTTTTCGGCACCAGGACGCGGACGATGCGCGCTTCGCGGCGGCCCTTGCGGTCCGCGCCCAGCGGTTGGGCCAGCACCTGATCGCCATGAATACAGGTTTTCATCTGCTCTGACGACAGGTACAGATCGTCTTTGCGCCCTTCAACACGCAGGAAACCATAGCCATCACGGTGACCAATAACGGTTCCTTTGAGGAGATCAAGGCGCTCCGGCAGCGCATAGCACTGACGGCGGGTGAAGACCAGCTGACCGTCGCGTTCCATCGCGCGCAGGCGGCGGCGCAGCGCTTCGGTTTGCTCTTCGCCCTCGATATTTAACTCGATGGCCAGCTCATCGCGGCTGGCGGGCTTTTCCCGTTTGGTTAAATGTTCGAGGATAAATTCCCGGCTCGGGATTGGGTTCGCGTACTTCTCAGCTTCGCGTTCCTGGAATGGATCTTGTGACATATCGGTTCCTCCGTTGTCATCTCCGGCAGAGTGGCGTCACTCCACCAGCAATAATTTATAAAGCGGTTGATTCTTCTCAACCAAATCAGCCAGCGTATAGTTATCCAGTTCCTTGAGAAAACTCTGCGCGGCTTCAGCTAGTGCCTGTTTCAGACGACAGGCTGGTGTAATGTGGCAAAACTCGCTGCTGCAGTTGACCAGCGATAAGGGTTCCAGGTCGCGTACCACGTCACCGACGCGGATCTGTCCAGCTGGTTTGCCGAGGCGAATGCCCCCGTTCTTCCCCCGCACGGCAGTCACATAGCCCATGCGACTTAACTGATTGATTATTTTAACCATATGATTACGGGAGACGCCATAGACCTCGGTTACTTCCGAGATACTGGTCATCCGTCCTTCCGGCAGCGACGCCATATAAATCAGCGCCCGTAGTCCGTAATCGGTGAAACTCGTTAACTGCACATAAACCTCAGGGAAAAGAAAACAGGGTATGTCGAGCGACATCATTATTATTGATGATAAACCAGCCAGCGCTCAGGCCGCTAATTTATTTAAAATGGGGCGGGCGAACAGCAAAAACAAGGGCGCCTGAACGGCGCCCCTTGCGAGTGATTATGCGTCGAACGGGTCGCGCAGAATCATGGTCTCGGAACGGTCTGGACCAGTAGAGATGATATCAACCGGTACGCCGGTCAGCTCTTCAATACGCTGGATGTAGTTCAGCGCTGCCTGCGGCAGGCCGCTGCGCTCTTTCACGCCGAAGGTGGTTTCAGACCAGCCCGGCATGGTTTCGTAGATAGGCTCGATACCTTCCCAGTTGTCGGCTGCCAGCGGAGTGGTGGTCACTTCGCGGCCATCCGGCATACGGTAGCCGACGCAGATTTTCACTTCTTTCAGGCCGTCGAGGACGTCCAGTTTAGTCAGGCAGAAGCCGGACAGGGAGTTAATCTGCACCGCGCGACGAACCGCGACGGCGTCCAGCCAGCCGGTACGACGACGACGACCGGTGGTGGCGCCGAATTCGTTACCCTGCTTGCAGAGGAACTCGCCGGTCTCATCAAACAGCTCGGTCGGGAACGGACCCGCGCCGACGCGAGTCGAGTAAGCTTTGATGATACCCAGAACGTAATCTACGTAACGCGGGCCCAGGCCGGAGCCGGTCGCCACGCCACCCGCGGTGGTGTTGGAAGAGGTTACGTACGGATAGGTGCCGTGGTCGATATCCAGCAGCGTGCCCTGTGCGCCTTCGAACATTACGAAGTCGCCACGTTTACGCGCCTGATCCAGCAGGTCGGAAACGTCCACCACCATGCCGGTCAGGATGTCGGCAATCGCCATCACATCGTCCAGCACTTTCTGGTAGTCAACCGCTTCTGCTTTGTAGAAATTCACCAGCTGGAAGTTGTGATATTCCATCACTTCTTTCAGTTTATCGGCGAAGGTTGCTTTATCGAACAGATCGCCAACGCGCAAACCGCGACGAGCGACTTTATCTTCGTAAGCCGGGCCGATGCCGCGACCGGTGGTGCCGATCGCCTTCGCGCCGCGCGCTTTTTCACGCGCCACGTCCAGCGCCACGTGATAGTCAAGGATAAGCGGGCAGGCTTCAGAGAGCAGCAGACGCTCGCGAACCGGGATACCACGGTCTTCCAGGCCCTTCATCTCTTTCATCAGCGCAGCCGGAGACAGCACGACGCCGTTACCGATGATGCTGGTGACGTTTTCACGCAGAATGCCTGATGGAATAAGATGGAGAACGGTTTTTTCACCGTTGATTACGAGAGTATGGCCGGCGTTGTGACCACCCTGGTAGCGCACAACATATTTAGCCCGTTCTGTCAGGAGATCGACGATCTTCCCTTTACCTTCGTCACCCCATTGGGTGCCCAGTACGACGACGTTGTTACCCATTTTTCAAAATCACCGTTTGCTTAAAAATGGATTCTACCATCGCTTTTTCAGAGTTACAGCACTTTTTGCATCCAAAATAAGGCAAATCCGACCACTTTTTGATCAGCCAATCGATTTCCTCAACATGTAGTAGATCACAATCCCGGCAACCACAAGTCCGCCGCCAAAGCGCCGCAATAAATTTTCCGGAAGCTGGCTCAGGCTGGCGACCATCTTGCGCCAGGCTCGCGGATAAAGTAGCGGGCCAAGCCCTTCGAGTACTAAAACCAGCGCCAGCGCCAGCCAAATGGTGGAGTTCATCGTCAACCCTAATTGAAAATTATTATCGCCGCCTTCGCAGGTGTCATCGGCCAGCATAGTGAATGCATTCACTCAATTCACATTGTCCCGTATTTCCTCTTCATTATGAACCGGAAAGGTGAAACAAAATTCATAACCAGTTGTATTGCTGTCTATTTTTTAAATTGCAACTATGCCGTCGCGTACTACAACCCGGTACGTCTACATAATCAGGAAGATTATCATGAGAGAATTAACCGCAGTTGAAATCGAAAATGTGAGCGGCGCTGGCTGGTTACAGGATGGCCTGGCAACCTTAGGCAGTAAGGTTGGTGCCGCCGTATGGACGATGGGCACCGATGCCCTGAGCATCAACCTGCCGCTGATTGGCACCATTAATCTGGCCGATCTGGCGCCGGACCTGGGCAAAACCCTGGGCGAAAGCGTTGGCTCATCTATCGGCGGCACCATCGAGAGTACGCTGGCGAGCCTGCCGGTGATCGGTGGCCTGCTAAACAAGCTGCTCGGCAACTAATTCACGCCGTCGTAGCATAAAAAAAGGCGCCTGTCTCAGGCGCCTTTTTGCATTAACCACTGTAGGTTACTGTCATCTTCGACTTATTTACGCACCGAATCCGGTGAACGCATATAGCGGAAGAAATCGCTATCCGGGCTCAGGACCATGACATCCTGATTGCTCTGGAAGCTCTTCTCATAGGCGCGCAGGCTACGAATAAAGGAATAGAAGCCCGGATCCTGACTGAACGCGTCGGCAAACAGTTTTGCCGATTCCGCATCGCCTTCACCACGCAGGATACGACCCTGCCGCTCGGCTTCCGCCAGCGTCTTGGTGACTTCATAGTCCGCGGTCGCGCGCAGTTTTTCTGCCTCTTCCTGGCCCTGTGAACGGTGACGACGGGCAACCGCTTCACGCTCCGCGCGCATACGGTTATAGATCGCTTCCGACACTTCCGCCGGCAGGTTGATCTGTTTGATACGCACGTCGACCACTTCAATACCCAGCGCCGCCATACTGTTCGGGTTGATCACCTGCACTTTGCCGTTGGTTTCCGCCTCCACGCGCTCTGCCGCTTTGGCAATCGCATCGTCAGCCGCCGGCGTGCTAACCTCGTCTTCCGTACCGGCCGACCCTGAGTTCAGCGCATCACGCACTTCCAGCGTCAGGCGGCCCCGGGAATCGGTGACGATGTCTTTCACATCCAGACGACCAATTTCAGAACGAAGACGGTCCGAGAATTTACGCTTCAGCAGCACCTCGGCCTGGGAGACGTCGCCGCCGCCGGTGGCCAGGTAGTAACGGCTGAAGTCGCTGATACGCCATTTGATGTAGGAGTCGACGATCAGGTCTTTCTTCTCTTTGGTGACGAAACGGTCAGCCTGGTTGTCCATGGTCTGAATACGCGCATCCAGCATCTTCACCGATTCGATAAACGGGATCTTGAAGTGCAGGCCAGGCGCATAAACCAGCGGCTTGTTTTCGTCGTCGCGCAGAACTTTACCGAAACGCAGCGTGATACCGCGCTCGCCCTCCTTCACGACAAAGACAGACATGTAGAGCACTACCAGCACGATGACAATGATCGCGATAACAGATTTACGCATCGTTATTCCCCCTGACGCTGGTAGTCGTTACGCTGCGCGTTAGCGCGGCGTTGGTCCATAATGCTACCCCCGGTTGAGCTCGAGGTTGATGAGGTGCTGGCGCTGCTTGAGCTGGATGCTGGCGGCAGGCGCAGCAGATCGCTGGCGTCACTGCTATCGCTCTTTGCTGCCGGCGCAGCGGCGCCTTTCAGCATCTGATCCAGCGGCAGAACCATCAGATTGCCGTTTTTGCTGTCATTGACCAGCACTTTACGGGTGTGGCTCAGCACTTTTTCCATGGTTTCGATATACAGACGCTCACGGGTAATTTCCGGCGCAGCTTTGTATTCCGGCAGGATCTTGGCAAAGCGAGCCACTTCACCCTGGGCTTCCAGAACGGTCTGGGTCTTATAGGCGCGTGCCTCTTCGAGGATACGCTGCGCCTGACCATTCGCCCGCGGCTGGACTTCGTTGGTATACGCTTCCGCTTCACGAATGTACTGCTGCTCGTTCTCACGCGCGGCAATGGCATCGTCAAACGCGGCCTTCACCTCTTCCGGCGGACGCGCCGTCTGGAAGTTGACGTCCAGCAGAGTGATACCCATGTTGTACGGGCGAATCGTCTCTTCCAGCTCACGCTGGGTATCGCTACGGATCACGGTACGGCCTTCGGTCAGAATGCGATCCATGGTGTATTTACCGATCACCCCGCGCAGCGCGCTGTCGGTAGCCTGACGCAGGCTGTCATCCGCGCTGGTGACGCTAAACAGGTAGCGCTCCGGATCGGTGACGCGGTACTGCACGTTCATCTCAACGCGTACCACGTTTTCGTCAGAGGTCAGCATGACGCCGGACGCCGCCAGTTCGCGTACTGACTCCACGTTCACCGCCTGCACGTTATCGATAAAGGTCGGCTTCCAGTTCAGGCCCGGCTCAACCAGATGGCTGAACTTACCAAAGCGGGTGACCACGCCACGTTCAGCTTCTTTAATGGTATAAAAACCGCTGGCCGCCCAGATAATCACGGCTGCCGCGGCAACGATGCCGACAATACGCCCGCCCATCGGTCCGCGAGGTCCCTGCGCGCTATTGCCGCCGCCCAGTCCGCCCTTGCCGCCGCCGAGCCCGCCAAGTTTTTTACTTAACTTGCGGAAGATATCATCCAGATCCGGCGGCCCCTGCTCGCGACCGCCTTTATTGCCATTTCCCTCAGAGTTGCCGCCAGGTTTGCTGCTCCCCCACGGGTCGCGGTCCTGTCCGTTATTACCGGGCTGATTCCACGCCATGTATATGCTCCATATTTGTTTTTGATATCCCCACAGGGGTCAATATCTTCAGGCAAGCTGCAAGGTCAAACCACATAGTCAACAAGCGTTGGCTCTTGCTTACAGAGGCGCCGCCAGTCAACGATCGGCATGCGCACCTGCAGACTCACGCTGCCGTCATCCTCCATCCACTCTTTTTCTATCGCCTGAAGCTGATAGAAACGGCTTCTCAGTCGCCCTTCTTTCGGCGGTAAGCGCAGCGTATGCTGGGCCACTTCACCGGAAAGGCGCTCCGTTAACGCCTGAAAAAGCAGTGGTACGCCAACCCCGGTCTGAGCGGAAAGCCAGACCCGAATCGGTTTATTTTCATCGTCGCGATCGATGCGCGGTTCAAAATCGTCCAGCATGTCGATTTTGTTCATCACCAGCAGCGCCGGGATCTCATCGGCCTCAATTTCAGCGAGAACCGTATTTACCGCATCAATGTTTTCCTGCACGCGGACATCCGCAGCGTCAATCACATGCAGCAGCAGCGTCGCCTGACGCGTCTCCTGCAACGTCGCTTTAAACGCGGCCACCAGATCGTGCGGCAGGTGGCGAATAAAGCCGACGGTATCGGCCAGCACCGTTTCGCCGACGTCAGGGACGTCAATGCGGCGCAGCGTCGGGTCCAGGGTCGCGAACAGCTGGTTCGCGGCATAGACCTCGGCGGCGGTGATCTGGTTAAAGAGCGTTGATTTTCCGGCGTTGGTGTAGCCCACCAGCGACACGGTTGGAATATCGGCTTTCGCGCGCGACCGCCGCCCCTGCTCACGCTGTTTTTCGACTTTTTCCAGCCGCGACAGGATCTGCATGATGCGGTTACGCAATAAACGACGGTCAGTTTCGAGCTGGGTTTCACCCGGGCCACGCAAACCGATCCCGCCCTTTTGTCTTTCAAGGTGGGTCCAGCCGCGGACAAGGCGGGTCGCCATATGGCGCAGCTGCGCCAGCTCGACCTGCAGTTTCCCTTCATGGGTGCGCGCGCGCTGAGCGAAAATATCTAAAATAAGACCGGTACGATCGATAACCCGGCATTCGCACAGGCGTTCCAGGTTGCGTTCTTGCGCCGGACTCAGGGCATGATCGAAGAGCACGACCGAAGCGCCGGTCGCTTTAACGGCTTCCGCAATTTCGACTGCCTTACCTTCACCAACAAAATACTTCGGGTGCGGTGCTTTACGGCTACCGGTAATCACCTGCATTGCTTCGACACCGGCGGAAGAGGCCAGAGTTTCAAACTCCTGGAGGTCTTCCATATCTTTGTCTTGCGAAAAATAGATGTGTACCAGTACCGCCTGCTCACCGGCGTCATAACGGTCAAACAAGCGTAAACCCCTTATAAAATACCAGCGGGGAACGCAGAAAACCTGGCTCCCCGGCGTGGAAAAACAGCACTAGCCTTATTCGGCGTCGTCGCTGTCTTGTTGTGGCGCAGAAGAGCCCTGCGCGCTACCACCGTGGTGATAGTTACTGGAACCGCCGCCAGCATTGTTGCTGTGGTGAGACACCGGGCGAGACGGGACAACAGTAGAAATTGCGTGCTTATAGACCATCTGGCTGACCGTGTTCTTCAACAGGATCACGAACTGATCGAAAGACTCAATTTGCCCTTGCAGCTTGATACCATTCACCAAATAAATAGAAACCGGAACGCGTTCCCGACGCAAAGCGTTCAGGAACGGATCTTGTAAAGATTGCCCCTTAGCCATTCTCTCTTTTCCTTATATGTATGCTTGTTTTGTACTCAGAACCTTACGATTCTCAAAAAAAATTACGCACGATACCGTTTAATTGTACACGTTCAGTTCTGGCTCGCACCAACAACCTGTAATACTTTGTTGAGCGCTTGTTCAGGTTGTTCACTGTCTAACCAATGCACACCTTCCCAACCGCGCAGCCAGGTGACCTGACGTTTGGCTAACTGTCTCGTGGCGCAAACACCTCGATAAACCATCTCATCATATGGGATCTCGCCATTGAGATATGACCACATCTGGCGGTATCCGACACAACGGATGGAAGGCATATCCGTATGCAAATCTCCGCGGGCAAAAAGCGCCCGTACTTCTGCTTCAAAACCTGAAGCTAACATCTGATGAAAACGCTGTTCTATGCGTTGATGGAGCAGTTCACGGCTCGCCGGGGCGATGGCGAACTGATGCACCTGATATGGCAGAGCGTCTCCTGACGTTTGCGTCAGTTCCGTTAAAGTTTTACCCGAAATGAAAAAAACTTCCAGTGCCCGGGAAAGCCTTTGCGGATCATTTGGATGAATACGCGCAGCCGCTACGGGATCGATCTCCTGTAACTGCTGATGTAACGCGTTCCACCCCTGCTCTGCGGCCTGTTGCTCAATCCGCGCTCTGACCTCTGGGTCAGCGGACGGTAAGGGCGACAATCCTTCCAGCAACGCTTTGAAATACAACATCGTCCCGCCGACTAACAGCGGAATTCGCCCGGCGGCGACAATTTCCGCCATCGCCGCCAGCGCATCGCGGCGAAAATCCGCCGCGGAATAGGCCTCTGCAGGATCCAAAATATCCAGCAGCCGGTGCGGCGCGGCGCTCAGCTCTGCGGCATCCGGTTTGGCGGTGCCAATATCCATTCCCCGATAAATGAGGGCGGAATCAACACTAATCAACTCTACTGGCAAAACTTTACGTAAGGCTATCGCCAGCGCGGTTTTGCCGGAGGCCGTCGGGCCCATTAAAAAAATTGCCTTGGGCAGGCTCGCCTCGGTTACATCATTCATCTTTCAGGGCATTCATCGCCGAATGGAGATCTACAGGTTGTAACAGGCCACCCGGCGGCGTTCTCACCAGCTGCGGGCAAAGACGCTCAACGTCCGCCAGCAGCGCAATCGCCTGCGCCATATTCCATGACGTCTGTTCGCTCGTCAGATTACGCGCCATCCATTGGGCGATATTGCCGACGTCGAATGCGTTTTGCTGCGCCAGGTAGCCTATCAGTTCAGGAATCAAGATTTGTAAATTTTGTTGTCTTAAGGGTAAAGGGACCGCGCGCACCGTCACGTGCAGGGCATCGGTATGCATATCGATCCCCAGCTGCGTCAGCGCCGGATGCGCGGCGGCCAGCGCCTGCTTTTCCCCTTCCGTCACTTTTAACCGCAGGGGGATCAGCAGCGGCTGGGCACAGACGGCCTCTGCTCCCGGGGTCAACTGCGCCTGGCGCAGCCAGCGCTCGGCAACGGTCAACGACAGCAGCGCCAGGCCGCCCTCGCGCTCCAGCAGCGCGCAGTCGCGGCTCACAATCATCAGCACTCTGCCAAAGCTCTGGCTGTGACCGGCCAGTTCCGCCGCGCCCGGAGTCTGTAACGCGGGCTTTGGCGCCGTTGGCGTGTCGAGCAACTGACGATAAAGCGCCCCTTGCTGCTTCTGGTAACCCGGCTGCGCGTGCGGCCAGCTCGCGCCGCCCGGCCTGCCGCTGGAGGCCGCAGACTCACGCGATGGCGTGATGCTGAAACGGGTTGCCGGTTCACGCGCTTCCGACGGCCGCGCAAACTGGTTGCCGCCCGCCGCGATCCGGTTCTCCGGCATCGGACGGGTCGCCGGCGGGTCGTCTTTTTCCGCCAGCGGCGCGTCAAGTTGCTGCTGCAGCACGCTCAGTACGCCCTGGTAGATAAAGTCATGCACCAGGCGCGACTGATGGAAACGCACCTCATGCTTGGCCGGGTGGACGTTCACATCCACCTGATGGGGATCGATCTCCAGATACAGCACAAACGCCGGCTGCTGATCGGCCCCCAGTTTGTCTTCACAGGCCTGGCGGATAGCGTGGTTGATCAGCCGGTCGCGCATCATCCGCCCGTTAACGTAGCAATACTGAATTTCCGCCAGCGCAGGGGTGGTATGCAGCGGATCGGCGACCCAGCCGCGCAGGGTCAGATCGCCATGCTGCCACTCAATCGCCAGGGCATGTTCAAGAAAGGCGGCGCCACAGATGGTTCCCAGCCGCCGCTCCCGTTGGCCATCCTGAGCGACTGCCCGATACTGGCGCATCACCTTGCCGTTATGGCTGAGGTTGATGGTGACGTCGAATCGCGCCAGCGCAATGCGGCGGACCACCTCGTCAATGTGGCCGAACTCGGTCTTTTCGGTGCGCATAAATTTGCGCCGCGCCGGGGTGTTGTAGAACAGATCGAGGACTTCAAGGGTCGTACCGACCGGGTGCGCCGCCGGCTTCACCGTCACCGCCTGCTCGCGGCCTTCGGCATACGCCTGCCAGGCTTCCTGCTGTTCCGCCGTCCGCGAAGTGAGCGTCAGGCGCGCCACCGAACTGATACTGGCCAGCGCTTCGCCGCGAAAACCGAGGCTGATAATGGCTTCGAGATCGTCGAGCGAGGCGATCTTGCTGGTCGCGTGGCGAGCCAGGGCCAGCGCCAGCTCGTCTTTTTTGATGCCGCAGCCGTTATCGCGAATGCGAATAAGCTTCGCGCCGCCGCGTTCGATATCAATATCAATCCGCGTGGCGCCCGCATCAAGGCTGTTTTCAACCAGCTCTTTCACCACCGACGCGGGCCGTTCCACCACCTCGCCGGCGGCAATCTGGTTGGCGAGCTGCGGCGGCAGAACCTGAATCGGCATCCCCTGCTCCTTAGTTAATCAACATCCCGCCCGGCGAGGCGGCGCTGGCGGTCTGCGCCGCCTCGCCGCGAGGCGCCGACTGCAGCGGATGCTGCATAAAGTAGTTGCGCAGACCGTTATAAATCGCCTCCGCAATCTGCTCCTGGTAATCATCGCTGCCCAGCAGCCGTTCTTCCCCGTTGTTACTGATGAAGCCCGTTTCCACGAGGATCGACGGAATGTCCGGCGAGCGCAGTACGCCGAGGCTGGCATGCTCCGGACGGCGTTTATGCAGATTGCCAATCCGCTGCAGCTGGCTGAGCACGTTGGTCGCGACATCGTAGCCGACGCGTTGGGAGTGACCGAACTGCAGATCCAACACCGCCTGGCTCAGGTAGGGATCGGCCTGGCTGTTCGCCAGCACATCGCCCGCGCCGCCGAGCAGTTCAGACTGTTTCTCATGCTGTTCCAGCCAGCCGGCCATTTCACTGTTGGCGCGACGGTTAGAAAGCACCCATACCGAGGCGCCGGTGGCGTCGCGGTTTGGCGCGGCGTCAGCATGGATTGAGACGAGGAAGTTGGCATTTTGCTTACGCGCCACGTCAGAGCGGCCCATCACCGAAATAAAGTAATCCCCGTCACGGGTCAGCACCGGCTTAAACTGCGGATCGGCGTTCAGTAACGCCCGCAGCTTGCGCGCGATAGCGATAGTCACGTTCTTCTCTTTGGTGCCATTCGGGCCAATCGCGCCAGGATCCTGGCCGCCGTGCCCGGCATCAATGGCGATAATGACTTTGTCATCCGCCGACACCGTGCGGGCCGCCGGACGGGTCACGGTCTGATTGTTGGTCATCGCCGGCTGAGAGGAGGTCATCACCGTCTGCCGATCGTGGCCCGACGAGCTGAACGGATTGCGTCCCGCCGTCACCGTCCGGGAAGGCATCACCGGCGGCGGGTCGGCCCGTTTCACCACCACAGGAGGTGGCGGCGGCGGCGGCGGCGCGTCGGCGTTGATGGTAAAGACCACCGTGTAATTCGCCCCGTTCTGCTGCTTCACCGCCCGGGTTTTGCCATCTTCCGTCAGATCCACCAACAGACGCAGCGTCTGCGAATCCTGCGGCGTACCGGCACGAATGCTCTTCACCAGGTTGCTGCCGCTAAATTTCAGCGGCAGTCCCTGCAATACGCCGGTCTGTTTGATATCCAGCGCCACCAGTCGTTTGCCCTGCGGGGTAAAGGAGTACTCCGGTTCACCGACAAAGCTAAGAGTAATACGGGCCTGCTGGTCTCCGTTGGAGACCTGGATATCGGATAAACTCGCCGCAGTGGCGTGAAGACTCGACAGCATCAGCGCAGCGGCAAGCCAGGTGGTTATGCGATACTTCATCCCGTCATCCTTCAGGCTAAATGGCTAAACGTGCCAGTAAAGACTCACCCCGTGAGGAGATCGCGGTAATGCGCGCCTCACGCCCTTGTGCCTGGTAATCAAGGTGAATTTCAACGTCCGGGTCAGGCAGGACACCTGCGCCTTGCTGCGGCCATTCCACCAGGCAGATGGCATCGTCGGCAAAATAATCGCGGATCCCCATAAATTCCAGCTCCTCAGGATCCGCCAGGCGGTAGAGATCGAAGTGATACACCATCAGCTTGTCGAGGGTATACGGTTCCACCAGGGTATAAGTTGGGCTTTTGACATTGCCGCAGTGACCGAGCGCCTGTAAAAAGCCGCGGCTAAAGGTGGTTTTTCCCGCGCCTAAGTCACCATAAAGGTAAATCACGGTGGCGCCGGTACAGGCCTGCGCAATACGGTCGCCCAGGGCCAGCGTGGCCTGCTCATCGGGTAAAGGAATCACTCGGTTAATCATGGTCTACGTCAATCACATCCGGGTTAACAACACGCTTGAGCGTGGAAAAGAGATCGGTCGCCAGCATGCCGCGGGTGCCCTCGCGGGCGGCCAGTCGGTCGGCGGCATCGCCATGAGCGACGCACCCAGCACAGGCAGCATCATACGGCGTCAGGTGCTGTCCTAACAATGCGGCGATGATGCCAGTGAGCACATCGCCCATGCCGCCGCTGGCCATCCCGGCATTGCCGGCGTCGATAATGCCCATCGCCCCGCTTTCACTGGCCACCACCGTGCCCGCGCCTTTCAGCACGACCACGCCGCCATACCGTTTTACCAGACGCTGCGCAGAAAGTAAGCGATCGCTTTCAATTTCTGCCACGCTGATATTCAGCAGACGGGCCGCTTCGCCGGGGTGCGGCGTCAGCACGCGATTGTGACGTTTATCGGGATTGAATGCCAGCAGGTTCAGCGCATCGGCGTCCCAGACCATCGGTTTGTTAACCCTTTCCACCATGCGCAGGGCGCTGCGTCCCCACTCGTTCTGCCCCAGACCTGGGCCAATCGCCACCACCTCCGCCCATTCCAGCGCGGCTTTCAGGGTCTGCGGCGTCAGCTCATCCACCATTAATTCCGGCCGGGCGGTGATAATAGGCGCCACGTTCTCCGGGTGAGTAAGTACTCGCACCAGCCCTGCGCCGGCGCGTAAAGCCGCTTCACCGCACATGCGAATCGCGCCTGCCGTGCCGCGATCGCCGCCGACGATCGCCAGCTTGCCGTGATCGCCCTTATGGGAGGTGGCCCGGCGCGGCGGCAGCCAGTCGGCAAGGTGGGCGGCGCAAAACCGCGTCAGGGGGGTACTTTGCCCGGCGAGCCAGCGCTCAAGCCCCAGCGCATGATGGTGGAGCTGCCCGACGACATCCCGCGCCTTGCCGGTCAGCAGCCCCGGTTTGAGCGCGATAAACGTCAGCGTATGGTCGGCCTGAATGACCGCCCCCGGCGTCGCGCCGGTCTGCGCGTTCAGGCCGGAAGGGATATCCAGAGCCAGCACCGGCGCAGGATGGTGGTTCGCCTGGTGAATGAGCACCGCGACGGATTCACGCGGCGCACTGCGCAACCCGGTGCCGAGCAGGCCATCAATAATCAGTGAGATATCGTCTGGCCAGGGGACAGTGGCCGCATGGATCACGCCGCCGGCGTTAAGCCATGCCTCCCGCGCCGCCTGCGCCTCTTCCGGCAGCGGGCTGTCACTCTCTACCGCCAGCAGCGTCACCCTCCGCCCGGCGGCCTGGGCCAGACGCGCGACGACATATCCGTCACCGCCGTTGTTGCCATGCCCGCAGAGGATCAGCCAGTGCGCGCTGTCAGGAAAAGCGCGGCTGGCCAGTTGGAACGCCGCCTCGCCCGCGCGCTGCATCAGTTCAAACAGCGTCAGTCCCAGGCTGTCCGCCGCCTCTCGTTCGGCCAGGCGCAGCGCCTCCGCAGGCCAAATGTTGTATGGTATACTGTCAGGGTTTTTCGTCATTGTATGGTCCATCATGTCACAGCCCCTCGATCTCGTTCAGTTAGCGCAACAAATCAAACAATGGGGCACAGAGCTCGGGTTCCAGCAGGTCGGTATCGCCGATACCGACCTCAGCGCCAGTGAACCCAAACTGCAGGCATGGCTGGATAAACAATACCACGGCGAAATGGAGTGGATGGCCCGTCACGGTATGATGCGCGCCCGCCCCCACGAACTGCTGCCCGGTACGTTACGCGTCATCAGCGTGCGGATGAACTATCTGCCCGCCAACGCCGCCTTTGCCCGCACCCTGAAAGATCCCGAGCTGGGTTACGTCAGCCGTTATGCCCTCGGGCGTGATTATCATAAGCTGCTACGTAATCGCCTGAAAAAACTGGGTGAGAAGATTCAGGAACAGTGTGCTTTGCTCAATTTTAGACCTTTTGTCGATTCCGCGCCTATCCTGGAACGGCCCATTGCAGAAAAAGCGGGCCTTGGCTGGACAGGTAAGCACTCACTTATCTTAAGCCGCGACGCCGGATCATTCTTTTTTCTCGGCGAACTGCTGATTGACCTGCCCCTGCCGGTCGACAGCCCTGTCGCGGAGGAGTGTGGACGCTGTGTCGCCTGCATGACTATCTGCCCCACCGGGGCCATCGTTGAGCCCTATACCGTCGACGCCCGCCGCTGCATCTCCTATCTCACCATCGAACTGGAAGGCGCTATTCCGGAGGAGTTCCGTCCGCTCATCGGCAACCGGATCTATGGCTGCGACGACTGCCAGCTTATCTGCCCGTGGAACCGTTTCTCACAGCTCACCGATGAAGAGGATTTCAGCCCGCGCCAGGCGCTGCATGCCCCGCCGCTGGTGGAGCTGTTCGCCTGGAGCGAAGCGTGGTTTCTGAAGGTGACCGAAGGGTCGGCGATTCGTCGCATTGGTCATCTGCGCTGGCTGCGTAATATCGCCGTCGCGCTGGGCAATGCGCCCTGGGATGAAGCCCATCTTCGCGCACTGGAGAGTCGCCTGGGCGAGCACCCGCTTCTCGACGAGCACATTGAGTGGGCGATTGCCCAGCAACTGAAAAAGCGCAGCGTCGACGCCGTCGAAGTACAGCTGCCGAAAAAATTACGTCTGGTCAGGGTGGTAGAGAAAGGCCTGCCGCGCGACGCCTGATTCATTCACAGGCTGTGAATAAAATCTAAAACACATTGAGTTTCAAGGCGCAGACCGAGGTCAAGTGATCGGATTAACATTTCGAAATGAAATTTAATTGTTAAATTTCAATTAGATATAAAGATATTATTTACAAAGCGAAGCATTTACGCCGTCAGAAGCGAAACGACAACCTGTGGATAACTCTGTTTACAGTATTTCTGCAGACCAAACGAAAATCATCCCCGGCGCTGGATTGCACTGTGGATAAATAAGAGATGGAAGAAAATTTGGAGCGGGAAACGAGACTCGAACTCGCGACCCCGACCTTGGCAAGGTCGT
>NZ_JBEAJW010000025.1:0-174349 GCF_040064295.1 Klebsiella sp. JB_Kp031
ACTGCCAGGCATCAAATAAAGCAGAAAGCTCAGTCGGAAGGCTGAGCTTTTTTGCTTTTGTGTCATCCGGCGAGAATGCCGGCATGCCTCCCCGGTGGCGCTGCGCTTACCTGGGCTACACGATCCGTAGCCCGGACAAGGTGCGCAGCACCGCCTCCGCGGGAGGCTCCTGTCCAAGGGTTAGCAGTTGCGACGTCAATCTTAGTCTGCTTCAGCCTGCTGCTCATGTATCAAATTCAATAACGGATACGGTTGCCCCAGATCGTCCGTTTCAGAGCGCCCTGTCACCCTAAAACCCATTCTCTGATAAAACCCGACCGCTTGTTCATTCTGCTCATTTACGTTTGTCGTCAGCTTCGGCGTTAACGACAGCGCATGCTCAATCAGCAATCTCCCCACGCCGCAGCCGCGGACATCTGGATCGACGAACAGCGCATCCATATGATCTCCGGTCAGTAGCATAAAGGCGATCGGCTGGTCCTCCGTGTTAACCGCCACCCACAGCGGAGCCTCCGGTAAAAATGCGCGTACCATCTCCTCCAGCTCCTTTCGATACGCTTTTGACAGAAAGTCGTGGGTGGCGTCGACCGACCGACACCAGATCGCAATCAGTTTATCCCCTTCATCAGGCCGGGAACGGCGGATGCTAATAACCATATTTTCTCCTTTTCTTCATTCTTATATTCTAACTCAATGCGCGCCGTGAAATTTTCTCACCGTGAACATGCAGACTCGACATTCACCCGATTCCTGGTTATCTTCAGCTATCTGGATGTCTAAACGTTTATACGTATGCTATGAGGTAATAGAGTTATGCCAATTCGGGTGCAGGACGAGCTACCAGCCGTCAATTTCTTGCGCAATGAAAACGTCTTTGTAATGACGACAACGCGTGCAACAACTCAGGAAATCCGCCCCCTGAAGGTGTTAATCCTCAACCTGATGCCGAAGAAAATCGAGACGGAGAATCAGTTCCTGCGTCTGCTGTCGAACTCTCCGCTGCAGGTGGACATCCAGTTATTACGTATCGATGCACGTGAGTCACGTAATACGCCGGCGGAGCATCTGAATAACTTTTACTGCAATTTCGATGAGATCTGCGATCAGAACTTTGACGGCCTGATCGTCACCGGCGCTCCTTTAGGCCTGGTTGAATTTAATGATGTCGCTTACTGGCCGCAGATCAAACAGGTGCTGGAGTGGGCCAAGGATCACGTCACTTCGACGCTGTTCGTCTGTTGGGCGGTGCAGGCCGCGCTGAATATTCTGTACGGCATTCCCAAGCAAACCCGCGCCGAAAAGATTTCTGGCGTCTATGAACACCATATTCTACACCCACACGCCTTACTGACCCGCGGTTTCGACGACTCTTTCCTCGCCCCACACTCACGCTATGCTGACTTTCCGGCAGGGCTTATCCGTGACTATACCGATCTCGAGATCCTCGCGGAGACAGAAGAGGGCGATGCGTATCTGTTCGCCAGTAAAGATAAGCGTATCGCCTTCGTCACCGGCCACCCCGAGTACGATGCCAATACCCTGGCAAGTGAATATTTCCGCGATGTGGAAGCCGGTTTGAACCCTGAGGTTCCCCACAACTATTTTCCGCAAAACGACCCGCAGAACAAACCGCGCGCTACCTGGCGCAGCCACGGTAATCTGCTGTTCGCTAACTGGCTGAACTATTACGTCTACCAAATTACACCATACGATCTGCGGCATATGAATCCAACGCTGGAGTAATACTCCGCACGAAACGATCCTAAAGCGTTTCAGCACTTTGCCTCTGGCACCTTCGGGTGCCTTTTTTATTTCCGAAATTCACCTCACAGCTGATGATAACTTTAATTTCATTGTTATCAATATGTTAATGTCATTTTGAAATTAAAATGGAAATTGTTTTTGATTTTGAAAATTAATTGAGTAGTCTTAATTGTGCTGAGCGAAAACTGCACAACGATCTTTCGCTCGCTTCCAGCGGATCAACCAAGAGGAGCAGCACAATGACGCAGCAGGCGACAATCACCGATGAACTGGCCTTTAGTCAGCCCTATGGCGAGCAGGAGAAGCAGATCTTAACGCCTGAGGCGGTAGAATTTCTGACGGAACTGGTGAGCCGCTTTACGCCGGCGCGCAATAAACTGCTGGCCGCGCGTCTGCAGCAGCAGCAGGCTATTGACGATGGACAGCTGCCGGATTTTATTTCGGAAACTGCTTCCATTAGAAATAGCGACTGGACCATTCGTGGTATCCCGGCGGATTTACAGGATCGCCGCGTTGAAATTACCGGCCCCGTCGAGCGCAAGATGGTCATTAACGCGTTGAACGCTAACGTAAAAGTCTTTATGGCGGACTTTGAGGATTCGCTGGCGCCTGACTGGCGTAAAGTCATTGATGGTCAAATCAACCTACGCGATGCCGTGAACGGGACCATCAGCTACACCAATGAGGCTGGCAAAATCTATCAACTGCAGCCCAATCCCGCTGTGCTGGTATGCCGTGTGCGCGGTCTGCACCTGCCGGAAAAGCATGTGACCTGGCGTAATGAGGCCATCCCCGGCAGTCTTTTCGATTTTGCGCTCTATTTCTTTCATAACTACCAGGCGCTGCTGGCGAAAGGAAGTGGTCCCTACTTCTATCTGCCAAAAACCCAGGCCTGGCAAGAGGCGGCATGGTGGAACGATGTCTTCAGCTTTACTGAAGATCGCTTTGATTTGCCGCGCGGCACCATCAAGGCCACGCTGCTGATTGAAACACTGCCGGCGGTATTCCAGATGGATGAGATCCTGCATGCGCTTCGCGACCATATTGTCGGCCTGAATTGCGGCCGCTGGGACTATATCTTCAGCTATATCAAGACGCTGAAAAACCATCCGGACCGCGTACTGCCGGACCGCCAGGTGGTGACGATGGATAAACCCTTCCTTAGCGCCTACTCACGGTTGTTGATTAAGACCTGCCACAAACGCGGGGCGTTTGCGATGGGCGGGATGGCGGCCTTTATCCCGAGCAAAGATGTCGAGCGTAACCGTCAGGTGCTGAATAAAGTCACCGCCGACAAAGAGCTGGAGGCGAACAACGGTCACGATGGCACCTGGATCGCCCATCCTGGGCTGGCGGATACCGCCATGGCGGTGTTTAACCGCGTGCTCGGCGACAAGCCGAATCAGCTCTCGGTGACCCGTAGCGAGGACGCGCCCATTACCGCCGAACAGCTGCTGGCCCCCTGCGAGGGCGAGCGCACCGAAGCCGGGATGCGCGCCAACATTCGCGTGGCGGTGCAGTACATCGAAGCCTGGATCTCCGGCAACGGCTGCGTACCGATTTATGGCCTGATGGAAGACGCCGCGACAGCCGAGATCTCGCGCACCTCTATCTGGCAGTGGATCCATCATCAGAAAACCCTGAATGACGGCACGCCGGTCACAAAAGCGCTGTTCCGCCAGTGGCTGGCGGAAGAGCTGATGGTGATTCAGGAAGAGCTGGGAGAGCACCGCTTCAGCCATGGCCGCTTTGACGATGCGGCGCGGCTGATGGAGCAGATTACCACCTCCGACGAACTGATTGATTTTCTGACATTACCGGGCTACCGCCTGCTGGCCTAATCGCCAGATGGTGTGGTTCGCCATTTAGTCCTTCACCAATGAGCCTGGAGAGCCAGGAAATTATATGGAGCATCTGCACATGAAAACCCGTACCCAACAAATCGAAGAATTAAACAAAGAGTGGACGAACCCGCGCTGGGAAGGGATTACCCGCCCGTACAGCGCGGAAGAGGTGGTGAAATTACGCGGCTCGGTGAACCCGGAATGCACGCTGGCGCAGCTTGGCGCGGCGAAAATGTGGCGTCTGCTGCACGGTGAAGCGAAGAAAGGATACATCAACAGCCTTGGCGCGCTGACCGGCGGCCAGGCCTTGCAGCAGGCGAAGGCCGGCATCGAAGCCATTTATCTCTCCGGCTGGCAGGTGGCGGCGGATGCTAACCTGGCGTCCAGCATGTACCCGGATCAATCGCTGTACCCGGCCAACTCGGTACCGGCGGTGGTGGATCGGATCAACAATACCTTCCGCCGCGCCGATCAGATCCAGTGGTCAGCCGGGATTGAGCCGAACGATCCGCGCTTTATCGACTATTTCCTGCCGATCGTGGCGGATGCGGAAGCCGGTTTTGGCGGCGTCCTTAATGCCTTCGAGCTGATGAAATCGATGATTGAAGCCGGTGCAGCGGCTGTTCACTTCGAAGATCAGCTGGCGTCGGTGAAGAAGTGCGGTCATATGGGCGGTAAAGTGCTGGTCCCGACCCAGGAAGCGATACAGAAATTGGTGGCGGCGCGTCTGGCGGCTGACGTGATGGGGGTCCCGACGCTGGTGATCGCCCGTACCGATGCTGACGCTGCCGATTTAATTACCTCAGACTGCGATCCGTACGATCGTGAGTTTATTACCGGGGATCGCACCAGCGAAGGGTTCTTCCGCACCCATGCCGGGATCGAGCAGGCGATCAGCCGCGGGCTGGCCTATGCGCCGTATGCGGACCTGGTGTGGTGTGAAACGTCGAAACCGGATCTTGAGCAGGCGCGTCGCTTTGCTGAAGCCATTCATGCGCGTTTCCCGGGCAAACTGCTGGCCTATAACTGCTCGCCGTCGTTTAACTGGAAGAAAAATCTCGATGATAAAACCATCGCCAGCTTCCAGCAGCAGCTGTCGGACATGGGATACAAGTACCAGTTTATTACCCTCGCCGGGATCCACAGCATGTGGTTCAACATGTTCGACCTCGCCCATGCTTACGCTCAGGGTGAGGGGATGCGCCATTATGTTGAAAAAGTGCAGCAGCCGGAATTCGCCGCCGGGCCGGAAGGCTATACCTTCGTCTCGCATCAGCAGGAGGTGGGTACCGGCTACTTCGACAAGGTCACCACCATTATCCAGGGCGGTGCCTCGTCGGTGACGGCGCTGACCGGCTCGACCGAAGAAGATCAGTTTTGAGCCATGCCCGGTGGCACGACGCTAACCGGGCCTGTGAAGGGATCCAGGCCGGATAAGCGAGCGCGCCATCCGGCCTGACGTGGTGCCGGATGGGGGAGTTCGATGACGCGTGGTCTGGAATTACTGATTGCCCAAACGATATTGCAGGGATTTGACGCTCAGTATGGGCGTTTTCTCGAAGTGACTTCCGGCGCGCAGCAGCGCTTTGAACAGGCCGACTGGCATGCGGTGCAGCAGGCGATGAAACAGCGGATCCACCTCTATGACCACCATGTGGGTCTGGTGGTGGAGCAGCTGCGCTGCATCACGGAAGGAAAGAGCACGGATGCCGACTTTTTGCTGCGGGTGAAAGCCCACTACACCCGTTTGCTGCCGGATTACCCTCGTTTTGAAATTGCCGAGAGCTTTTTCAATTCGGTCTACTGCCGCCTGTTTGACCACCGCTCGCTGACCCCCGAGCGGCTCTTTATTTTCAGCTCGCAGCCCGAGCGTCCTTTTCGCACCCTTCCGCGACCGCTGGCGAAAGATTTTTTTGCCGATCGCGGCTGGCCGCACCTGCTGGGTAAAGTGCTGTCCGATCTGCCGCTGCGGCTGCCGTGGCAAAATAAAGCGCGGGATATCGGCTATATCATTGCCAGTCTGCAGGAGGCGCTGGGGGAGGAACTGCTCGCCACCTGTCATCTGCAGGTCGCCAATGAGCTGTTCTATCGTAATAAAGCCGCCTGGCTGGTGGGCAAACTGGTGATGCCGATGACCACGCTGCCCTTTTTGCTGCCGATCCATCGCAGCGACGAGGGCGAGCTGTTTGTCGATACCTGCCTGACCACTCATGCCGAAGCGAGCATCGTGTTTGGCTTCGCGCGTTCCTATTTTATGGTTTATGCGCCACTGCCCGGCGCCCTGGTGGAATGGCTGCGCGAGATCCTGCCGGGGAAAACCACGGCCGAGCTGTATATGGCGATTGGCTGCCAGAAGCACGCTAAAACCGAAAGCTATCGTGAATATCTGCACTACATTGCTCGCTGCGATGAGCAGTTTATTGAGGCGCCGGGCATTCGCGGGATGGTGATGCTGGTGTTTACCCTGCCGGGGTTTGACCGGGTGTTTAAGGTGATCAAAGACCGCTTCGCGCCGCAGAAAGAGATGACCGCCGCCCACGTGCGCGCCTGCTATCAGCTGGTAAAGGAGCATGACCGCGTCGGGCGGATGGCGGACACGCAGGAGTTTGAAAATTTCGTGCTGGAGAAACGACAAATCGCGCCGGCGCTGCTGGCGCTGCTGCAGGCGGAGGCGGGGAACAAACTGACCGACCTCGGCGACCGGATTGTCATCAGTCATCTGTATATTGAACGGCGAATGGTGCCGCTCAACCTGTGGCTGGAGCAGGTTAACGGCCAGGCGCTACGCGATGCGGTAGAAGAGTATGGGAATGCTATCCGCCAGCTGGCCGCCGCCAACATCTTTCCTGGTGATATGCTGTTTAAAAACTTCGGCGTCACCCGCCACGGCCGGGTGGTGTTCTACGACTATGACGAAATCTGCTATATGACGGAAGTGAATTTTCGCCAGATCCCACCGCCGCGCTATCCCGAGGATGAACTGGCCAGCGAGCCGTGGTACAGCGTCTCGCCGGGGGATGTGTTCCCGGAGGAGTTCCGCCACTGGCTGTGTGCCGACCCGCGCATTGGGCCGCTGTTTGAGGAGATGCATGCCGACCTGCTGCGCGCCGACTACTGGCGCGAACTGCAGACGCGGATTAAAAACGGCCATGTGGAAGATGTCTACGCCTACCGGCGCAAGCAGCGTTTTAGCGTACGCTATGGCGCTGACAGTAGGCCGGATAAGGCGTTTACGCCGCCATCCGGCAAGGTGCGCCGATCTGCCTGATGGCGCTACGCTTATCAGGCCTACTTAAAATGCCCCGGTGGGGCATTTTTTTTTTATTTAACCCCGCCGTATGCCAGCGTGACCTCTTTCGCGGCCTTAATGACCAGCGCGCCCAGCTCGGTCACCCGGTCATCGGTCATGCGTGAGATGGGGCCGGAGATGGAGATTGCCGCGAACGGTTCGCGGTGTTCATCATAAATGCAGGCGGCGACGCAGCGCAGGCCGAGCGCGTGCTCCTCGTCGTCGAACGAGTAGCCCCGCTTGCGGGTCTGCGCTAAATCTTCCTTCAGATGCAGCGGCGAGACCAGCGTGGCATGCGTATAGGCATGTAGCCCTTTACGGTGCAGGAGGCTGGTAACCTGCTCTTCGCTCAGCTGCGAGAGAAACGCCTTCCCGGCGCCGGAGGCGTGCATCGGCAGTTTTCCGCCGATCGGCGCCGACATCCGCATCAGCTGGGTGCACTGCACCTGGTCGATAATGATCGCCTGGTGGTCGCTCTGGTCAAGCACTGCCAGATTCACCGTTTCACCGGAATCTTCCATCAGCTGGCGAAGGATCGGGTGGACAATCGCCAGCAGATTGCGGCTTTGCAGAAAGCTGCTGCCGACCACGAAGGCATGCGCGCCGACGGCCCAGTGGCCCAGCTCGCCGACCTGGCGGACGAAACCCAGCTGCTGCATGGTGGTCAGCAGGCGGTGAGTGGTTGAGTTAGGCAGACCCGCCTGCTGCGCCAGCTCGGTCAGCGCGACGCTGCTGTGGGATTCGGCAATCCATTCGAGCAATTTCAGGCCGCGGGTCAGCGACTGAACCTGACCGCCAGCCTGCTGGGCGGTGGCAGCCGCGGGTTTTCTGCCGCGTTTCGCGGGAACGGGGGTAGTGGCCATCGCGGACTCCTTTTTCTGTATCGTGGAAATAATTTTCGTTTTATTTGGCGATAATGCAATCACTACCGGACTCATCGGAGGAGTGAAGCTGAACATGTCTCATATTGCCCGTTGTTGTCTTTTCCGCTCCGGTGGTTTATGCCAGTATGGTTTGTTGGCTATTTGGCCTGAGTTGAGCGTTGTCGGGAGCAAGTGTGAGCAGCAAAGTTGAGCAACTGCATCAGCAGTTAAAAGAACGTATTCTGGTTCTGGATGGGGGCATGGGCACCATGATCCAGGGCTATCGTCTGAGTGAGCAGGACTTTCGCGGTGAGCGCTTTGCTGACTGGCCGTGCGACCTGAAAGGCAACAACGACCTGCTGGTGCTCAGCAAGCCCGAGGTGATCCGCGAGATCCACGACGCCTACTTCGAGGCCGGCGCGGATATCATTGAGACCAACACCTTTAACTCGACAACCATCGCGATGGCGGATTACCAGATGGAATCCCTGTCGGCAGAGATCAACTTTGCGGCGGCGAAGCTGGCCCGCGCCAGCGCCGACGCCTGGACGGCCCGCACGCCGGAAAAACCGCGCTACGTCGCCGGCGTGCTTGGCCCAACTAACCGCACCGCCTCTATTTCGCCTGATGTGAACGATCCGGCGTTCCGTAATATTACCTTTGACCAGCTGGTGGCCGCCTATCGCGAATCCACCCGGGCGCTGGTGGAAGGTGGCGTGGATCTGATCCTGATTGAAACGGTATTTGATACCCTGAATGCCAAAGCGGCCATCTATGCGGTAAAAGAGGAGCTGGAGGCGCTGGGCGTTGACCTGCCGCTGATGATCTCCGGCACCATTACCGATGCCTCCGGCCGCACGCTTTCCGGGCAGACCACCGAAGCTTTCTATAACTCGTTGCGCCACGCCGAAGCCTTATCGTTTGGTCTGAACTGCGCCCTCGGGCCGGACGAACTGCGCCAGTACGTCCAGGAGCTGTCGCGCATCGCTGAATGCTACGTCACCGCGCACCCGAACGCCGGCCTGCCCAACGCCTTCGGCGAATACGATCTGGATGCCGATACCATGGCGGCGCAGATCCGCGAATGGGCGGAAGCCGGTTTCCTTAATATCGTCGGCGGCTGCTGCGGTACGACCCCGGAGCATATCGCCGCCATGAGCCAGGCGGTAGCGGGCCTGCCGCCGCGCCAGCTGCCGGAAATCGCGGTGGCCTGCCGCCTCGCCGGCCTGGAGCCGCTCAATATCGGCGATGACAGCCTGTTCGTTAACGTCGGCGAACGTACCAACGTTACCGGCTCGGCGAAATTTAAACGCTTAATCAAAGAAGAGAAGTACAGCGAAGCGCTGGACGTCGCGCGTCAGCAGGTGGAAAACGGCGCGCAGATTATCGATATCAACATGGACGAGGGGATGCTCGACGCAGAAGCGGCGATGGTGCGCTTCCTCAACCTGATTGCCGGCGAGCCGGACATTGCCCGCGTGCCGATCATGATCGACTCCTCCAAGTGGGAAGTTATTGAGAAAGGCCTGAAATGCATTCAGGGCAAAGGCATCGTTAACTCGATTTCGATGAAAGAGGGCGTCGAACCCTTTATCCACCATGCGAAACTGGTTCGCCGCTACGGCGCTGCGGTAGTGGTGATGGCCTTTGACGAAGTGGGCCAGGCTGATACCCGCGAACGTAAAATTGAGATTTGCCGTCGCGCCTACAAAATCCTCACCGAAGAGGTCGGCTTCCCGCCAGAAGATATTATCTTTGACCCGAATATCTTTGCGGTGGCGACCGGTATCGAAGAACACAATAACTATGCCCAGGACTTTATCGGCGCCTGCGAAGACATCAAACGCGAGCTGCCGCATGCGCTGATCTCCGGCGGGGTCTCCAACGTCTCCTTCTCTTTCCGCGGCAATGACCCGGTCCGTGAGGCGATCCACGCCGTATTCCTCTACTATGCGATCCGCAACGGCATGGATATGGGGATCGTCAATGCCGGTCAGCTGGCCATCTATGATGACCTGCCGGGCGAGCTGCGCGACGCGGTGGAGGACGTGATCCTCAACCGCCGCGATGACAGCACCGAAAGATTGCTCGAACTGGCGGAAAAATATCGCGGCAGTAAAGTTGACGACGGCGCCAATGCCCAGCAGGCGGAGTGGCGCAGCTGGGAGGTGAAAAAACGCCTCGAATATTCGCTGGTGAAGGGCATTACCGAATTTATCGAACAGGACACCGAAGAAGCGCGTCAGCAGGCTGCCCGCCCGATTGAGGTGATCGAAGGGCCGCTGATGGACGGCATGAACGTGGTCGGCGATCTGTTCGGCGAAGGCAAAATGTTCCTGCCGCAGGTGGTGAAATCCGCTCGCGTCATGAAACAGGCGGTGGCCTATCTTGAGCCGTTTATCGAAGCCAGTAAAGAACAGGGCTCCAGTAACGGCAAAATGGTGATTGCCACGGTAAAAGGCGACGTTCATGACATCGGCAAAAACATCGTCGGCGTGGTGCTGCAGTGTAATAACTACGAAATCATCGATCTTGGCGTGATGGTCCCGGCGGATAAAATTCTCAAAACCGCCAAAGAGGTAAACGCGGATCTCATCGGCCTTTCCGGGCTGATTACCCCATCGCTGGATGAGATGGTTAACGTGGCGAAAGAGATGGAGCGTCAGGGCTTTACCATTCCGCTGCTGATAGGCGGCGCGACCACCTCGAAAGCGCATACGGCGGTGAAAATCGAGCAGAACTACAGCGGCCCGACCGTTTACGTACAGAACGCCTCGCGCACCGTCGGGGTGGTGGCTGCGCTGCTCTCGGATACGCAGCGCGATGAGTTTGTCGCCCGCACGCGCAAAGAGTATGAAACGGTGCGTATCCAGCATGGGCGTAAAAAACCGCGCACCCCGCCGGTGACCCTGGCGGCCGCACGGGAAAACGATCTGGCCTTTGACTGGGAGAGCTATACGCCGCCGGTGGCCCATCGCCTGGGGATTCAGGAGGTGGAAGCCAGTATCGAGACGCTACGCAATTACATCGACTGGACGCCGTTCTTTATGACCTGGTCGCTGGCGGGTAAATATCCGCGCATTCTGGAAGATGAAGTGGTAGGGGAAGAGGCGCAGCGCCTGTTCAAAGACGCTAACGAGCTGCTGGATAAACTGAGCGCAGAGAAAACCCTCAACCCGCGCGGCGTGGTGGGCCTGTTCCCGGCCAACCGGGTGGGCGACGATATTGAAATCTATCGCGATGAAACCCGCACCCACGTGCTGACGGTGAGCCATCACCTGCGCCAGCAGACGGAGAAGGTCGGCTTCGCCAACTACTGCCTCGCCGACTTTGTGGCGCCGAAGCTGAGCGGCAAAGCGGACTACATTGGCGCCTTCGCCGTCACCGGCGGCCTGGAAGAGGACGCGCTGGCGGAGGCCTATGAAGCGCAGCATGACGACTATAACAAGATCATGATCAAGGCCATCGCCGATCGTCTGGCGGAAGCCTTCGCCGAGTATCTGCACGAGAAAGTGCGCAAGGTCTACTGGGGGTATGCGGCCAATGAGAACCTCAGCAATGAGGAACTTATTCGCGAGAATTACCAAGGGATCCGTCCGGCGCCGGGGTATCCGGCCTGTCCGGAGCACACTGAAAAAGGCACCATCTGGCAGTTGCTGGACGTCGAAGCCCATACCGGCATGAAGCTTACCGAATCGTTCGCCATGTGGCCGGGGGCATCGGTTTCCGGCTGGTATTTCAGCCATCCGGACAGCAAGTACTTCGCCGTGGCGCAGATCCAGCGCGACCAGGTCGAAGACTACGCGCGGCGTAAAGGGATGACCCCGGCGGAAGTCGAGCGCTGGTTAGCCCCTAATCTGGGCTATGATGCGGACTAGTCGTCATCTTTCCTTACAACTAACAAGGCGCTCTGTGAGCGCCTTGTCTCTTTATTGAGGTTAACCCCTTATACTGAGATAGGTTCCAGAACGTCGGAACACCTATAACGATAAGGAGAAGCTGATTCCGTGTTAACTCTGCTACACCTGTTGTCCGCGGTCGCTCTGCTGGTGTGGGGCACGCATATCGTGCGTACCGGGGTGATGCGCGTCTATGGCGCTCGCCTACGTACCGTTCTCAGTAGCAGCGTAGAGAAAAAGCCGCTCGCCTTCTGCGCGGGTCTTGGCGTGACTGCGCTGGTACAAAGCAGCAATGCCACCACCATGCTGGTGACCTCGTTTGTCGCCCAGGATTTAGTGGGCCTCACGCCGGCGCTGGTGATGGTGCTGGGCGCCGACGTCGGGACGGCGCTGATGGCGAGGGTACTGACCTTCGACCTGTCGTGGCTGTCGCCGTTGTTGATATTTATCGGGGTGATTTTCTTCCTCGGCCGCAAGCAGACCCGCGCCGGGCAGCTGGGGCGAGTGGGGATCGGCCTTGGGCTGATCCTGTTGGCCCTGGAGCTGATTGTGCAGGCCGTCCACCCCATTACCCAGGCCAACGGCGTGCAGGTGATTTTTGCCTCGCTGACCGGGGATATCATGCTGGATGCGTTGATTGGCGCTGTATTCGCGATCATTAGCTACTCCAGCCTGGCGGCGGTGCTGCTGACCGCGACGCTGACCGCGGCGGGAGCGATCTCTTTCCCGGTGGCGCTGTGCCTGGTGATTGGCGCCAACCTGGGATCGGGGCTGTTGGCGATGCTCAACAACAGCGCGGCGAACGCGGCGGCGCGCCGGGTGGCGCTGGGCAGCCTGCTGTTTAAGCTGGTGGGGAGCCTGATCATCCTGCCGTTCGTCCATCCGCTGGCCGCGGCGATGCACAAGCTGCCGTTGGCCGAGTCCGAGCTGGTTATCTACTTCCACGTTTTTTACAACCTGCTGCGCTGCATCGCGATGGTGCCTTTTGCCGGACCGATGGCGAAGCTGTGCCAGCGCATGATCCGCGATGAACCCGAGCTGGATAACCATCTCAAACCCAAGCATCTTGACCCGTCGGCGCTGGACACCCCGGCGCTGGCGCTAGCCAACGCCGCGCGCGAGACGCTGCGCATTGGCGACGCGATGGAGCAAATGCTGGAGAGCCTGCATAAGGTGATGCATGGCGAACCGCGTCAGGAGAAAGAACTGCGCCGCATGGCGGACGATATCAACGTCCTCTACACCGCCATTAAGCTCTATCTGGCGCGAATGCCAAAGGATGAGCTGGCGGAAGAAGAGTCCCGGCGCTGGGCGGAAATTATTGAGATGTCGTTAAACCTCGAGCAGGCCTCCGATATCGTCGAGCGGATGGGCAGCGAGATCGCCGATAAATCGCTGGCGGCGCGGCGCGCCTTCTCGGTGGAAGGGTTAAAGGAGCTGGACGCCCTGTACGATCTTCTGCTCAGCAATCTGCAGCTGGCGATGTCGGTCTTCTTCTCCAGCGATGTGCCGAGCGCCCGTCGCCTGCGGCGCAGCAAACACCGGTTCCGCATTCTTAACCGCCGCTACTCGCATGCGCACGTTGACCGTCTGCATCAGCAGAACGTGCAGAGTATCGAAACCAGTACGTTGCATCTGGCGCTGCTGGGGGATATGAAGCGCCTGAACAGCCTGTTCTGTTCAGTGGCTTACAGCGTGATGGAGCAACCGGATGAAGACGACGAACGGGATGACTACTGAGCCATTCCCCGGCGGCGCTGCGCTAACCGGGGTTTTGCGTTTGGATGTCCCGTTGAGGCAGCCCGGATAAGGCGCAATGCGCCGCTATCCGGGAAACGTTAGCCCCCCAGGCTCAGAAGCGGTGGCCCGCAGGCAGGGTTATCGCTTCTTCCCCCGCTTTGAACAACAGCGTCGGGTTCGGGCCGCCGAGCGTCGCGTGACCATCGGTGACCTGGATCCAGTTTCCTTCCGGCAAACCAATCACCGTTAATTCCGGCGCCACGACCAGCAGTTCGCGGATACGCTGTTCGCGGGTTTCGCCCTGATGCCCGGTCGGCAACGCGTTGGTGAAGTGCGGGTTAATCTGTAGCGGGAACAGCCCCAGCGCATCAAATCCCTGCGGATCGACAATCGGCATATCGTTGGTGGTGCGAATGGTCGGGCAGGCGAGGTTTGAACCTGCGCTCCAGCCGATATACAGCGCCCCGCGTTTGACGACATCGACAATCGGCGCCAACAGACCGCGACTGCGGCACGCTTTCAACAGCTGGAAGGTGTTCCCGCCGCCAACGATCACCATCTCGGCGCTTTCAATGGCGGCGATAGGGTCGTCGACGCTGTGGATACCGGTTACGCTGACCGCCATGGGCGCCATAACCGCAGCCACTTTGGCCGTGTAATCATCCCAGGATTGCGTCACGCCAGCGAAGGGGATGAATACCGCCTTACGGCGCCCTTTGACCTGACCGGCAATCAGCGGCAGGGCGTGTTCCAGCCAGGCTTTCCCCGGCAGCGTGGAGTTACTGAGTAACAGCAGTTCCATCTTTTCTTCCTGTTTTAAAAATATTATTGAAGCAGAAATTCTAGCATCGCCCCCATACCGGCGCGCTGATATGGCGCATGATGTAGGTAAGCGGAATGCTGTTCACAAGCCCGACGAAGCTTCTGGATAATGAATCATACAATCCAGGTTTTTTCTCGCCCACAAGGTAGGGTATATTTCGCTTTTACAGGAGAATCTATGCTGCCCGACTCATCAACCCGATTAAACAAATACATCAGTGAAAGCGGCATCTGCTCGCGTCGCGAAGCGGACCGCTTTATTGAACAAGGCAACGTCTTTATCAATGGCAAGCGCGCCACGATTGGCGATCAGGTGAAGCCTGGCGACCTGGTCAAAGTTAACGGACGGTTGATTGAGCCGCGCGAAGCGGATGATCTGGTGCTGATTGCGCTGAATAAGCCGGTCGGCATTGTGAGCACCACAGAAGACGGCGAGCGCGACAACATTGTCGATTTCGTCAACCACAGCAAGCGTATCTTCCCTATCGGCCGTCTGGATAAAGACTCCCAGGGGCTGATTTTCCTCACCAATCATGGCGACCTGGTGAATAAGATCCTGCGTGCCGGCAACGACCATGAAAAAGAGTATCTGGTTACGGTCGATAAGCCGGTGACCGATGAGTTCATTCGCGGCATGGGCGCGGGGGTACCGATTCTCGGGACCGTGACCAAAAAATGTAAGGTAAAGAAAGAAGCGCCGTTCGTTTTCCGCATCACCCTTGTGCAGGGGTTAAACCGCCAGATCCGTCGCATGTGCGAGCACTTTGGCTATGAAGTGACGAAGCTTGAGCGTACGCGGATTATGAACGTCAGCCTGACGGGGATCCCGTTGGGTGAGTGGCGCGATCTGACCGATGACGAGCTGATCGACCTGTTCAAGCTGATTAAAAACTCCTCTTCCGAAGCGAAGCCGAAAGCGAAGCCGAAGGCCAAAGCGGCGACCCCCGGGATCAAGCGCCCGGTGGTGAAGGTGGAAAATAGAAACGATAAAGGCCGCCCGGCTGGCAACGGCAAACGTTTCACCCAGCCGGGACGTAAAAAGAAAGGGCGCTAACGCCTGCCGCGGGTCGGCGTATTCGCCGACCAGGAAAAGGTTGCTTCCTTATCCGTCTTATAAGCCTGCTGTTTTTTCACCTGGCGGGCTTTCTTCGCTTCCGCTTCGCGCTGCGCCATCAGCTTATCGATATATTCCTTTTTCACGCTGTTCGTTTCCGCATTGCTCAGCGGGCGGCCGTGCGCAATGCGCGCGCGGTCAAGCAGCGTTTTCAATTCGCGCTGTTCGCGCTCGGTCATCTCTTTTTGTGTAATTCGGGGGAGTGCCATGGTGGTGCCCTCAGTCAGACCAGAGCACCCAGTGTACGGTAATCAGCGCAAAATAGAACGCATCCGGAAAGCGCCTCGCAGAATATTTCCCTCGTTCGTGACCCGTGAGGTGAACTGGCTTAGGGTAACGGCACGGTCAACCTGTTATCGACGATAAATATCGGGCGAGTGGTGTATAAAATTTTATACAAGGATGTGGTATGCTCAATCAGCAACCGAGATTAAGGCGTATCGTCTGGATGGGCTCTTCCTTTGACGATCTGCGCCAGTTTCCTGAGGACGTCCGCAGAGATGCCGGATTCCAGCTTTATCGTTTACAGTCGGGTTTAGAGGCTGCGGACTGGAAAGCAATGCCTCAACTGGGGCGGGGGGTTGAAGAAATCCGCCTGCGCCACTTTTCCGGTGCATATCGGGTAATTTATCTGGCCCGTTTTGCAGAGGCGATATATGTCCTGCACTGTTTTAATAAAAAAACGCGACGGACCGCCGAACACGAAAAACAGATTGTCAGAAGCCGTTTGCGGGTTATACAGCAGGAACACAGGAGTCAAAAATGAATCGCAAGAGTCAGGATGGTATCCGTCATGTGACCTCTGAAGAGAGCAATATATTCAGCGAATTAGGCTTTGATGATGCTGAGGCAGAGCAGCTTCGCGGACAAGCGGAAAAAGAAGTTGAGCAGTTGATGGCGCTTAAACGACAGTTAATGCAGGAAATCGCTGAGTGGATAGATGAACATCAATTGAAGCAGGCCGATGCTGCCGCGAAGTTGAGCATTTCGCGCCCACGCATTTCAGATGTGGTCAATCAGAAAACCAGTAAGTTTACCCTGGATGCGTTAGTCATGATGCTAATGAAGTTAGGTAAACCAGTACGTTTGCAGATTGGATAACGCACACGCCCGGGCCTGCGCCCGGACGTGTCACGCTCAGCGCTTGCTGGCTTTTTTGGCGATGGGCTTCCCTGACCAGTATCCGGCCAGCAGCGAACCGGACAGGTTATGCCAGACGGAGAACAGGGCTCCCGGCAGCGCCGCCAGCGGGCCGAAGTAAATTTTACCCAGCGCGGCCGCCAGGCCGGAGTTCTGCATCCCTACCTCGATCGCCAGCGTACGGCAGGTGGATTCATCAAAACCAAACAGACGTCCGCCCCAGTAGCCGCCGAGCAGGCCAATGGTGTTATGCAGGATCACCGCGATAATCACCACCAGGCCAACGGACGCGATATGGGCCGCGGAACCCGCCACCACCGCGCTGATGATCGCCAGAATGCACACCATCGAGAAAGCGGGGAGGAACGGTTCCACCGCTTTCACCACCTTCGGCAGCAGATGATGGACAATCAGCCCCAGGGCGATGGGAATGACCACAATCTGCAGAATGCTCAGCAACATCCCCATGACGTCGACCTGAATGTGCGCGTCGACGTACAGACGGGTCAGCAGCGGCGTCGCGATGACGCCGACCAGGGTGGAGACCGAGGAGATAGTCACTGACAGCGCCACATCCCCTTTGGCCAGAAAGATCATCACGTTGGAGGCCGTCCCGCTGGCGACGCTGCCCACCAGCACCATCCCGGCGGAGAGCTCCGGCGGCATATGAAACAGCAGCGCCAGCAGCCAGGCGGCGAGCGGCATCACCAGATAGTGCAGAAATATCCCTGCAGCGACCGGCGCCGGACGCGACAGGACGCGTTTGAAATCCGCCAGCTTTAGATGTACCCCCATACCGAACATAATCAGCATCAGCAGGGTGGTAACCCACGGGCCGATCGGGGTGAAAGTGGTGGGGGTGTAATAGGCCAGAACGGAGAGCAGCAGCGCCCATAACGGGAACAGCCGCGTCAGAGTTGCGAGCATGTTGTGTTCCTTGCGATACGCAAACCGGCCGCGCCGAACCGGTAGGGCGGCGAGCTGGTCAGCTGGTTGTGTTGATGTTGTTATAAAAAAGCCGGGTTCGAGCCCGGCTATAGGTATTGTTTATCGTGCTAAGGAATTTTATTCAAACAAATTATGATGCAACGTCTGCACCACCTTCTCCGCATCGGCGCCAGGGACCAGGAAGCAGAGGTTGTGGCTGGATGCGCCATAGCAGATCATGCGGATGTTAAACGGATCAAGGACGCCAAACACCTCTTTGCCGACGCCGCAGGCTTTCGACAGCTCGTTGCCGATCAGGGCAACCAGCGCCAGGTCTTCTTCCACTTCCACGCGACACAGCGAGGAGAGCTCGGTCAGCAGCGCCTGGGTCAGCAGGGTATCGCTCGCAGAGGTTGAGCCAGTGGTGTCCATGGTCAGGGCCACGCTCACTTCGGAGGTGGTGATCAAATCGACGGAGATGTTATGGCGCGCCAGAATACCGAACACTTCGGCGAGGAAGCCGCGGGAGTGCAGCATATTCAGGCTGTGTAGCGTCAGCAGCGTCTGGCGGCGGCGCAGCGCCAGCGCGCGGAACAGCGGCGGGTTCTCGGTGGTTTTACACACCAGCGTACCGCCCGCTTTAGGTTCTTTACTGGAGCCGACAAATACCGGGATATCGCTGCGCACGGCAGGCAGCAGGGTCGCCGGATGCAGCACTTTGGCGCCGAAGGTGGCCATTTCCGCCGCCTCTTCAAAGGCGATGACGTCGATGCGTTTCGCCGCTGGTGCGACGCGCGGGTCGGTCGTATAGATCCCGGGCACATCGGTCCAGATATCGACGCGGGTGGCATTCAGCGCTTCGCCGAGCAGAGCGGCGGTATAATCGCTGCCGCCGCGGCCGAGGGTGGTGGTGCGGCCCTTCGCTTCGCTGCCGATAAAGCCCTGCGTCACCACCAGGCCTTCCGCCAGACGCGGCGTCAGCTGCTGCTGAGTCAGTTCGGCGACGGCGGCGATATCCGGTTCGGCGCGACCAAAGCGATCGTTAGTGCGCAGCACTTTACGGGCGTCAAACCACTGCGCCTGAATTCCGCGCTCGCGCAGAATCTCCACAAACAGCAGGGTGGACATCAGTTCGCCATGGCTGACCAGTTCGTCAGTCAGCGCGCTAGAGGAGGCGAGCGCGGCGGCTTCCGCCAGCGTGGTGATATTTTCCAGCAGGCGCTCAATCTCTTCGCGGATCACGTTGGGATAGCGCAAACGCTCCAGAATATTGAACTGGATCTGGCGTAGAGCGTCCAGCTGGGAAAAACGTTCGGTGGGTTCCAGCCCTTCCGCTAAGGCCACCAGAATGTTGGTCACGCCGGCAGAGGCGGAGAGCACAACAATACGGGTATTGGCATCAAGCAGCGCCACATCAATGCTGCGGTTCATCGCGTCAAAATCAGCAACGCTGGTGCCGCCAAATTTGGCGACGACTAAATCTGTCATAACAACCTCGTGTCAGGGGGCCTGACTTATTAAAACGATTCCTGAACACCGATCCTGGCAGGGGCTGGATGCCGCCGGATCGCAACAAAATGTCTTAATAAGCCAGGCCAAATTATTCAGCCATGGCACAAGGGAAGAGCGATAAACAGGGTGGCGCAGAATGATAAACAACTACGATGTCACCCAGAAGTGCTCCACCTTGTAGACCCGACTCACCGCTCTGGGCGCTGAAGTGTTCGGGTATGAAACGCCCGACTGCGAACGTTTCTGGTGACAACCCAGGGGATTCAGCCCCTGTGGCCGGTGAGGAGCGTAACCAGACGCTCTTTCACCTCGGCGTTGCTCCCCCTCACGTATTTTCGCCGGACTGGTTCCTCCAATACGGTTACCTGGGCAACGCACCTCTTCTGGCAATTACCGACGTCTTTCACCTGGCCGGGGGAATAAGGACATTATATCCCCCGCGAATACCCTTTCGCTGTAGCGTGAAATGCGCGAGCAATAGATACTTACAATACGTAAGCACTGCGGATATATAAAGGCTTAACGCCAGCTATGTCAACGCTGCGGTTATGCGGATTTTTCATGCCCCTGCGGCTAACAGAAAAAAGCCTTATGATAGCTATACTAATGGGGCTTTTTACTCCGTATTGACCCGATTCCTGACCGGCGTCAGGGACAAGTCACAAAAATCATCACAATTTTCCGTCACCGGCGCTACAATCGACCGAAGTCACAATCTCAAATCAGAAGAGTATTGCTAATGAAAAACATCAACCCAACGCAGACCTCTGCCTGGCAGGCATTACAGAAACACTTCGACGAAATGAAAGATGTCACTATCAGCGAGCTGTTCGCCAAAGATAGCGACCGTTTTTCTAAGTTTTCCGCGACGTTTGACGATCTGATGCTGGTGGACTTCTCCAAAAACCGCATCACCGAAGAGACGCTGGCTAAACTACAGGATCTGGCGAAAGAGACCGACCTGGCGGGCGCCATCAAGTCGATGTTCTCCGGTGAAAAGATCAACCGCACCGAAGATCGCGCGGTACTCCACGTCGCGCTGCGCAACCGCAGCAACACGCCGATTGTGGTTGATGGCAAAGATGTGATGCCGGAAGTGAACGCTGTGCTGGAGAAGATGAAAACCTTCTCTGAAGCGATTATCTCCGGTAGCTGGAAAGGCTACACCGGCAAACCGATCACCGACGTGGTCAACATTGGTATCGGCGGCTCCGACCTCGGTCCGTTCATGGTCACCGAAGCGCTGCGTCCGTATAAAAACCACCTCAACATGCACTTTGTCTCCAACGTCGATGGCACCCACATTGCCGAAGTGCTGAAGAGCGTCAATCCGGAAACCACCCTGTTCCTGGTCGCGTCCAAAACCTTCACCACCCAGGAGACCATGACCAACGCCCACAGCGCGCGCGACTGGTTCCTGGCGACCGCGGGCGACGACAAGCACGTGGCTAAACACTTCGCGGCGCTCTCCACCAACGCGAAAGCGGTTGGCGAGTTCGGCATCGACACCGCCAACATGTTCGAATTCTGGGACTGGGTTGGCGGCCGTTACTCCCTGTGGTCGGCGATTGGCCTGTCCATCATTCTCTCCGTGGGCTTCGACAACTTCGTTGAGCTGCTGTCCGGCGCGCATGCGATGGATAAGCACTTCTCCACCACCCCGGCGGAGAAAAACCTGCCGGTACTGCTGGCGCTGATCGGTATCTGGTACAACAACTTCTTCGGGGCAGAAACCGAAGCGATTCTGCCGTACGATCAGTACATGCACCGTTTTGCCGCCTACTTCCAGCAGGGCAACATGGAGTCCAATGGTAAGTATGTTGACCGTAATGGCCACGCCGTGGACTACCAGACGGGTCCGATCATCTGGGGCGAGCCGGGCACCAACGGTCAGCACGCGTTCTACCAGCTGATCCATCAGGGCACCAAAATGGTACCGTGCGATTTCATCGCCCCGGCTATCACCCACAACCCGCTCTCCGATCATCATCCGAAGCTGCTGTCCAACTTCTTCGCACAGACCGAGGCCCTGGCCTTCGGTAAATCCCGTGAGGTGGTGGAGCAGGAATATCGCGATCAGGGTAAAGATCCGGCGACCCTGGAGCACGTGGTGCCGTTCAAAGTGTTCGAAGGCAACCGCCCGACTAACTCCATCCTGCTGCGTGAGATCACCCCGTTCAGCCTCGGGGCGCTGATTGCTCTGTACGAGCACAAAATCTTCACCCAGGGCGCGATCCTCAACATCTTCACTTTCGACCAGTGGGGCGTTGAGCTGGGCAAACAGCTGGCTAACCGCATCCTGCCGGAGCTGAAAGACGGCAGCGAAGTCAGCAGCCACGACAGCTCCACTAACGGTCTGATTAACCGTTATAAAGCCTGGCGCGCATAACGCTTGCGCAGCTAAGACGGAATGCCGACCTTATGGTCGGCATTTTTTTACAGCCGTCGCAGCAGGCGGGCTGGATTCCCCGCCCACACGCCTTTCTCGGTGATGGACTTCGTCACCACGCTGCCCGCGCCAATCACCACGCCGTCGCAGATACTGACGGCCAGAATCGTGGCGCCGCTACCGATCGACACGTCATCGCCAATCTCAATCCGCCCCCAACTGGCGCGGTCGGCGTTTGGTTTGCCGTCGCGAAACAGATCGTTGGCGAACATCACCCCGTGACCGATAAAACAGCGCCGACCAATGGTGACGTACTCGCAGATAAAGGTATGAGACTGGATTTTACTCTCCGCGCCGATGCGGGTATTCCCCTGGATCTCAACGAACGGCCCGACGAAGACGTTATCGCCCAGCGTGCAGTCATACAGGTTGGCGGGCTGGTAAATAACGACATTTTCACCACAAACGACGTTACGTACGCCGGTGTCACGAAGCTCAGGCATAGTTCCTCTCACAGCGGTTTGGCCAGAATATGTAAGGTGCTTTGCTGGCTGGCGGAATGAAAAGTTGCGTCTCTGATGTGCTGCATCCCCTGGCGTTCGTAAAAACGGCGCGCGGCGGGATTCGCGGCGAGTACTTCCAGCCACAGCCAGCTTTCACCGGCCGTTTTTGCTCGCGTCTCGACGGCGTGAAAAATCTGCTCGCCGTAGCGGTGGCCAGTCTCCCCCGGCATCATGTAGAGCTTATGCAGCAGCGTACCCGTCGTGCCGTCGTCAGCCATTCGCTGTTGATAGCTATATTTAGCGAAACCAACGGGGGAAGCGGCTTCGGCGATGAGCCAATGATGGTTGGCATCGGTCAGACTCCGATGTAGCGCATCTTCGGCATATTCTTGCTTAAGAAATAACGCCAATTCATCGGCATTGCGCCAGAGATGGGCGAAGTGGTGCTGGTAACTGGCATAACCCATCGCGCTCAGTTGTGGCGCGTCGTCGGGTAATGCCTTTCGGATAGTCAACATGCTGCGTTCCTCGGGTCATTCAGTGGCTATAGTGCCTGTAATATGAACAACGTGGAACGACAAAAATCGGTGGGGAAGGGGCTGGAGGTTCTTCCTCCAGCCGGGGGGTTAACGGGCGAAAGCGATCGCTTCGATTTCGACGCCAGCGTCTTTCGGTAACCTGGCCACTTCCACGCAGGAGCGCGCCGGAAAGGCCGCCTGATGTTCGGTAAAGAAGGCCTCGTAGGCGGCATTGATGGCGGCAAAATCCGCCAGGTCTTTCACAAACACCGTGGTTTTGACGATCTGACCAACGCTGAGGCCGGCGGCTTCGACGATGGCTTTCACGTTCTCCAGCGACTGGCGCGCCTGTTCGGCAATGTTGTCGGGCATGGTGCCGTCCTGCGGATTAATGGGCAGCTGGCCGGAGGTGATGGTCATCGCGCCGAGATTGACGCCCTGAACGTACGGACCGATCGCGGCGGGTGCGTCAGCGGTAGTAATAATCATGTGGTTACCCTTCAAACAGTTACAGAAAATAATTCAACAGCACCAGTGAGCCGACGCCGCTGACCACCACCCACACCAGACCTAAACGGAAGCTGGCGAGCGTACAGATAATGGCGGCGATCACCTTCGGATTTTTTAAGTCGAACTCCATGCTGGAATTCACGCTCAGGATCTGAATGGTGATGATGGCCGGCAGGACGGTGACCGGCACGAAGCGCAATGTTTTGGTCACCCGCTCAGACATCTGGATCTTGCCGGCCAGGCCGATAAACGAGAAACGAATAAGAAAAGTGACCGCGGCCATGCCCAGCGTCAGGGCGATAAAGTAGCTATTACTCATTTTCCAGCGCCTCCACTAACGGCATATCGGATTCGGTTGTTGCCCTCTGCTTGCGCTCTTCCGCCAGGTCGACGCACAGGCCGGCGAGGACGCCGAGCACGGAGGCGACGACGATACCCAGCGAGTAGGGCAGGACCACTAACAGCACGCCGGAAACGGCGGCCACTACCGCGGCGACGGTGCAGGCCTGGCTTTTAATTTGTGGCACCACGATGGCGATAAAGGCGGCGACCATGGCGAAATCGAGACCGTATTTTTCAATGTGGGGAAACGAGGCGCCGACCAGCGCGCCAAGAAAATCGGCCAGCACCCAAATCGCCCAGAAGGTGATCATCGCCGAGCCATAAAACAGATATTTTTCCTTTTTATTTCCTTCCATCTCTTTAACGGTGGTGGCATACACCTCGTCGGTGAGCGCATAGGACATAAAGCATTTTTTAAAGAATGAGGCTTCGCGCACGGTACCGGAAATAGAGGCGCTATACAGCACGTGGCGAAGATTAATAATTAATGTGGTGAAAATAATCACGCCGAGCGTGGTGCCGGTTTTTAACATATTCAGTGCCAGCATCTGCGCCGAGCCGGCAATCACAATCGCCGACCACGCGGTACTTTGCCAGACGCTCATTCCGGCGCTGACGCTTAACGCGCCAACAATGAACGAGAAAGGAAAGTCCCCGATGCACAGGGGCATAATGGCGCTGGCGCCGCGTAATATGACTTTTTTATTCATCGTAAAATACCTGTTGGTGCAGGCAATAAATCATTATTGCGTAGGGTACAAAAGGGCTGGTCTTATTTGCTGACCATAATGCGAATGATCTCTTTATCAGTTTGCGCCATAGGCTTAATCACGAGGCGGCACAGGTTATTAATCGACTGTTCGACGTCGGCGCAGACAATGCCGTCGTTGGCGCTGGCGCAGCGGTTTTGCATCGCCATCAATACAGATTTAAAGGCGCTGGAGACCACCGAGGACACCTTCATCGCGCAGCTGTTGGAGGCGCCATCACAAATCATGCCGGTAACATCGCTAATCATATTGATGATGGCGGTGTTGATGGTTTCGATATTGCGGGTAAACAGCCATGCCATACCGGCGGCGGCGCCCATGGCGGCGGTGGAGGCCGCGCACAGTGCGGACAGGCGGGTATAGCGCGAATGGATGGAAATGGCCGTCAGATGCGAGAGCGCCAGCGCGCGAGCGAGCGTCTCTTCATCGGCATTCAGATGCTCGGCGACGGTCACCACCGGCATGGTCGCCGCGATCCCTTGGTTGCCAGAGCCGAAGTTCGACATAGCGACCACCGGGGCGCCGCCCATACGCGCATCGGAAGCCGCGACGGTGTTGATAATGACCTCACTCATTAAGTCTTTGCTTAACAAACCATTTTTAACGGCTTCAGAGAATGTTCCGTTAATATTCAACCCATACTTTTTCGATTTTCCTTCTGCAGCCAGTGCGCTATTGAGGCGGGCGGCTTCCAGAATAAACGTAATATTCTCAACCGGGGTGGAGATAATAAAATCATACGCTTCCTGGAGAGAGAAAGTTGGCAGTTCGGCCTGCGCTGTGGCGCTATTTTTCCCGGCGTGTAATGGCTGCTGTTCGCCATTAATATATAACTCGACCACATTGGTATGCGTGCCTTTTACCACGACGCGACAGGTCTGGTCACCGGCGCTGAGGGTGAGATCGAGATGAATAAAGTCAGGCGTGTCCTGGACGTCAATATTAACGTGGCCGGCGTCCACCAGCGCTTGTGCCTGTTCCACATGCTGTGAAGTAATGCCTGCCAGGGTCTGTAATCCCTTATCGGCATCGCCGCCAAAGGCGCCGATGGCGGCGGCCAGCGCGACGCCATTCACTGTCGTGCCGGGAATCGTGACGCCCGTGGCGTTTTTATACAGGTTGGCAGAAATAAAACCGCTAATTTTTTCGCAGGGTATCGCTAAATGTTTCGCGGCGTAAGCGGTGGTAAATGAAATAGCAACGGGTTCAGTGCAACCTAATGCTGGTGCGACTTCTCGCTGTAGCCAGCGAATAAAAAGAGAGGATGTTTGGTCAGACATTATTATGATTCCTGGACGTAAGATGATGAGGAAATATGCTAAGGGAATCGGCAGAAAAAAACTTTCTCAAATAACCCTTTATTTATTAAGGTCTGGAGAAAAGTTTTATTTTTAGCTATATCTAAACATGCAGGCTTGTATTTAAATTAAGTTATTGATTAACAATGGTTTTATAAGCAAATTTTTATGCAAATCATGGGAATCAGTTATGTCGATCACACGCCGTTAAGGAGAGCATTTTTCTCTTTTGCCGAAATCCTGCCCTGAGGGCGCAAAAATTTAAAGCCCACGCGGTGAGGGGTAACTGTAGATCTGGATCACACTTTTGCGCTATACCGGACGCAACAAGGACTGATTATGAGGTGTGAATATGTCGTCGGTTTATCGCCCACTGGTGAATTTTATCGCCACTGCGATGCAAACGGTTTTGAATCTTGGGCTGCTGTGCCTGGGGATTATACTGATCGTCTTCCTCGGTAAAGAGACGCTGCATCTGGCCGATGTCCTCTTTACCCCGGAGCCGACCAGTAAGTACCGGCTGGTGGAAGGTTTGGTGGTCTACTTTCTCTACTTCGAGTTTATCGCGCTGATCGTCAAGTATTTTCAGTCGGGGTTCCATTTCCCGCTGCGCTATTTTGTCTATATCGGCATCACCGCGATTGTGCGTCTGATCATCATCGACCATGAGTCGCCGATGGCGGTACTTATTTATTCCGCCGCGATCCTGATTCTGGTGATTACGCTCTGGCTGTGTAACTCTAATCGCCTGAAACGCGAATAAAAAAAAGCGGCCTCCAGGGCCGCTGACCAACAGTCACAAATAGAATTTATGTAGGGTCCAGTTGAGGATAGCAGTGGCATTGGCCTTACTTTTTCAGCTGAGGGCGACGGCGACAATACCCGGTTGGGGTCGTGTATTGCGGCTAGACCGTCGGCCCTCCTCTGAAATTTGGGGCCGGTGTTACAAAAAAACTTAACCTTTCACCCCGCCCGCCGTCAGGCCGTTCACCAGCCAGCGCTGCGCCAGCAGGAACACGACCGTAATCGGGATGGCGGAGAGTACCGCCGCGGCGGCAAAGTCGCCCCACAGATAGTTCTGCGGGTTGAGATACTGTTGCATACCTACCGCCAGGGTATAGCTGTTCACATCGCGCAGCAGCAGCGAGGCGACCGGCACTTCGGTGATAGCCGCGATGAACGACAGAATAAAGACCACCGCCAGAATCGGCACCGACAGCGGCAGCAGTACGAGGCGGAACGCCTGCCATGGGGTCGCGCCATCCAGCGCAGCCGCTTCTTCCAGCGAGCCATCGATGGTTTCGAAGTAGCCTTTGATGGTCCAGACGTGCAGGGCGATACCGCCCATGTAGGCAAAGATCACGCCGCCGTGGGTGTTGAGGCCGACGAACGGGATGTACTGGCCCAGGCGGTCAAACAACGCGTACAGCGCCACCAGCGACAGCACCGCCGGGAACATCTGGAAAATCAACATCCCTTTCAGCAGGGTCGCTTTCCCCGGGAAGCGCATACGGGCAAAAGCGTAGGCGCAGGTGGTGGAGAGGGCGACGATACCGATCGCGGTGATCCCGGCGACCTTAATCGAGTTCCACAGCCACAGCAGGACCGGGAACGGCGGCGGCGTGACGCGGCCATCCGCGTGTTCGACGCTGAAGCCTAACGCCAGACGCCAGTGCTCCCAGGAGATGGTATCCGGGATCAGGCTGCCGGTGGCGAAGTTACCCTCGCGCAGCGAGATGGCGATAACCATCAGCAGCGGAAACATAATCGCGGCGATAAAAATCAGTAGCAGGAGATGCGTGGTAAATAAACGTAGCTTCTGCGATTTGGGTTGGACCATAGCCATTGTAATTTTACTCCCCTTGACTTCGCACCAGGCTATTTTGCTTGCCATTTTGAACTCGGGCAGTGCTCAGAATCCTCACGTACTACGTGTACGCTCCGGTTCTTCCGCGCTGGCCGAGTCCAAACCGCCCGCGCCAATAACGCCTGGTTATTCCAATTAATCAAACTTCATGCGTGTGGCTTTCAGGTTCACAATCGCTAACGCGCCAACCAGCAGGAAGATAAGCGTTGCGATAGCCGCCGCCAGGCCGAAGTCCTGACCGCCGCCGCCTTCAAAGGCGATACGGTAGGTGTAGCTCACCAGCAGGTCGGTATAACCGGCCGGGGTGGTGGTGCCGAGACGGTCCGGACCACCGTTGGTCAACAGTTGAATCAGGACGAAGTTGTTAAAGTTAAAGGCGAAGCTGGCGATCATCAGCGGCGTCAGCGGCTTAATCAGCAGCGGGAAGGTAATTTTAAAGAAGTTCTGGAACGGGCCGGCGCCATCCATTGCCGACGCTTCGTACAGATCGTCCGGAATCGCCTTCAGCAGCCCCATGCACAGGATCATCATGTACGGGTAGCCCAGCCAGGTGTTGACGATGATGATCATGGTGCGCGCGGTGGTCGGGTCGCTAAACCACGCCGGCTTAATGCCGAACAGCGTGCTGAGCATCATGTTGATTTCACCAAAGCTCTGGTTGAACAGACCTTTGAAAATCAGAATCGAAATAAATGACGGTACGGCATACGGCAGAATCAGCAGGACGCGGTAAATCGCTTTGCCTTTCAGTGCTTCCCACTGCACCAGGCAGGCAAGGATCATCCCCACCGCGACGGTCAGCACCACGGTCAGCACCGAGAACACCACCGTCCAGACGAAGATCGCGAAGAACGGTTTCTGGATGCCTTCATCGTGGAAGACGCGGGTAAAGTTGTCCCAGCCGATAGTCACGGTGTAGCCCGGGCTCAGCTTTTCTGTGCCCCAGCTACCGTCGGCGTTGATGGCCTGGTAGAAACCAACGTCGTTGTTCGGGCGGTATTTGACGTGGGTTTGATTGTTGGTCAGCACGCCGTTTTCGCCAAGCGTATACAGCGGTTGGGTGCCGGAGAACTGGCGCAGCGAGCTCATGATCACTTTGCTGTCGTCAGGCAGCACGGCGGTCAGCTGGTTCAGCGCGGTGCGGTTCTGGGTAATGACGCGCAGGTTGGCGCGCTCGCCTTCCGGCAGGGCGTCGGTTTCTTTTAACGCCAGCTTCTGCTCGCCGCCGAATTTAAAGGCGTCGGAAAGGTAGTTTTTACCGCTCTCACCGTCGGTCAGGGCCAGCTTCCACTCGTCGCCTGCCGGGATCAGCGTGAAGTTATAGGCTTTGCCGGCCTGGAAGGAGCGATCCATCAGCACCTGCTGCGCGCGCTCAAAGGTCAGCTGGTTGGTGCTGCTGTAGTTGGTGAACGCGATAGCGATAGTACAGATCAGCGGAAACAGGACAAACAGGCCCATGCCGGCGAGGCCGGGATAGACATAGCGCCAGGCATAAGCCTTGCGGTTAGCGAAAATATACAGGCCAACTGAGCTTAAAATCAGCGTCATGATGGCGAACAGGTACTCCCCCTGGGCGTACATCAAAACAACAAGGTAACCCACCAGCAGGCACAGTAAGCCAATCACAGACCATGTGAGTTGCGGACTTTGCCACCAGTGTTTCTTTTTAACGGCATCCATGGGGATCATCCTCTACAGCGGTGAAAGCTTATTTGTCAGGTGGCGCTTCGCTTACCTGACCTACGGTCCGAGCCGTAGTGGTAGGGCGGGTAAGCGCAAGCGCCACCCGCCGTTTTCTTACTTGGTGATACGGCTCTGGGCATCCTTCAGCGCAGCATCGACAGTCTGACGACCGCTGGCGGCGTTGATAACCGCGGTACGAACGGCATACCAGAAGGCAGACATCTGTGGGATGTTAGGCATGATTTCGCCTTTCTGGGCGTTCGCCATGGTGGCGGCGATGCGCGGATCTTTTTCCAGTTTTTCCTGGAAGGATTTCAGCGCCACGGCACCCAGCGGTTTGTCGTTGTTAACCGATTCCAGACCCTGATCGGTCATCAGGTAGTTTTCGAGGAACTCTTTCGCCAGCTCTTTATTCGGGCTGGCGGCGTTGATCCCCGCGCTCAGCACGCCAACGAACGGTTTCGATGGTTTGCCTTTAAAGGTCGGCAGCAGGGTCACGCCGTAGTTAACCTTGCTCTTATCGATGTTAGACCACGCCCACGGACCGTTGATGGTCATCGCGGTTTCACCTTTGTTGAAGGCCGCTTCCGCGATGGAGTAATCGGTATCGGCATTCATGTGCTTGTTCTTGATCAGGTCAACCAGGAAGGTCAGGCCCGCTTTCGCGCCTGCGCTGTCCACGCCGACGTCTTTCACATCGTACTTGCCGTTTTCAAACTTGAACGCGTATCCGCCGTCGGCAGCGATCAGCGGCCAGGTGAAGTACGGTTCCTGCAGGTTGAACATCAGCGCGCTCTTACCTTTCGCTTTCAGTTCTTTATCCAGCGCCGGGATCTCTTCCCAGGTCTTCGGCGGGTTCGGCACCAGGTCTTTGTTGTAAATCAGGGACAGCGCTTCCACCGCGATCGGGTAGGCGATCAGTTTGCCGTTATAGCGAACGGCATCCCAGGTGAACGGATAGAGTTTGTCCTGGAACGCTTTGTCCGGGGTGATTTCCGCCAGCAGGCCGGACTGCGCGTAGCCGCCGAAACGGTCATGCGCCCAGAAGATGATGTCCGGGCCGTCGCCGGTCGCCGCAACCTGCGGGAATTTCTCTTCCAGCTTATCCGGGTGTTCTACGGAAACTTTAATGCCGGTGTCTTTTTCAAACTTTTTACCCACTTCAGCGAGGCCGTTGTAGCCTTTGTCGCCGTTAATCCAGATAACCAGCTTACCTTCTTCAATTTTCGCGAGGGCAGAGGCGGAAAACATCATCGTGGTCAGTGCCGACAGCGCGAGGATGCGAGCGCCAGTTTTGATTTTCATATACCCGTCCTTTTTGGTGTTGTACTCGTGGATACACTTCGGTGGCTTAACGATGATGAGTTTCCTTTTTTAACAACCCCTTTCCATCCTCCCCAGGTCTACGCCCCACCCGCTGGTTGTGTGATCTCCATTGCAAAAACGGCCGTATTGCGTCCTGGAGCACAGAAAAAAGCGCCCAATTTTGTCGCCTCCATCACGAAATCACGCGCCGCCCGCCATCCCCCGCGGCGAGAGCCAATCTCTCATCCTCCCATCTCCTCCCCCATAAAAAAGCCGGGGGGTGGAGGATTTGCCCGGCTAATGAATGCCGCATAGTCGACCCATCTTGAATGTGACTGTTAGTGACAGGTTGTAACGAAGGGAGAAGGGCATGGCGAGCGTACAGCTGCGAAATGTAACGAAAGCCTGGGGTGACGTGGTGGTATCGAAAGATATCAATCTCGATATCCACGAAGGGGAATTCGTCGTGTTTGTCGGGCCATCGGGCTGCGGCAAATCTACCCTGCTGCGTATGATTGCCGGGTTAGAAACTATTACCAGCGGGGACCTGTTTATCGGGGACACCCGCATGAACGAGATCCCACCGGCAGAACGCGGCGTTGGGATGGTATTCCAGTCTTATGCGCTCTATCCCCACCTTTCCGTTGCGGAAAATATGTCGTTTGGCCTGAAGCTGGCCGGCGCGAAAAAAGATCTGATTAACCAGCGGGTGACCCAGGTTGCGGAAGTGCTGCAGCTGGCCCATCTGCTGGAGCGTAAACCGAAAGCCCTCTCCGGCGGTCAGCGTCAGCGCGTGGCGATTGGTCGTACCCTGGTGGCTGAGCCGAGCGTCTTCCTGCTGGATGAGCCGCTTTCCAACCTCGATGCCGCCCTGCGCGTCCAGATGCGTATCGAAATCTCCCGTCTGCATAAGCGACTGGGCCGCACCATGATCTATGTCACCCACGATCAGGTGGAAGCGATGACCCTCGCGGACAAGATCGTGGTCCTCGACGCTGGCCGGGTGGCGCAGGTCGGGAAACCGCTGGAACTCTATCACTATCCGGCTGACCGCTTCGTCGCCGGCTTTATCGGTTCACCGAAGATGAACTTCCTGCCGGTTAAAGTCACCGCGACGGCTATCGATCAGGTGCAGGTTGAACTGCCGAACCGTCAGCAAATCTGGCTGCCGGTGGACAGCGCCAACGTTCAGGCGGGCGCCAACATGTCCTTAGGTATCCGCCCGGAGCATTTACTGCCCAGCGATATCGCCGATGTGACCCTCGAAGGTGAGGTTCAGGTCGTCGAGCAGTTAGGTCACGAAACGCAAATTCATATCCAGATCCCCGCCATCCGTCAGAACCTGGTTTACCGCCAGAACGACGTGGTGTTGGTAGAAGAGGGAGCCACATTCGCCATCGGTTTGCCGCCAGAACGTTGCCATTTATTCCGTGAGGATGGCACCGCTTGTCGTCGGCTGCATAAAGAGCCGGGCGTGTAAGGCTTCCCATTAAAAAAAGGCGCGAACCCGGCTGGCGGTACACCGGCGAAGCGTGCAAAGAAAAGCAATGATCTCAGGAGATAGAATGATGATTACTCTGCGCAAACTTCCACTGGCGGTCGCCGTCGCGGCAGGCGTTATGTCTGCTCAGGCGCTGGCTGTCGATTTCCATGGCTACGCGCGTTCCGGCATTGGCTGGACCGGCAGCGGCGGCGAGCAACAGTGCTTCAAAGCGACCGGCGCTCAAAGTAAATATCGTCTTGGTAACGAATGTGAAACCTATGCGGAACTGAAGCTGGGCCAGGAGCTGTGGAAGGAAGGGGATAAGAGTTTTTATTTCGATACTAACGTTGCCTATTCCGTGAATCAGGAAGATGACTGGGAAAGCACCTCTCCGGCGTTCCGTGAAGCCAACATCCAGGGTAAAAACCTGATCGACTGGCTGCCGGGCTCCACGCTGTGGGCGGGTAAACGCTTCTATCAGCGTCATGACGTTCACATGATCGACTTCTACTACTGGGATATCTCCGGCCCGGGTGCAGGTCTGGAAAACGTTGACCTTGGCTTCGGTAAGCTCTCTCTGGCCGCTACTCGTAACTCAGAAAGCGGCGGCTCTTATACTTTCTCCAGCGATGACACCAAAAAATATGCTGCGAAAACTGCCAACGACGTCTTTGACATCCGTCTGGCGGGCCTGGAAACCAACCCGGGCGGCGTGCTGGAGTTAGGCGTCGATTACGGCCGTGCTAACCCGCAGGATGACTACCGTCTGGAAGACGGCGCGTCGAAAGACGGCTGGATGTGGACCGGTGAACATACTCAGTCCATCTGGGGCGGCTTCAACAAGTTTGTCGTTCAGTACGCCACTGACGCAATGACCTCCTGGAACAGCGGCCACTCTCAAGGGACCAGCATCGATAACAACGGCAGCATGATCCGCGTTCTGGATCACGGCGCGATGGACTTCAACGATGACTGGGGCCTGATGTACGTTGCGATGTACCAGGACGTGGATCTGGACAGCAAAAACGGCTCCACCTGGTACACCGTGGGTGTTCGTCCGATGTACAAATGGACGCCGATCATGAGCACCCAGCTGGAAATCGGTTACGACAACGTGAAATCCCAGCGTACCAGCGAAAACAACAACCAGTACAAAATTACTCTGGCTCAGCAATGGCAGGCAGGGAACAGCGTCTGGTCTCGTCCGGCTATCCGTATCTTCGCAACCTACGCGAAGTGGGATGAAAACTGGGGCTACAGCAACACCTCTGGTCTGCAGACGAAAGACAGCAGCGGAAGCGGCGCTTTCACCTCCAGCCGCGGTGACGACAGCGAAGTTACCTTCGGTGCCCAGATGGAAGTGTGGTGGTAATACCGTCCGCAGGACGGGTGTAACCTGGGAGGGGCATCGGCCCCTCCTGACAATTCAGGGTTAGCGCGCTATTGCCTGGCTACCGCTAAACCGATGCTATCCAAGGTGAGAAGAATGAAAATGAAGAAAACTCTCGTCGCTCTGTGTTTATCCGCAGGGATGTTGGCATGCGTGCCGGGGATGAGCCTTGCCGATGTTAACTTTGTACCGCAGAACACCAGCGCCGCGCCGTCTATTCCAGCCAGTGCGCTGCAGCAGCTGATCTGGACGCCTGCCGATCAATCGAAGACGCAGAGCGTAGATTTAACCACCGGCGGTCAACGCCTGGATGTTCCAGGGATCGTCGGACCGGTCGCCGCCTGGAGCGTGCCGGCCAATATCGGTGAGCTGACCCTGACCCTCGACAGCGAGCTGAACAAACATAAGCAGATTTTTGCGCCGAACGTGCTGATTCTCGACCAGAACATGACGCCAGCGGCGTTCTTCCCCAGCAACTACTTCACCTATCAGCAGCCGGGCGTGATGACTGCCGATCGCCTGGGCGGCGTGATGCGCCTGACCCCGGCGCTGGGCCAGCAGAAGCTCTATGTGCTGGTATTTACCACTGAAAAAGATCTCCAGCAGACCACCACCCTGCTGGATCCGGCGAAAGCCTATGCCAAAGGCGCAGGCAATGCGGCGCCGGACATCCCGGATCCCATCGCCAAACATACCACCGATGGCGTGCTGAAGCTGAAAGTGAAAACCAACAGCACCTCCAGCGTGCTGGTGGGGCCGCTGTTCGGCTCCTCCGGCCCGGGCCCGGTCACCGTCGGTAACACCGCGGCGCCGGTAGCCGCGCCAGCCGCCGCAGCTGCTGCTGCGCCGGCCGCTAAAAGCGAACCGATGCTCAGCGATACCGAAACCTACTTCAACAACGGTATTAAGCAGGCGGTGAAACAAGGTGACATCGACAAAGCCCTGAAATTGATGAACGAAGCTGAGCGCCTCGGCTCGAAATCCGCTCGTTCCACCTTTATCAGCAGTGTAAAAGGCAAGGGGTAATCGTCTCCCCACAATGCTGATGTTTAGGCACAGCCTTTAGGTGCATCCTCCGGGATGCACCTTTTTTTGCACGCGCGGCGGTCTGTTGCATGGCTGTTGCGTGAATGATCGTATATTGACGTTTGCCCGCCACCAACCGCCTATTCTGCGATACAATGCTTGCACGTTATGTACCGGAGAATCAGGCATGTCCCATCCTGCGCTTACGCGACTGCGTGCGCTGCGCTATTTTGCCGTTATGCCGCCCCTGGCGCCGCCTCTGAGTGACTGGCTGCTGCTGGAGGACTCAATGACCCAGCGTTTTGAGCAACAAGGAAAGCAGGTCACCGTCACCCTGGTTAACGAAGGGTATATCGGGCGTGAGGCGCTGGCTGACGAAGCGGCGCTGTTGCCCGACGAGCCGCGCTATTGGCTGCGGGAGATTATACTCAATGCCGACGGTGAGCCCTGGCTGGCCGGGCGCACGGTGGTGCCGGAGTCGACGTTGTGTGGGCCGGAGCTGGCGCTACAGCAGCTCGGGCAGACCCCGCTGGGGCGATACCTGTTCACGTCGTCGACGTTAACCCGCGATTTTATTGAAATTGGTCGCGATGCAGCGCTGTGGGGACGTCGTTCCCGCCTGCGGCTGAGCGGCAAACCCCTGCTGCTGACCGAGCTGTTTTTGCCTGCGTCGCCGTTGTACTAAGAGGAAGAAAAAATGGAGTGGAGTCTGTCGCAGAATAAGCTGTTGGCGTTTCATCGCCTGATGCGCACTGACAAACCGATCGGCGCCTTGCTGCTGCTGTGGCCGACGCTGTGGGCGCTATGGGTGGCCTCGCCGGGCGTCCCGCCGCTGTGGATCCTGGCGGTGTTTGTCGCCGGCGTCTGGCTGATGCGCGCCGCCGGCTGCGTGGTGAATGACTATGCCGATCGAAAATTTGATGGTCACGTAAAGCGTACCGCCCGCCGTCCGCTGCCGAGCGGCGACGTCACCGAGAAAGAGGCGCGAACGCTGTTTATCGTTCTGGTGCTGCTCTCCTTCCTGCTGGTGCTTACCCTCAACACCATGACGATTTTGCTGTCGGTGGCGGCGCTGGCGCTGGCGTGGGTCTATCCGTTTATGAAGCGCTACACCCATCTGCCGCAGGTGGTGCTGGGGGCGGCCTTTGGCTGGTCGATCCCGATGGCCTTCTCGGCCGTCAGTGAATCGCTGCCGCTGAGCTGCTGGCTGATGTTCCTCGCCAACATTCTGTGGGCGGTGGCCTACGATACCCAGTATGCGATGGTGGATCGCGATGACGACGTCAAGATCGGCATTAAATCGACGGCGATCCTGTTCGGCGAAAACGATCGTCTGATTATCGGTATCCTGCAGGTGGCCGTGCTGGCGCTGATGGGCGCGGTGGGCTGGCTGAATGGGCTGGGCTGGGAATACTACTGGTCGCTGTTCGTGGCGGCGGGTCTGTTTGGCTGGCAGCAGAAGCTTATCTTCAATCGCGACCGCGACAACTGCTTTAAAGCGTTTATGAACAATAACTACGTCGGGCTGGTGCTGTTCCTCGGCCTGGCGATGAGCTACCTGTAAAACCCCTGTCCCCATCCCCCCGGTTTTCCGGGGGGCGGTGAGGACGGCAAACGCCGCGTTACGCGTCGTCCTGCGTGACGCTTTCGATCGTCAGACGTACATCCGACGTAATCAAATCCGCCAGCATCCGGTAGACCTTCAGGGTCTCTTCCGGCTCGGCATCGCCCGTATCGCTGATATAGCCTTCATCGCGCAGGGTCAACACCAGGGTACTGAACACTGCTTTGTCGAAGAACTCCGGCGCGTTGATGCCATGCAGCACCGACAGGCGCTGCGCCACGGTACGGCTCTCTTTCTCCAGCGAGCTGCGGTTGATCGACGGGTTAGCGCTCAGCAGCCAGAAGGTGATGGCGTAACGCTGCAGCGTCTCGCGAGCGCCTGCGGCCAACAGCTGCAGGGAGCGAGAGTGCGACGGGTTAAGGCTCATCACATCGCCATCGATGACGATCAGCTCCTGACGCAGCATCTCGGCAATCAGCGCATCCATTACTCCGGCCAGCTCCGCTTTCTCCCAGCGCAGGAACAGCTCGGCTTTGAGGAACGGGTAGAGCGTTTCCACATGGCGCAGCACTTCGGCGCGGCTGAGATGACGATGCTGAGTCACCAGGGCGGCTAACAGCGACGGCATCACCAGCATATGGGCGATGTTGTTGCGATAGTAGGTCATCAGCACCGCCTGCTCGCGCGGCAGAATGATGATGTCGCCAATGGTGTCCTTCTCCACTTCGAACTTGTTCATCTGCAGCGCATGGTCGATAAGCTCGCTGGCCGAAGCGGATGGGGCGGTCGCATCCGGAGAATAGGGCACATTGCGCAGCAGCGCGAGGTAGCACTCTAACTGCTGGGTGAGCTGCTCACGGGTCAGCGAACGCTGGCGGGAGGCCAGTAGCGCCGTACAGCACAGGTTCATGGCGTTGGCCGCGCCGGCGTTATTGATGCGCACCATCAGGTCAGCGGCGATGTTATTCACCGTCGGCGTAAGCCAGGAGGGGCGGACCGCTTCGATTGGGTCAATTGCTTCCCGCCACTCTGGCACATGGTGGTTCAGGTAGGTCATCAGCGGCAGCGGTTCGCCGAAGTTAACGTAGCCCTGGCCAAGGTTGCGCAGCTTGCTTAAGCCGCGCAGCATCTGCGGCAGACTCTCTTTCTCTTTGGTGGCGCCGCGCAGCTCTTTGGCATAGGTCCCCACCTCCATCACGTGCTCGTAGCCGATATAGATCGGCACCAGAGTGATCGGCCGGGTGCCGCCGCGCAGCATCGCCTGGATGGTCATCGACAGCGTACCGGTCTTCGGATCGAGCAGACGGCCGGTACGGGAGCGGCCGCCTTCGACGAAATACTCCACGGAATAGCCGCGGCTGAACAGTTCGCCAAGGTACTCGCGGAACACCGTGGAGTAGAGCTTGTTGCCCTTAAAGGTGCGGCGAATAAAGAACGCGCCGAGGCGGCGGAAGATTGGCCCGGCCGGCCAGAAGTTAAGGTTGATACCCGCCGCGATGTGCGGTGGCACCAGCCCCTGGTGATACAGGACGTAAGAGAGCAGCAGATAGTCCATGTGGCTGCGGTGGCAGGGGACATAGACAATCTCATGGCCGTCGTGCGCCAGCTGGCGTACGCGCTCGGCGTTATGCACGTTGATGCCCTGATACAGGCGGTTCCAGGTGAAGCCGAGAATGCGGTCGGTCAGGCGGATCATCTCGTAAGAGAAGTTCGCGGCAATCTCTTCCATCAGTGCAATCGCGTTCTGCTGGGCCTTCTCGTGGGAAATTTTCTTGCTGCGTGCTTCGTCTTCCACCGCACGGGCAATGGCCTTCGACGCCAGCAGCTTGTTAAACAGATCCTGGCGGGCCGGCAGACGCGGGCCGACGGCGGCCAGGCGCTGGCGGGCAAAATGCATCCGCGCGACGCGAGCCAGTTTCTGGGCGATGATCTTATCAGTACCGTGCTCATCGGCCATGCGACGCAGCGATACGGAAGGCGAGAAGCGCACGAAGCTGTCGCGGCCGAGCCAGGAGACGGCGAAAAATTTCTGAATGCCGTTAAGCATCCGCAGCGGCGGATTGACTTCCCCTTTCTCACGACCCGGCGAGCGGCCGAACATCACCGACACCGGCACCATTTGCACATCGAGATCCGGATGGTTGCGGTGCAGATCGAGGTAGTCGTGGAACAGCTTGATGGACTCTTCTTTTGGCGTGTAATAGGTGAATACGCGCGGCCCGCCGTGGATGAATACGTAGCGCGGCAGCAGGGCGCCGTCGATTTCCAGCGGTTCTAGCGGGTCAGGTAAATCATGCGCCAGGCATTGGGCGCGCAGCGTCAGCAGGTCCGCCTTGGAGTTATAGGGCAGGACGTACATGACCGGACGCGAGGTATCGAGTCCTAATTCCTGAGCAGGCTCTGCCGGAATAGACTTGCTTTTTACCAGCACCCGTAATGGTAAATTCAGTAATTTATAGTAAATTCGTTGCCAGCCGGACATAAACGATGTGAAGCCTCTGGTTAATCATGCAAATGCGCGGCAAGAATAACAGAAAGCGGGCAAAATTTCCGTTACCGCGCGGCAAACGCGTACACTCATCGACGTCATTTACATAAAAAAGGTTTTGTGATGGCCAATAATACCACCGGGTTAACCCGAATCATTAAGGCGGCAGGTTACTCCTGGAAAGGATTTCGCGCGGCGTGGATCAACGAGGCCGCGTTTCGTCAGGAAGGCGTCGCCGCCATTGTGGCCGTCGCAATAGCCTGCTGGCTGGACGTCGACGCCATCACCCGCGTATTGCTGATTGGCTCGGTCCTGCTAGTGATGATAGTCGAAATTCTCAACAGCGCGATTGAGGCGGTCGTGGACCGTATTGGCTCGGATTATCATGAGCTTTCAGGGCGCGCCAAAGACATGGGGTCGGCGGCTGTCCTGCTGGCGATTATCATCGCGCTGATCACCTGGGGAACGCTGCTGTGGAGCCATTATCACTAACGTTCTTCGCTAACCCTCGCAAAATATAAACAATCTGCCGATTTTTGTGTGCCATGTGGTTCCAAAATCACCGTTAGCTGTATATACTCACAGCATAACTGTATATACACCCAGGGGGCGGAATGAAAGCGTTAACGACCAGGCAGCAAGAGGTGTTTGATCTCATTCGGGATCATATCAGCCAGACGGGCATGCCGCCGACGCGTGCGGAGATTGCTCAGCGCTTGGGGTTCCGTTCCCCAAACGCGGCGGAAGAACACCTGAAAGCGCTGGCGCGTAAAGGCGCAATCGAGATCGTCTCCGGCGCCTCGCGCGGTATCCGCCTGCTGACGGAAGAAGAGCACGGCCTGCCGCTGATCGGCCGCGTCGCCGCCGGTGAGCCGCTGCTGGCGCAGCAGCATATTGAAGGCCACTATCAGGTCGACCCGTCGATGTTCAAGCCCAACGCCGATTTTCTGCTGCGCGTCAGCGGGATGTCGATGAAAGACATCGGTATTCTGGATGGCGATCTGCTGGCGGTCCACAAAACCCAGGATGTGCGCAATGGCCAGGTGGTGGTAGCGCGCATTGACGATGAAGTGACGGTCAAGCGCCTGAAAAAGCAGGGCAACGTCGTCGAACTGCTGCCGGAAAACAGCGAGTTTACCCCTATCGTTGTCGATCTGCGTCAGCAGAGTTTTACCATTGAGGGTCTGGCCGTTGGCGTGATCCGTAATGGAGAATGGCTGTAACGCCTGCCCCTGCGCAGCGTCATCTGATGCATGACGCTGCGACGTTTGTCCTCTATCAGGTCTCCGAACATGCTGCTCAACGCTGCCGATAAAGCGCTGTGGCGCCTTGCACTCCCCATGATTTTCTCCAATATCACCGTCCCGCTGCTGGGGCTGGTGGATACCGCAGTGATCGGCCACCTTGACAGCCCGGTATACCTCGGCGGCGTCGCGGTCGGAGCAACGGCCACCAGTTTCCTGTTTATGCTGCTGCTGTTTCTGCGCATGAGCACCACCGGGCTGACCGCTCAGGCCTGGGGGGCCAAAGATCCGCTGCGACTGGCGCGGGCGCTGGTGCAGCCGCTGGTCCTGGCGCTGGGCGCCGGGGTGGTGATTATCCTGTTTCGCCTGCCACTGATTAACCTCGCCCTGCATATCGTCGGCGGCAGCGAGGCGGTTCTCGAGCAGGCGAGACGGTTTCTCGAAATCCGCTGGCTCAGCGCGCCCGCCTCGCTGGCCAACCTGGTGCTGCTCGGCTGGCTGCTGGGGGTCCAGTACGCCCGGGCGCCGGTGATTTTGCTGGTGGTCGGTAATCTGTTGAATATTGTGCTCGACCTGTGGCTGGTGATGGGCCTGCGGATGAACGTCCAGGGGGCGGCGCTGGCCACGGTCACCGCGGAGTACGCGACCCTGATTATCGGCCTGATGATGGCGAAGCGGGTGCTGACGCTGCGCGGCGTGTCGCTGGCGATGCTGAAAAACGCCTGGCGCGGAGACATGCGCCGTCTGCTGGCGTTGAATCGCGACATCATGCTGCGCTCCCTCCTGCTGCAGCTGTGCTTTGGCGCGCTGACCGTCTTCGGCGCCCGGCTGGGCAGCGATATCGTGGCGGTCAACGCCGTACTGATGACCATGCTGACTTTTACCGCCTACGCGCTGGATGGCTTTGCCTATGCCGTGGAGGCCCACTCCGGCCAGGCCTACGGCGCGCGCGACGGCAGCCAGCTGCTGGAGGTGTGGCGGGCGGCCTGCCGGCAGTCCGGTATGGTGGCGCTGGCGTTTGCCCTGGTTTACAGCCTGGCGGGGGGGCACATCATCGCGCTGTTAACCTCGCTGCCTTCCCTGCAGCAGCTGGCCGATCGCTATCTGATCTGGCAGACGATCCTGCCGGTGGTCGGGGTCTGGTGCTATCTGCTGGACGGCATGTTTATCGGCGCGACGCGCGGCGCGGAGATGCGGAACAGCATGGCGGTCGCCGCGGCCGGCTTCGCCGTGACGCTGCTTACGGTCCCGGTGCTCGGCAATCACGGCCTGTGGCTGGCGCTGGCCGTGTTTCTCGCCCTGCGCGGCCTGTCGCTGGCGCTGATCTGGCGCCGCCACTGGCGACGCGGCACCTGGTTTAGCTAGTTATTGCCGTTCATAACGGCTATCCATGAATTCCCGCGGTTGCGCACCGCTTACCGGGGCAACTCAGTAGCCCGGCTCAGCGTAGCGCAAGCCGGGGAAATCTCCTCAGCCTTATCCATCGGTATGGTGGTTAAAAATTCCGAATAACGAATCGGCGCCAGCATTCTCATCTATAGTTAATACCATGTCCGGCACAAAACGGGCTGTAAACCCACCGAATGATGAGGACGTTATCATGAATAAAGACGAAATCGGCGGTAACTGGAAACAGTTGAAAGGTAAAGCCAAGGAACAGTGGGGCAAACTTACCGATGATGATATGACCGTAATCGAAGGGAAGCGCGACCAGCTGGTCGGCAAAATTCAGGAGCGTTACGGCTATGCGAAAGATCAGGCTGAGAAAGAAGTCTCAGACTGGGAGCATAAGAACGACTATCGCTGGTAGCGTTCCTTGATCCGAAGAAAGAAGCATTTGTGTTAGTGCCTGTCTGAATGGCGCAGGGACGCGCCGTTAACCCTTTTTCCCGCTGCGGCTGCCGCTCAGCGGGCTTTCTTTTTGAGCTGAATAGTATGATCGTGGTGGCAGTGTCCCGGCGTGCTGCAGGCTTCTACTTCCACGCAGCTCGCGCAGAGGCCGTGGGCTTCAATCACGTTGTGGCGCAGGGCGAAGCCCATTCTGGCCGCCAGCGTATGCATGATATCTTCCACCCCTTCAGCCGCCTCTTCCTTCACCACGCCGCAGCGGTCGCAGATAAACATGGCCGAGCTGTGGGTCGGCTGGTCAAAGAGATGACACAGCACATAGCTGTTGGTCGATTCCACCTTGTGGACAAAACCCTGCTCGAGTAAGAACTCCAGCGCGCGGTAGACCGTCGGCGGCTTCGCCTGCGGCTCTTTCTCGCGCAGCAGATCCAGCAGGTCGTAGGCGCTGATTGCCCCTTGCTGCAGGCTCATCAGGCGCAACACTTCCAGACGCTGTGGGGTCAGGCGTACGCCGCGTTGCGCACACAGCTTTTCAGCATGCGCTAACATCTCTTGCGAAGGGGTCTTATCCATGAGCATCCTCAGGTTGCGTGAAATTGAATCTGTTACTTTATCACGTTCCGCGGAAAACGCCGAGACCCGACGGGTGATGCGGGTCATACTTCAGGTTGTCGGTGCCTGCGCCAGTTCCGGGTGCTGGCCGCTGACGCTCGTGGAGGCTGCGCCTTAGCCGGCCGCTAAAACCGTCATGCCCGATTTAATCGCAACACGCCTGACCCAGGTATGCTATATCTGAAGTGTCTCATTTTCGGGAGAAAACGATGAAACGACCTGATTGCATTCGCCACTGGCGCGAACTGGAAGGGCCCGACGATGCCACTTATCCCGACAGCCCGGAGCGTTTTTCCATTGGCGCGCCGCTGGGGCGCGGTTTACGCCTCAATCGGCTGGGGATCCACCACGAGAGACTGCCGCCCGGGCGGCGCACCTCTTACCCGCACGCGGAGAGCGATGAGGAAGAGTTCATCTATGTGCTGGAGGGCTATCCGGAAGTATGGATAAACGGCTATCTCTGGAAACTGGAGCCGGGGGACAGCGTGGGTTTTCCCGCTGGTACCGGCATCTGCCACACTTTTCTCAATAACACCGAGCAGGAGGTTCGTCTGTTGGTGGTGGGTGAGGCCAACAAAAAGTACAACCGAATTTACTACCCGCTCAATCCTGGCTATGCCGCGACGCGCCAGGATCGCTGGGTTGACCATCCGCCGCAGTTCTTTGGCCCACATGACGGCAAACCGCGGATAAAGTAATCGACACCGGGAAGGGGCGAAGCGCGGCGCACTACGCGCCTGTGGTTTATCTTTATGCTATAGTAGCGCCCCTTTTTACCCGGATGCTTATTTATTCGCCATGATGCCTGAATCAACGTCACCTGTTTTCCCTGCTCATCGCTTCTCCATCGCGCCGATGCTCGACTGGACTGACCGACATTGCCGCTACTTCCTGCGGCTGCTGTCGCGGCATACGCTGCTGTATACCGAAATGGTGACCACCGGGGCGATTATTCATGGCAAAGGCGACTACCTGGCGTATAGCGAAGAAGAGCACCCGGTCGCACTGCAGCTCGGCGGCAGCGACCCGCAGGCCCTGGCGCAGTGCGCGAAGCTGGCCGAGGCGCGCGGCTATGACGAGATCAATCTCAACGTCGGCTGCCCCTCCGATCGCGTGCAGAACGGGATGTTTGGCGCCTGCCTGATGGGTAACGCGCCGCTGGTGGCCGACTGTATCAAAGCGATGCGCGATGTGGTGTCGATCCCGGTCACGGTGAAGACCCGTATCGGCATCGACGACCAGGATAGCTATGAATTCCTCTGTGATTTCATTGAGACGGTCTCCGGCAAGGGCGAATGTGAGATGTTTATTATTCACGCCCGCAAAGCCTGGCTCTCCGGTCTGAGCCCGAAAGAGAACCGCGAGATCCCGCCGCTGGATTACCCCCGCGTCTGGCAGCTGAAGCGTGACTTCCCCCACCTGACGATGGCGATTAACGGCGGTATCAAATCGCTGGATGAAGCCAGAGTGCAGCTTGAGCATATGGATGGGGTGATGGTCGGGCGTGAGGCCTATCAGAATCCGGGTATTCTGGCCTCGGTCGACCGGGAGATTTTCGGCGTCGCCGGCGCGGATGCCGATCCGGTGGCCGTCGTGCGGGCCATGTACCCGTATATTGAGCGCGAGCTCAGCAAGGGCACCTATCTGGGCCATATCACCCGTCATATGCTGGGACTGTTTCAGGGTATCCCAGGCGCCCGCCAGTGGCGTCGCTACCTGAGCGAAAATGCGCATAAAGCCGGCGCCGACATTGCGGTGCTGGAGCAGGCCCTGAAGCTGGTGGCCGATAAGCGTTAGTTTCTCACCAAAACCTGGTGAAATTGACCACGCCTCGCACACTATTGCGGGGCGTTTTCTTTTAAATTCAGTTTGTTATTGTTGGCATGTTTTTTGTAATACCTGCAGAGTGACGTATTAATGACTGTGGGGAGAGAGCCATGCTGGAACTGTTATTTGTCATCGGATTTTTTGTCATGCTGCTGGTCACCGGCGTATCGCTGTTGGGGATTATCGCCGCCATCGTGGTGGCTACGGCGCTGATGTTCGTCGGCGGTTTGTTTGCTTTAATGATCAAATTGCTGCCGTGGCTGCTGTTGGCGGTGGTGGTGGTGTGGGTTATTCGGGCGCTGAAAACCCCGGACGGAAACGCTTTTCGCGACAATAACCGTTGGCGTTACTAAGGTATTGAGGGGTGTGTCACAACCTGAACAATTTTGCACAGAACCGCGTAGGCATCGCTACGCAAATCTGTCACTATTAGCGCGTTAACGAATTCATCGCGCTGTACCCTACATACAGCCGAACTAAAAAAAAGTAAGGGCTTCCCAGGTGGAAGCCCTAAACTTTTGTCCTTTTGTCCTTTTGTCCTTTTGTCCTTTTGTCCTTTTGTCCTTTTGTCCTTTTGACCGCTTACGGCAGCAGCAGACTCGACCCCTGTGTCACCCGGCTCTCCAGAACTTCATGCGCCCGTCGCGCTTCGGTCAGCGGATAGGTCTGACTCTCCGGCACGTCCACTTTGATTACTCCACTGGCGATCAGCGAAAACAGCTCACTGCAGGCTTCAGCCAGCTCTTCCCGGTTGGTGATATAGCCCTGCAGCGATGGGCGGGTGACGTACAGAGAACCTTTCTGATTCAGGATCCCCAGATTAACGCCGGTCACCGGGCCGGAGGAGTTGCCAAAGCTGACCATCAGGCCGCGGCGCTGCAGACAGTCCAGAGAGGCTTCCCAGGTATCTTTCCCTACCGAGTCATAGACTACGGCGACTTTCTTACCGTCGGTGAGCGCTTTGAGCCGCTCCGCGATAGGTTCTTCGCGATAGTTAATCACCTGCCAGGCGCCCGCCGCTTTGGCGCGCTGCGCCTTCTGCGCGCTGCCGACGGTGCCGATAAGTTTCGCCCCCAGCGCTTTCGCCCACTGACAGGCAATCAGCCCCACGCCGCCGGCGGCGGCATGAAACAGGAACATCTCATCAGGCTTAATTTCGTAAGTTTTACGCAACAGATACCAGACCGTTAATCCTTTGAGGAACGACGCGGCGGCCTGTTCGAAAGAGATGGCGTCCGGCAGGACCGCCGCTTTATCGGCCAGCACATTGTGCACCGTGCTGTAGGCGCCGAGCGCCGACTGGGCGTACACCACCCGATCGCCTGCCTTAATGTGCGTCACCCCATGACCGACTTTACTGACGATGCCGGCCGCCTCGGTGCCCAGACCGCTCGGCAGCGACGGCGGCGGATAGAGGCCGCTGCGAACATAGGTGTCGATATAATTGATGCCGATAGCTTTGTTTTCGACCTGAATTTCATGCTCCGCAGGATCGCGAGGGGTAAACTCAACCGCCTGAAGCACCTCCGGCCCCCCGTGTTTTGAAAATTCGATGCGTGTTGCCATGTTCGCTCCTGTGTTGTTCTGAGATTATCCAGTAAGCTTAACAGCCTGCGGCGGCAGCGACGGATTTTCTTACCCGCCTCAGGCCAGCCACGCTTAATGGGTTCTTTAGCGGCAATGGCTTTCTCGCTATACTGTCACGCTCTTTTCCGTATCGGTGAAATGTTAGGCTATGGCAGGAAATAAACCCTTCAACAAACCACAGACAGAAACCCGCGAACGCGATCCGCAGCTCGCCGGGCTGAAAGTCCCGCCGCACTCGATTGAAGCGGAGCAGTCGGTGTTGGGCGGTTTAATGCTGGATAACGAGCGCTGGGACGACGTCGCCGAACGCGTCGTTGCCGACGACTTTTATACCCGTCCGCATCGTCATATCTTTACCGAGATGGCGCGCCTGCAGGAGTCGGGCAGCCCGATTGACCTGATCACCCTTGCGGAGTCGCTGGAGCGTCAGGGACAGCTGGACAGCGTGGGCGGCTTTGCCTATCTGGCGGAACTGTCCAAAAATACCCCCAGCGCGGCGAACATCAGCGCCTATGCCGACATCGTGCGCGAACGCGCGGTCGTGCGCGAGATGATCTCGGTGGCCAATGAGATCGCCGAGGCCGGCTTCGACCCGCAGGGGCGAACCAGCGAAGATCTGCTCGATCTCGCCGAGTCCCGCGTCTTTAAAATCGCTGAAAGCCGGGCCAATAAAGACGAAGGGCCGAAAAACATCGCCGATGTCCTCGACGCCACCGTCGCCCGTATCGAACAGCTGTTCCAGCAGCCGCATGACGGCGTTACCGGGGTCAACACCGGCTACGACGACCTCAACAAAAAGACCGCCGGCCTGCAGCCGTCGGATCTGATTATCGTCGCCGCCCGTCCGTCGATGGGTAAAACGACCTTCGCGATGAACCTCGTGGAAAACGCAGCGATGCTGCAGGACAAACCGGTACTCATCTTCAGTCTCGAGATGCCCTCCGAGCAGATCATGATGCGTTCTCTGGCCTCGCTGTCGCGCGTCGATCAGACCCGCATTCGTACCGGTCAGCTGGACGATGAAGACTGGGCGCGGATCTCCGGCACCATGGGCATTCTGCTGGAAAAACGTAACATCTATATCGATGACTCCTCCGGCCTGACGCCGACGGAAGTGCGTTCCCGCGCGCGGCGTATCGCCCGCGAGCATGGCGGCATCGGGCTGATTATGATCGACTACCTGCAGCTGATGCGCGTGCCGTCGCTCTCTGACAACCGTACCCTGGAGATCGCCGAAATCTCCCGCTCGCTGAAGGCGCTGGCCAAAGAGCTACAGGTGCCGGTGGTGGCGCTGTCGCAGCTGAACCGCTCACTGGAACAACGTGCCGATAAACGTCCGGTCAACTCCGACCTGCGTGAGTCCGGCTCTATCGAACAGGATGCCGACTTAATCATGTTCATTTACCGTGATGAGGTCTATCACGAGAACAGCGATCTTAAGGGCATCGCGGAAATTATCATTGGTAAACAACGTAACGGCCCGATCGGCACCGTGCGACTGACCTTCAACGGTCAGTGGTCGCGTTTCGATAATTATGCCGGTCCTCAGTATGATGATGAGTAACCCTTCCTCCTTCTTTTATTAAGGAATTCAAATGCAAGCGGCAACTGTAGTTATCAACCGCCGCGCTCTGCGACACAACCTGCAACGTCTGCGTGAACTGGCGCCTGCCAGCAAACTGGTTGCGGTGGTGAAAGCGAACGCCTACGGACACGGTCTTCTTGAGACCGCGCGAACGCTGACCGACGCCGACGCTTTTGGCGTCGCCCGCCTGGAAGAGGCGCTGCGCCTGCGAGCGGGGGGGATCGCCCAGCCGATCCTCCTGCTGGAAGGCTTTTTTGCGGCGGAAGACCTGGCGGTGATCGCCGCTCAGCGTCTGCATACCGCGGTGCATAGCCCCGAACAGCTGGCGGCCCTGGAGCAAGCCGATCTCCCCGAGCCGGTGACCGTGTGGATGAAGCTGGATACCGGCATGCATCGCTTAGGGGTGCGTCCGGAGGAAGCCGAGGCGTTTTATCAGCGTCTGAGCCAGTGCAAAAACGTCCGCCAGCCGGTTAACGTGGTGAGCCACTTCGCCCGCGCCGATGAGCCGACCTGCGGCGCCACCGAACGCCAGCTGGATATCTTCACCACCTTTACCGAAGGCAAGCCGGGATTGCGCTCTATTGCCGCCTCGGGCGGTATCCTGCTGTGGCCGCAGTCGCATTATGACTGGGTGCGTCCGGGCATTATCCTGTATGGCGTGTCGCCGCTGGACGATCGCTCCACCGGGAAAGATTTTGGCTGTCAGCCGGTGATGATCCTGACGTCCAGCCTGATTGCCGTGCGCGAACATAAAGCAGGGGAGCCCGTCGGCTACGGCGGCACCTGGGTCAGCGAACGCGACACGCGTCTCGGCGTGGTCGCGATGGGCTATGGCGACGGTTATCCGCGCGCTGCGCCGTCGGGCACCCCGGTGCTGGTTAATGGCCGCGAAGTGCCGATTGTCGGCCGGGTGGCGATGGATATGATCTGCGTTGACCTCGGCCCGCAGGCCCAGGATAAAGCCGGCGACGCGGTGGTGCTGTGGGGAGAGGGACTCCCGGTAGAGCGCATCGCCGAGATAACGAAAGTGAGTGCTTACGAACTTATTACGCGACTGACCTCCCGCGTCGCCATGAAATACCTCGACTAAGCCTTGTTCGTACCGGATAGCTCAGACGCTTATCCGGTACGCTATCGGTATAGCCGCGGACAAAAAAGCGGTTTATACCGCTGCGCGGTCACTTTCCCCTCAACATCCTCTCGACCTGCCGTCATATCCGGTTTATTGTGTAAGAACCTGCCCCATGTAAACCTGGAGATACATCGCGTGTTTCAAAAAGTTGACGCCTACGCCGGCGACCCTATTCTTTCTCTGATGGAACGCTTCAAAGAAGACCCGCGAAGCGACAAAGTCAACCTGAGTATCGGGCTGTATTACAACGATGACGGCATTATCCCGCAGCTGCAGGCGGTGGCGGAAGCGGAAGCGCGCCTGAACGCCGAGCCGCACGGCGCCTCGCTGTATCTGCCGATGGAAGGGCTGAGCGGCTACCGCCAGGCAATTGCGCCGCTGCTGTTTGGCGCGGAGCATAGCGCGCTTAAGCAAAACCGCATCGCCTCCATTCAGACGGTCGGCGGTTCGGGTGCGCTGAAGGTCGGGGCCGACTTCCTCAAACGCTACTTTCCTGAGTCTCATGTCTGGGTCAGCGACCCGACCTGGGAAAACCACATTGCCATATTTGAAGGGGCTGGCTTCGAAGTAAGTACTTACCCCTGGTTTGATAAAGCCACCAACGGCGTGCGCTTTGAAGCGCTGCTGGCGACGCTGCAAACGCTGCCGGCGCGCGACATTGTGCTGCTGCACCCCTGCTGCCACAACCCGACCGGCGCCGACCTGACGCCGGAACAGTGGGATCGTGTGGTGGAGATCCTGAAAGTGCGTCAGCTGATCCCGTTCCTCGACATCGCCTACCAGGGCTTTGGCGCAGGGCTGGAAGAGGATGCCTACGCCATTCGCGCCATCGCCAGCGCCGGGATGCCGATGCTGGTCAGCAACTCGTTCTCCAAAATTTTCTCCCTGTACGGGGAGCGCGTCGGCGGCCTGTCGGTGGTCTGTGAAGACAGTGAAACCGCAGGCCGCGTGCTTGGCCAACTGAAGGCCACCGTGCGCCGCAACTACTCCAGCCCGCCGAGCTTTGGCGCGCAGGTGGTGGCGACGGTGCTGAACGATGCCGGGCTGAAATCCACCTGGCAGGCGGAAGTGGACGCCATGCGCGCGCATATCCTGACTATGCGTCAGGCACTGGTCGACGCGCTGCAGCAGGTTGCCCCGGGCAGCGATGTGGATTACCTGCTCAAGCAGCGCGGGATGTTCAGCTACACCGGCTTCAGCGCGGCGCAGGTGGATCGCCTGCGCGACGAGTTTGGCGTCTACCTGATTGCCAGCGGACGCATGTGCGTGGCGGGGTTAAACTCACGTAATGTTCAGCAGGTCGCGAAAGCCTTTGCCGCGGTAATGTAAGCCGCTCTCCAGCAGGTTGTCTCTGCCGGTCAACGGGCAGGGGCAACCCCCTCTGATTGTGATCATCCTCATTTTCTATGACATCTACGCGAAAAAGGCTTTTCATCCCTGTCGCCTGCGGGTAAGGTCGGGGCGTTACTAAGCATGCACATTATTGAAAACAATAATGATTGATAGATTTAGGGATAAATATGCGCAAACTTACTCTCGCCCTTGCGGCGGCTTCTCTCCTGTTCACGCTGAACAGCGCCGTAGTAGCGCGCGCCTCCACGCCACAGCCGCTGTGGGTCGGCACCAACGTGGCCCAGTTGGCCGAGCAGGCGCCGATCCACTGGGTTTCGGTGGCGCAAATTGAGAACAGCCTGCTGGGGCGTCCGCCGATGGCCGTCGGCTTTGATATCGATGACACCGTTCTCTTCTCCAGTCCTGGTTTCTGGCGCGGGCAAAAAACCTTCTCTCCCGGCAGTGAGGATTACCTGAAAAACCCGCAGTTCTGGGAAAAAATGAACAACGGCTGGGACGAATTCAGCATGCCAAAAGAGGTGGCGCGCCAGCTGATTGCCATGCATGTGAAGCGTGGCGACAGCATCTGGTTCGTCACCGGCCGCAGCCAGACCAAAACAGAAACCGTTTCTAAAACCCTGCAGGATGATTTTCTTATCCCCGCCGCCAATATGAACCCAGTGATTTTCGCTGGCGATAAGCCGGGTCAGAATACCAAGACCCAGTGGCTGCAGACGAAGCAGATAAAGGTTTTCTATGGCGACTCGGATAACGATATTACCGCCGCCCGCGAGGCGGGCGCCCGCGGGATCCGCGTGCTGCGTGCCGCCAACTCCTCCTATAAGCCGCTGCCGATGGCCGGCGCGCTGGGCGAAGAAGTGATCGTCAATTCCGAATACTGACAGGCGCCAGAACGCGATAAACGGCAGCGGTGACGCTGCCGTTTTTTTATGCAAAATCCGGGGTGGAAGGTTTTACCTTTTCACGTATTGCTGCACACTTAGAGGGATTCATTCGCAAAAAGGAGTCGATGATGTGGTATCAGCAAACCCTGACGCTTGGGCCTAAATCCCGTGGTTTTCATCTGGTCACCGACGAAATCCTCGGCCAGATCCGCGGGCTGTCCGGGGTGAAGGTCGGCCTGCTACACCTCCTGCTCCAGCATACTTCCGCTTCCCTGACGCTCAACGAAAACTGCGATCCCACCGTCCGGTATGACATGGAGCAGTATTTTCTTAACGCCGTGCCGGACAATGCGCCGTACGAACATGATTATGAAGGCCCTGACGATATGCCGTCGCACATCAAATCATCGATGCTTGGCGTGTCGCTGATGCTGCCGGTCGAGGACGGACGCGTCAGGCTGGGGACCTGGCAGGGCATCTGGCTGGGGGAGCATCGGATACACGGCGGTTCGCGGCACATCGTTGCGACGCTCATGGGGGAATAAAAGATGACAATTTCGGAGTTATTGCAGTACTGCATGGCGAAGCCGGGAGCAGAGCAGAGCGTCCACAGCGACTGGAAAGCCACGCAGATTAAGGTCTCGGACGTGCTGTTTGCCATGGTGAAGGAGGTCGAAGACCAGCGGCCGGCGGTTGCGCTGAAGGCGAGCCCGGAGCTGGCGGAGCTGCTACGGCAGCAGCATCGCGACGTCCGGCCCAGCCAGCATCTCAATAAAGCGCACTGGAGCACCGTCTTTCTGGATGGCTCGCTGCCGGATTCGCAAATCTACTACCTGGTCGATGCGTCTTATCAGCAGGCGGTGAAAATGCTGCCGGAGCCGGTCCGGCAGCAGCTTTCTCGCTAATTATTTTAGCATCGGCTTCAGGAAGCGCGCGGTGTGCGAGGCTTCGCACTCGGCGACGGTTTCCGGGGTACCGGAAACCAGAATTTCGCCGCCGCCGCTGCCGCCTTCCGGGCCGAGATCGACAATCCAGTCGGCCGTTTTTATCACGTCGAGATTGTGCTCAATCACCACGATGGTATTGCCCTGATCGCGCAGCTGGTGCAGCACTTCCAGCAGCTGCTGGATATCGGCGAAGTGCAGACCGGTGGTCGGCTCATCGAGGATATACAGCGTCTGGCCGGTACCGCGCTTGGACAGCTCGCGCGCCAGCTTGACGCGCTGCGCCTCGCCGCCGGACAGGGTCGTCGCCGACTGGCCGAGACGGATATAGGTCAGACCCACGTCCATCAGGGTTTGCAGTTTACGCGCCAGCGCCGGTACGGCATCAAAGAACTCGCGCGCTTCTTCGATAGTCATATCCAGCACTTCGTGGATGGTTTTGCCTTTGTACTTAATCTCCAGCGTTTCGCGGTTATAGCGCTTACCTTTGCACTGGTCGCACGGTACGTAGATATCCGGCAGGAAGTGCATTTCGACCTTGATCACCCCGTCGCCCTGGCAGGCTTCGCAGCGACCGCCGCGGACGTTAAAACTGAAACGGCCCGGCGTATAGCCGCGGGAACGTGATTCCGGCACCCCGGCGAACAGCTCGCGCACCGGCGTAAACACCCCGGTATAGGTCGCGGGGTTGGAGCGCGGCGTGCGGCCGATCGGGCTCTGGTCGATATCGATGACTTTATCGAAGTGCTCCAGCCCCTGAATATCGCGATACGGCGCCGGTTCGGCGATGGTCGCGCCGTTAAGCTGACGCTGGGCAATGGGGAACAGGGTGTCGTTGATCAGCGTGGATTTACCCGAGCCGGAGACGCCGGTGATGCAGGTAAACAGGCCCACCGGCAGGGTCAGCGTCACGTCTTTCAGGTTGTTGCCGCGCGCGCCGGTTAGCTTGAGGACTTTCTCCGGATCGGCGGGCACGCGCTGCTTCGGCACTTCAATTTTGCGCTTACCGCTCATGAACTGGCCGGTCAGGGATTCCGGTACCGCCATAATGGCCTCCAGCGGCCCTTCCGCCACCACCTGGCCGCCGTGGACCCCGGCCCCGGGGCCGATATCGATCACATGGTCGGCGGCGCGAATGGCGTCTTCGTCATGCTCAACCACGATCACCGTGTTGCCTAAATTACGCAGGTGGATCAGGGTCCCGAGCAGGCGCTCGTTATCGCGCTGGTGCAGGCCGATGGAGGGCTCATCCAGGACGTACATCACGCCAACCAGTCCGGCGCCAATCTGGCTCGCCAGACGGATACGCTGGGCCTCGCCGCCGGAGAGCGTTTCCGCCGAGCGGGAGAGCGTCAGGTAGTTGAGGCCGACGTTGACGAGGAACTTCAGGCGATCGCCAATCTCTTTCAGCACTTTTTCGGCGATTTTTGCCCGCTGGCCGGAGAGCTTCAGATTGTTAAAGAAGTCCATCGCGTGGCCGATGCTCATATCGGAAATGGTCGGCAGCGGGGTGTTTTCCACAAACACGTGGCGCGCCTCACGGCGCAGACGCGTACCGTCGCAGCTGGCGCACGGGCGATTGCTGATGAACTTCGCCAGCTCTTCGCGCACCGCGCTGGATTCCGTCTCTTTGTAGCGGCGCTCCATGTTATGCAGCACGCCTTCGAACGGATGGCGGCGCACCGAGGTGTCGCCGCGGTCGTTCATGTATTTGAATTCAATATTCTCTTTACCGGAACCGTACAGGACCACTTTCTGCACGCTGGCGCTGAGGGTGCCCCACGGCGCTTCAACGTCAAACTTATAGTGCTCCGCCAGCGACTTCAGCATCTGGAAGTAGTAGAAGTTACGCCGATCCCAGCCGCGGATGGCGCCGCCCGCCAGCGACAGCTCCGGATTTTGCACCACGCGATCGGGGTCGAAATATTGCTGCACGCCGAGACCGTCGCAGGTCGGGCAGGCACCCGCCGGGTTGTTGAAGGAGAACAGGCGCGGCTCCAGCTCGCGCATGCTGTAGCCGCAGATCGGGCAGGCGAAGTTGGCGGAAAACAGCAGCTCTTCCGCTTTCTCATCATCCATATTGGCCACGATGGCGGTACCGCCGGAGAGCTCCAGCGCGGTTTCAAACGACTCGGCCAGACGTTGCGCCAGATCGTCGCGGACCTTGAAGCGGTCGATGACCACCTCGATGGTGTGTTTCTTCTGCAGCTCCAGCTTCGGCGGATCCGAGAGATCGCAGACTTCGCCGTCGATCCGTGCGCGGATATAGCCCTGGCTGGCGAGGTTTTCCAGCGTTTTGGTGTGCTCGCCTTTGCGCTCTTTAATGATGGGCGCGAGCAGCATCAGGCGCTGACCTTCCGGCTGAGAGAGCACATTATCGACCATCTGGCTGACGGTCTGCGCCGCCAGCGGCACGTCGTGGTCCGGACAGCGCGGCTCGCCGACGCGGGCGTACAGCAGACGCAGGTAGTCGTGAATTTCGGTAATCGTACCCACCGTCGAGCGGGGGTTGTGAGAGGTTGATTTCTGTTCGATGGAAATCGCCGGCGACAGCCCTTCGATATGGTCGACGTCCGGCTTCTCCATCAGCGACAGGAACTGTCGCGCATAGGCGGAGAGCGATTCGACGTAGCGACGCTGGCCTTCGGCATACAGGGTGTCGAAAGCGAGTGAAGATTTGCCAGACCCGGAAAGCCCGGTGACGACAATGAGTTTGTCGCGCGGGATAACGAGGTTGATGTTTTTGAGATTATGGGTGCGGGCGCCCCGAACTTCGATCTTATCCATTCACCTTTCCCGGTAGGTAGATACACGGATTGCCTGGTTTGCTTGAAGGACAAACGGCAGAAACGGCTAATTATGACACAATTTAACCTGAATGAATATACAGTATCGGAATGCAAATTCAGGTCGAGTGTGCAACAATGTCGTAGCCGGGTACTATCTCTGGAATCAGCCTCGCAGCTATTAAAATGCTACGTGGAAATGGTACACTCGCGCGTTTACACTATTAAGAAACGTATTCAGGAGACACGAACATGGCCAGCAGAGGCGTAAACAAGGTGATTCTCGTCGGTAATCTGGGGCAGGACCCGGAAGTACGCTACATGCCAAGTGGCGGCGCAGTCGCCAACTTCACGCTGGCAACTTCCGAATCCTGGCGTGACAAGCAGACCGGCGAAATGAAAGAGCAGACTGAATGGCACCGCGTTGTGCTGTTCGGCAAACTGGCTGAAGTCGCTGGTGAGTATCTGCGTAAAGGCTCTCAGGTGTACATTGAAGGCCAACTGCGTACCCGCAAGTGGACCGATCAATCCGGTCAGGACAAATACACCACTGAAGTGGTGGTAAACGTTGGCGGCACCATGCAGATGCTGGGCGGCCGTCAGGGCGGCGGCGCACCGGCAGGCGGCGGACAGCAGCAGGGCGGTTGGGGTCAGCCTCAGCAGCCGCAGGGCGGCAACCAGTTCAGCGGCGGCGCGCAGTCCCGTCCGCAGCAGCAGGCTCCGGCAGCGCCTTCCAACGAACCGCCGATGGACTTCGACGACGATATCCCGTTCTAAGGCCTGCCTTAAACGCAATATCCACGTAGTTAACACAGAAAGCCCCGGTTTCGCCGGGGCTTTTTTTATGATTATTTCACCACCGCCTCAGAAGTGGTTTTGACCGCTGGCCGCAAGCGCTTCAGGCCGCGGGCACCTGAGCGGTCGCGGGCATCGCCACGCTGGGCTGCGGTTTGGCTGGCGGCGCCACCGGCTCCTGCCGCGGCGCCGCCGTCGCTTTCTGTTTGCGGGCCATGTCATCGACGATCAGCCGATAGGCGATGTAATACTTATAGATATTGCTGACGTAGGTCACCGTTTCCGCGCCGATTTTTTCTGCCGCCAGATTTTCGACGTTACCGAACCAGACGTTTGGATCAAACCCGCGCTGTTTGGTCATGGTGCGCAGGCGGGCGATACGCGCCGGACCGGCGTTGTAGGAGGCAAAGGCAAATAGCGCTTTATCCAGCCGGGTCATGGGCTCATCAGCATAGTAACGATCTATCATCCAGCGCATATATTTCACGCCAGCATGAATATTGGGATCCAGCTGTTTAATATCGCCCACCTTCAGCTCTTTTCCGGTGCGGGGCATCACCTGCATCACCCCGACGGCGCCAACGTGGCTTCGAACCGACTGGTTCAGCCGCGACTCCTGGTATCCCTGGGCCGCCATCAGCAGCCAGTCGACATCATAGCGATCGCCATATTTACGGAAGACGTCCACCATGGCGAGGAACTTGCGCCGTTCCTTACTCGCTGCGGCATTTTTAACATATTGGGCATTTTTCAGGTAACGCAGCAGCAGGGTATTACCCAGCGTGGTGCCCTGACGATTCTTTTTCACGAAGTTGTTCAGCAGCGCCAGCAGCTGCGGGCTGTCCTGGCGTACCGCCCACGCAATGTTGCCGCCGTCGCGCAGCACCACGTTGTCATGGACCTGGATTTTCGGAAATACCTGTTTCCAGAAAACCGCTTTATGCTGATCGACGACGATCAACGGCACCAGCCCGGCGTTGAGCATTTCCAGCAGATCTTCATCCTCCAGCGCTTCCGGCGCCGCTTCCAGGGTAACCGGCGGTCGTGACTCGCTGGCAAATCGGGCGTTCAGCGCTTGCAGACTTTCGTAATAGCTGGAGGAGCGGCGAACAAAGACCGTTTGACCGGAGAGCTGCTCCAGACTGTCGACCTTCGGCGATGCCGGGCCGGAGATCAGTAATTCTTTCACGTTGCTGTAGAGCGGTTGGGCGAAATCGACCTGGGCTTCCCGCGAGGGCGTGATAGTCAGGTTGGCGGCGGCGATATCCCCTTTACCTTCATTAAGCGCGGTAAAGAGATTATCCCGACTGACCGGCACAAAAACGATATGCAGCTTCAGGTGGCGCTGTTTTAGCTTTTTATCTTTCGCCAGCTGTTTATTCAGATCGTTTTCCAGCGCGATAAAGATGTCGTGCGTTGCCCCGCGCTGGGTGCCTTTATCAATAAAAAAGAAGGTCTTGCTGTAGGTGGTTAATACCCGGATGGTGCGCCGATCGAGCATGCCAGGCAGATCGCCTTTCCACGGCTGCAGCATGTCGTCGATATGGATCGACAGCGTGTTGTCTTCGGTTGCCACCGGCGGCGCGATTTCCGCCTCCGCCGCCGGCAGAAAAGGGGCGAATAACAGCGTCGCGAGGCAGGTAAGCCAGGCGATAAACAGGCGTGATAGCGAATTGGCGTTCATGGAGGAGCACTCCGCAGGGGGATGTGTTTATTTTAGCAGAACGGCCGCCGTTAGCTGGGTATGACATGGGGGAAAAGGTGTAACGATACCGACAAAGAGTCTTTCGCAAATAGTATTACTTACTATTAATGTGCTTTTGTCTTTAATTTAACTATGGAGATAATATGATAAAAATATGTTTTTTTAATGATGAATAGAAAGTGATGATTTTATTTTTACTTTATTCTCTTCCGTTTGTTTTTTGGTAACCAGCTGATTGGTAAATGTTATTTTATTTTTCTCTGATATTGATTATTATCATCTTGATAATGAATCTCATTTTTATTACCGTAACACGGCACATTACTCTAATGACACGCTGTCTGGATTACGCTATCAAAGAATAGCGCGCAGCGCTTTTTCTCTAATGATGAAACAGGGCACTTAATTTTATTATGCCTCACGCTGTCTTCTTATTCCCATTAATGCCGGGAAGGCGCTGGCCTGCGCCAAAATCTGGTGAGGCGCTGAGGCAAGTATTTTATCCCATTGTTTTTTCAATTGGGGAAGGCGTTATGCCCGACAGCAACAGAAAACAGGGCATATTCTATGAAATACACGTCTCTCTTCCCGCTGGGGATCGCCATTCCTCTGTTTGCCTGTAGCGTGCCGCTGCAGGCGACAGAGAGCGTTATTGAACCATCGACGTCTGACGAGAGCACCCCCACTGCTGAACATCACGAGGAAACGATGGTGGTGACTGCCGCCAGGCAGAACCTGCAGGCGCCGGGCGTGTCGACCATTACTGCGGACGAGATTCGCAAACATCCCCCCGCCCGCGATGTGTCGGAGTTAATTCGCACGCAACCCGGAGTCAATCTGACCGGTAACTCCACCAGCGGTCAGCGAGGCAACAACCGGCAAATTGATATCCGTGGGATGGGACCAGAGAACACTCTGGTGCTGGTCGATGGAAAACCGGTCACCAGCCGTAACTCGGTGCGGTATGGCTGGCGCGGCGATCGTGATTCCCGTGGCGATACCAACTGGGTGCCGGCAGAGATGATCGATCATATCGATGTGATCCGCGGCCCGGCGGCGGCGCGCTATGGTAATGGCGCGATGGGCGGGGTCGTCAACATCGTGACCAAACCGACCACGCCTGAATGGCATGGGTCGTGGAATACCTATATGAATGCTCCGCAGCATCGTAAAGAAGGGTCGACGAAACGTACCAACTTTAGCCTCAATGGTCCGCTGTCAGACAGTGTCAGCTTCAATCTCTGGGGTAATTTGAGTAAAACCCAGGCCGATGCTCAGGACATTAACGCCGGGCATGAAGCCGAGCGTACAGGCTCCTACGCGGGCTCTTATCCCGCCGGACGTGAAGGGGTGGTGAACAAAGATATTCACAGTAAGCTGCGCTGGGAGTTCGCCCCGATGCAGGCCCTGGAGTTTGAGGCCGGCTACAGCCGACAGGGCAACCTCTATGCCGGCGACACACAAAACACCAATACCAGTACGCTGGTGAAGAGTATGTACGGGAAAGAGACTAACCGTCTCTACCGGCAAACTTATGGCGTGACATGGACCGGCGGCTGGGATAATGGCGTGACCAGCAACAGCTATGCCCAGTACGAACACACCCGCAACTCGCGAATGAATGAAGGGCTGGCGGGGGGGACGGAAGGGATCTTCTCCAGTAGCGAGTTTTCAGATATCGATCTGGCCGATGTTCTGCTACATAGCGAAGTGAATATTCCGTTTACGCTGGGGGTCGATCAGAATCTGACGCTGGGGACAGAATGGAATCAGCAGCGGATGAAAGATGGCGTATCGACAACCCAGGCGCTCTCTTACGGAACTATCGATGGCGTATCGGCTACCGGTCGTAGCCCGTACTCCAGCGCCGAGATCTTCTCGCTGTTTACCGAAGATAATATGGCGCTAACGGACAGCACCATGCTGACACCCGCTCTGCGCTTCGACCACCACAGCATCGTCGGCAATAACTGGAGCCCCTCGCTGAACCTGTCCCAGGAGCTGACGGACGACTGGACGCTGAAGCTGGGCATTGCCCGCGCTTACAAGGCGCCTAACCTCTACCAGTTGAACCCGAACTATATTCTCTACAGCAACGGTCAAGGCTGTTACGCCAGTAGTTCCGCCTGCTATCTGATGGGGAATAGCGACCTGAAAGCGGAGACCAGCGTTAATAAAGAGATTGGTCTTGAGTATAAGCATGAGGGCTATCAGGCGGGAATCACCTGGTTCCGTAACGACTATCACAACAAGATTGAGTCAGGGTACGCGGCGGTGGGCACTGCCAGCAACGGCACCACCAATATCTATCAGTGGGAAAACGTACCAAAGGCGTTAGTGGAAGGCCTGGAAGGAACGTTGAATCTTCCGATGGGGGAGACGGTTAACTGGAGCAATAACCTGACATGGATGCTGCAGAGCAAGAATAAGACGACAGGCGACCGACTGTCAGTGATCCCGCAGTTTACCCTGAACTCGACTTTGAGCTGGCAGGTCCGTGAAGATCTCTCTCTGCAGAGCACCTTTACCTGGTATGGCCGACAGAAACCAAAACGCTTTAATTATAAGGGCGAGGCGGTCAGCGGCAGCGAATTAAACGAAGTCAGCCCATACAGTATTGTCGGTCTCAGTGCGACCTGGGATGTGAACAAAAACCTGAGCTTCACCAGCGGGATAGATAACCTGTTTGATATCCGCCACTATCGGGCAGGGAATGCGCAAACGACCGGCAACGCGACGACGGGAGCTTATCTGTATGGCGCGGGTGCCGAGACCTATAACGAATCGGGGCGGACCTTCTTTGTGAGCGTAAATACTCACTTCTGATGGTGCTGGTGAGAATGAAACCGGGTGCAGCGCGGCCCGGTTTTTTTATTTCAGATGAGAGCGGTGGAGACAATTATAAATGGTGACAAAATCTTCACGCCCTCTACATTATTAGCTCAAAATATCTTTTTATACTGATTTCCGTCGCGCAAGGTCGTTGATCCCGATCGGGCTCGATAATAGCACCCTGCTATTTCCCTTCTGCAATACCCCCCTGTCCCCCTTCCATTCCCAACCGCAGCGATGCGGAGGAGGGGGACCTTCCTTATTTTTGCCGGGTGACCTGATGACGATATTGAGTGGGTGTGAGCGCATGATATTTTTTGAAGGTACGATTAAACGCACTGAGATCGTCATAACCAACCATAATACAAATATCGACAATACGGTAACCAGGCGTCGTCAGCAATAAACGGCGACAGAGCGACATGCGCTGCTGGCGGATATATTCCATCGGCGATCGATCAAAATAATGACGGAAGAGCCGAAACAAATGCCAGGGGGAATAACCAGAGATATCGCTCAGATCGTCGACGGTCAGTTTCTTATCCAGATTATTATCGATCCACAAGAGCAGGTCGCTTAATACCGATTGCTGGAGCGTTTTGCTATGCATGATTGAGGCCAATCCCAAAAACGAAGGGCTCCTCAATGAGGAGCCCTGGATTTATTGAACGGTGAGCTCGCCGTGGCGAACCTGATAATTTTTTTGGTTATCAGGGCCAATAAAGTCGCTGGCGGGTTTTGCCACCTGCAGATGACCAAACGCGGTTGATTGCTCTGCATGATAATTTTCGCCGTCATTCACGTTGCCGTGCCCGTTATAACGGGCAATGGCCGGGAAGGGATACACCGGACGCGTTGCGATAACGGCTGGAGCGGCGTCAGCGTAAGGCTGACTGACTTTCTGCACGCCGTGAAACTGCGTTTGGGCATCTGGTTTTTCTGTCATCGGCGGCAGCCTGGCGGCGGCTGGCGCCCGTTTGCCGGCCATAATCTCTTGCGGCGCGATGCCTTCCTCGGTCCAGCGCATCAGCGGGGTAAGGAGATCAATTTGATCGTAACCTTCGCCATTACCGCAATGTGCTACCCCAGGCAGCAGGAATAACCGCAGGAAGGAATCCGTTGCGGCATGGCCCATCTCTGCTTCTACGCCGCGGTAATAGGCGATAGAAAAGGCTGGGCTGACGGAGTCATCGGCCAGACCGTGCCAGAGGATAAGCTTGCCGCCGCGCTGCTGATAGGCATGAAGATTGGTATTTGCCGCATTATAGAGCGGTGCCAGTTGAGCGATGGCGTCAAAATTCTGCTGATTAAGTGGGAAATCCCGCATCGATTGGATCTTCTGTTTTCCTCCCGGCAGGAGCACGGATTGCAGAGCCGGTAGTACCATCATTTCCGACATTGAGTGGCCGGTCGGCGTCTCCGGCACCGGCCAGCGTAGCTCGGAGCCCAGCGGAAGACCGCCAGCGACGAACTGGGCGCCGTGGCTGTCGTAAGCGCCGCGGTAGAGCTTTTTCACTACCTCAATCTCTTCCTGTGTCAGGCAGGCGGAACGGTCCTGAGCGTTGGCAGGACAGCGGGGGAGCCAAGTCTCAGAGAACTGACAGGCATAGGGGTTTTGCAGGATGCCGTCCTGCACGCCGGAAAGCGTCGGGCAGTGAGCCAGTATGGCCTGGTGAATCAAAGGTAAGCGATCTTTCAACAAGATAGCGGTACCGTCCGGACGCTGATTGGCGGCCACATTCCAGCCGTGGAAGAAGGAGTTCTGAAACTGGAAAAAGGCCGCTGGCGCGCCAGCGCTGATACCGTCAAAATCCTGCGGAAAGCGCTGCGCTTCCATCAATGCTTCGCGACCGCCGTCTGAGCAGCCCATAAAGTACGCGTACTTTGGCGGCTGGCGGTAAAGCGTCTGCATCACCGCTTTGGCCAGCACTGCGGTCAGGTGGTTGGCGCGCCAGGCAAAATCGATGCGCTTTTGCGGATCTTCTGCCCATGACGCATCCATCATACTGCCATGGTGCCCCATATCGGTTGCTGCCACCACAAACTCGCCGTTCATTGCCGGCAGGCAGCCGCTGGCATTCGACAGACTCAGGTTAATACTCCCGCACAGTCCGCCGCAGCCGACCTGCAAGAAACGTTGACTCCAGCGCTGGGTCGGCAGGGCAATCTGCACGCCAATCTGGGGGGCGATAGTGGCGCTCACCTTGCACCAGCTTCCCTGCGCGGAGGTCTGCATTTCAGTGTGGTTGATAGTGACCTTTGCGCCAACGGCGGCGCTGAAGTCGGTAGCGCTTAGCGCATCGCATGTTAGCGCGGGGAGAACAATCGGCAGACTGGAGGCCGCCTGCGTGGGTGAAGCGAACGATAACCCAACGAGGGTGCAGAGAATGATAGGTAACATCGTTTTAAGTAAGCGTGTCATACGCGATTCCCTGTGATTGATGATGGGAGGCGGCAGGATGGTGAAGCCTATGCCTCACCTTCCCTGGCGAGGCGCCACTGCTTGGCTATTGTAGATAACGATAGATTTTCCTTGATGCCTTGATAAGGCGTCCCTAATGTATTCTGCTATTTTGAGGAAAATATGGAGATGTTCGCCATCGGCGTCTGGCGGTGAATACAAGATAGAATGTTGTGATGTCGATTGCATAATTTATTCAATTTCTCTTCATTATATCTGCTGGCTTTAAGAATATGATTGTGCCTGTTCCTGGTGATTCCAGAGAACAACATTCCTAACGAGATCCTTCCCCCTTTCCATTAGCAAGAAAGGGGGCTTTTTCAATAAAGACCGTTCAGGTAAATCTAAATATAGCTCTGGTGTTGGCCATTAGAACCACGGCGTTCAGGAAAAGTTCCATCATTAAATATATTTTTAAAGATGATTTAACATCCTTTTTTTCTCCATTTTGTCGCCATAATTGCATGTAATTCTGCGCCTCGCTCAGGTTATTTCTGTCGCATATCTTAGATACGCATCCTGAACAAATAAGCTCAACGCCAGCAGATAACTGCTATTGCTCATTATCTCGTAGACGACACATTCATGTTAAAAAAGACTCATATCATCAGCGGATTATTGATTACCCCTTTAACGTTGTACGCCGCAACCTCATATCAAGTTGATGATATCCGTTTTGAAGGGCTGCAGCGCGTGACCGTCGGGGCGGCGCTATTAAGTATGCCGTTGCACGCGGGAGAAGCGGTGACTGCAGAGGGAGTCAGCGAGGCAGTGCGCGCGCTGTATGCGAGCGGCAATTTCGAGAATGTGCAGATCCTGCGCGATGGGAAAACGCTGGTGGTGCAGGTTAAGGAGAGGCCCACTATTGCCAGCATCAGTTTTTCCGGGAATAAGTCGGTGAAGGATGATGCGTTAAAGGAAAATCTCACCGCGACAGGTATTTCAGCAGGTAGCGCACTGGATCGAAATTCGCTTAGCGAAATAGAAAAGGGGTTGCAGGATTTCTATTACAGCGCGGGGAAATACAGCGCGCAGGTTCACGCTGTGGTGACACCGTTACCGCGTAATCGCGTTGACTTAACGTTCGTCTTTCAGGAAGGCGTATCGGCGAAAATCGCACAAATAAACATTATCGGTAATCAGGCGTTTCGGGAAGAGACGCTCCTGGACCAGCTTCAGCTACGCGATAATGTGCCGTGGTGGAATGTGGTAGCGGATAAAAAATATCAGAAACAGAAGCTGGAAGCCGATCTGGAAACGCTGCGCAGTTTTTATCTCGATCGCGGCTATGCGCGCTTTGCGATCCAGTCCACGCAGGTCAGTATGACGCCAGATAAAAAATCCCTGTATATCACCATCACCCTCAATGAAGGCGAACGTTATCGGGTCGACCGAACTCAGGTGACAGGCGACCTGGCGCAGCATGGACCGGAGATCGAGGCCCTTGCCCAGCCGCTGGCGGGGGCATGGTATAGCGGGGCGCAAGTCACCACGGTTGAAAATGAGATCAAAAAGCGTTTTGGTAAGTATGGTTATGCCTGGCCGCAGGTGACGACCACGCCGGAAATCGATGACGCGCATCATCGTGTGACGCTGCATATTCAGGTCAACGCCGGCCGCCGCTACTCGGTACGCCAGATCCGCTTTTCCGGTAACGACACCTCCCGGGACGCGGTGTTACGTCGTGAAATGCGCCAAATGGAAGGGGCGTGGCTCAACAACGAAAAAGTCGAGCAAGGGAAAGTACGTCTTGATCGAACGGGTTTTTTTGAGAACGTTGAACAGCAGATCGTTCCGGTCAATGGAACGGCGGATCAGGTCGATGTGGTCTACAAGGTGAAGGAGCGCAACACCGGCTCATTCAACGTGGGCCTGGGATTTGGTACGGATAGCGGCGTGAGCTATCAGCTTGGCGTGACGCAGGATAACTGGCTGGGTACGGGCAATAGCGTGAGCTTCAATGGGACGCGCAACAGCTATCAGTCTTATCTTGAACTGGGGGCGACGAACCCGTGGTTTACCGTTGATGGCATCAGCCTGGGCGGAAAGATTTTTTATAACAGCTATGATGCTTCCGATGCGGATGCCGGGAGCTATAACCAGCAGAGCTATGGCTTAGGCAGTACGCTAGGGTTTCCCATTAGCGAAAATAACTCCCTGAACCTGGGGCTGGATTATGTCCATAATCGCCTGACCAATATGGATCCGGAGCTGACGACCTGGCGCTACCTCAGCTCTCGGGGAATCGAGCCCAGCGTGGTGACGAAAGATGGCGACAGTGGCGCAAAATATAGCGCCAACGATTATTTTGTGAGTCTTGGATGGGGCTACAACGATCTCGATCGCGGCTTCTTCCCGCGTGCGGGAAACAAGAGCAGCCTGAGCGGTAAAGTGACGCTCCCCGGTTCGGATAATAGCTACTACAAACTCTCTTTTGACACCGCCCAGTATCTGCCGCTGAGCGAAAACAAGCGCTGGGTCTGGATGGAACGCCTGCGCGCAGGCTATGCTGGCGGGTTAGACGGCAAAAGTGTGCCGTTCTACGATAACTTTTACGCTGGCGGTTCGTCGTCGGTGCGCGGCTTCTCTTCTAACACCATTGGGCCTAAAGCGGCCTATTACCGCTGCAATGGTAGCGAAAGCAGCTATAGCGCCTGCCCGCTGGATGCCTCGTCTGATGCGGTCGGCGGGAATGCCATGGCGGTGCTGAACAGCGAATTTATCATTCCAACCCCCTTTGTGAATGACAAATACGCCGATAGTCTGCGAACCTCGCTGTTTGTTGACGCGGGGACGGTCTGGAGCACCTCCTGGCACAACACCGCGCAGACGCTGGCGGCAGGTATCCCTGACTACGGCGATCCGAGTCATATTCGTCTCTCCGCGGGGATTGCCGTGCAGTGGATGTCTCCCCTTGGTCCACTGGTCTTCTCCTGGGCAGAGCCGTTTAAAAAGTACGATGGTGATAAAGCAGAACAGTTTCAGTTTAATATCGGCAAAACCTGGTAGGGCCTCAGCGGGGCTTGTTAGACCGGCGTGGCAATATTCTGTGGACTGTCTTCCGACATAGCGATTGAGCAGAATATGCTCAATCGCTATGTCGATATTATCGCTAAGGAATGCGATCTGGCGGGACACCCGCGACATTTACCCGAGCGCGGTCTGAGGGCCTCGCGGAGCTGGTGACGTACGACGAGGTAACCGCGCAATAAATAGCTGCCTGCTACGGTCCTCTTTTCTTGCCAACCGCGGGTAATGCTCAGTGCTGCATCATCTAATACCAATGACTGAGGCCTCATCCAGAGGGACTAAGACGTATTGTCAATTAAGTTTATATTATCTTATTTTTTATTATATTTTCTTTTTTAAGGTTAATTTGGCTGTTTTTTATCGGGCCTAATCATAAATTTCGAGAGGAAAATGAAACGTTACTAATAATGGGTTGTGTTGTTAGGAATTGTCTTAAGTCACATAATTGTCAGGGACGCTTGCGGTTTATAATAATGAATGCTATCACTATATACGGTAACAATTTGTAGCATCTGTATAAGGAAGGAATATGAAATGGACTATTCTTAATACTCTGATCTGCCCGCAATCCGGCATCGCCTTCTCGGCAATATCCAGTCTGCGTTTCTTAAAATTTATCATGTGGTACGAGGCCGATGTGATCCTGCTGCCCGGCGAGTCGATGAAGCTCTATTCCTCGAGAGTTTTAATTAATGACCAGTATCATTCATTAAAAATCTACAATATTACGGTGTACGATGAGGCGCAATGGGAAAAATTACGTGAGCGGCCATCTTGCCCATACCATGCCGGCGGCGAGCGGTCTGACTCCTGTTTTTACCAGTCCTTTTGCGCAATTAAGCGCTGTCCGAATAATATTCCCCGCAGCGAACCCTGGCGGTAGTCAGTCCACGCCGCCGGCCAGCCGCCGGCGGCGTGGCGTTATTTCGCCAGCAGGGCCGCCAGCCGCGGCTGGACGCTTGCGCAGCCCGCCAGCACGAGGTTGCCTCGCCGCAGACCCTCATTGGCGAGAAACGCATTGCACTTTCCCCCCGCCTCCTCAATCAACAGCATGCCTGCCAGCGCGTCCCAGCTGTTCATATGCGCTTCATAATAGGCATGGAGCTGGCCGGCGGCGACATGCGCCAGCATCAGGGCCCCCGCGCCGAAGCGGCGATATTCCAGGCCGGCGTCGAGCAGGGTCGCGATGGCCTGGGCGTAGTCGCTGGCCGGGGCGCGGCTGGAACGGCCCATACCCACCACCACCGCATCCGGATCCGGTTCGCGTAGCGTCAGACGCTGGCCGTTGAGATACGCGCCTTCGCCGCGGCCGGCGAAGAAAAACTCATCGCGATCGGGAGCGTAGATAATGCCAAGCGTCAGCTCGCCCTGGCATACTCGCGCCAGCGAGATACACCAGTAATCCATACCGAGGATAAAGTTGGTGGTGCCATCGACAGGGTCGAGCACCCAGACGGTCTGTTCATCGCCAGCAAAACCGCTCTCCTCGCCGAGGAAACCCTCCTGGGGAAAATGGGCCTGCAGCCAGCCTTTAATCTGTTGTTCTACCGCGAGATCCGCCTGGGACACAAAGTCCTGGCGCGATTTTTTATCGACCTGTAATCCCGCATCGCGCAGCGCCTGGGCGTGGGCGCCAGCCTGGCGAATCAAGGCGCATAATGACTCTCGTTGTGCTTCCGTCATAGTCCTGCTCTCAGATAACAAAGGGCGACGTGCGCCGGTGAATTAACGTCACCTCCACCCAGGTGGTGCGTGAAGGTTGTAAAGGGTCGGCGGCGCGCTCCTGCAGCCGGGTAAGCGCCTGGCGGGAAATCGCCGCCACATCCTGATGTAGGGTGGTGAGCTGGTAGCTATATTGCGCGGTCGGCGGCGTGTTATCAAAACCAATCAGCTGGTAATCCTCAGGCGCCTGTTTGCCGCGCTGGCGCATTCCATCGAGAAAGCCACAGGCAAGCTGGGCATTGGCGCAAAAGATCCCCTCAGGCACCTCGCCAGCGAGCGCCGCGGCCTGCTCACCGCCGACGTAGCCCTCCTCCGGACAGGCGAGGTGCGCCAGGTCGCGTTCGATGTCCACTCCGCGCGTCTGTAGCGCCCGGCTGAACGCTTCCCCGCGCATGCGTCCGGCCCAGGTGGAAGGGTGAATATTGAGCCAGCCGAAGCGCCGACAGCCGCTGCGCAACAGCTGGTCGGCGGCCAGCTCGGCGCCAGCGGCGTTATCAGAGCAGACATAATCCACCCCGGGGATCGTCGGTTGACGGTTAATGCCCACCACCGGAATATGCTGGTGAACGCACTCGTTCACCAGCGCTTCCGGCGGCTGGCCGGAGGTAACGATAACTCCGGAGACGCGAAACTGAGCGAAACGGCGCAGGGTGTGCGCCAGATCCTGCTCGCTATGGATCTCGCTCACCAGCGCCTGAAAGCCCTGGCGTTGGATCTCGTTGAGCAGGGCATCAAGCAGGGCGCTGCGAAAAGGATCGCTGATGCGCGAGACGATCACGCCGATTAAGTGGCTGCGCTGGCGGTTCAGCCCCTGGGCGAGGAAATTAACCTGATACCCCAGCTCTTCGGCGGCGCGCAACACCCGCGCCCGGGCATCGGGAGAGATGCTGCCGTTGCTGCTCAACGCCCGGGACACCACCGCCCGGGAGACGCCCGCTCGCCGGGCAACGTCCTGGGCGGTGACGCTGGGTTTACGGGGTGCAGGGCTCATAGGATATGCGCCTCGTCGTTAAACGTGGGACGCGGCAACGTTAAGGCGAGCCCATCCCGGGAAACGAATAAACCCGGCCACGGCTGGCAGGCCTGCTTCAGCGCCGGCAGGGAAGCATCCTCGCAGTGATAGAGCCCCAGCGCTGGGAGCTGCAGCGTTCTGAACAGCATCAGGCAAGAGGGGAAATCGCCATGAGAGGCGTCATCGTCCAGAGCCGCCACCGAGGCACACTCCTGAAACGCCAGCCCGGCGCCGGCCATCAGGGCCATCGAGTCGGCGGTCGGCCGGCCATCGCCGCTGTAAAACAGCGTCTGCCCGGCAATGGTGATACGGATGGCGCGATTACTCAGCTCATGCTGGGTGGGGGCAGTGCGGATCTGCCAGTCCTGCCACGTCCAGGCGTCGCGACACGCTTGCCAGTCGAGGGTGAAGCCAAGCTCCGCCTGCGGCCAGTTCGCCAGCGCGGCCAGCTGCTTGAGCACCGGCTGCTGCGCCGGCTGGCAGTAGATAATCAACGGCTTCTGGCGGGAGCCGCTTTTCCAGTAATTCAGCAGCGCCGTCAGACCGGTGCAGTGGTCCGGATGAACGTGGGTGAAGTAGATCGCGTCGATATCGTTGACCCCGCCGCCGCGCTGCCAGAGCGCGCGGGGAACGGTGGGGCCACAGTCGATTAACCACTGTTTGTTGTCCGCGTCGATTACCCGCAACGCGGAAGTATTTTGCGTGCAGGAAAAGGCGCTCCCGCAGCCAAGCACATCTATTTTCATTTACCCTCGCCAAAAATTTTTGTCGCTTAATTAAATTGTCATAAATACCCGACAAAGTAGGCTCACATCATGTCGAGTCAACGTTGCATTTTTTTTACAGCTAAATGAACACGTGTTCATACCAATAAAAAATGCCCGCAACAGCGCTTTCAGGTAGCGAATATGAGTTATTTAAAGATCTCTGGCCTTAAAATTAGTTATGGCGATAAAGTGGTTTTACATAATATCGATCTGGCGGTCGAGCAGGGGGAGATGATCGCCCTGCTCGGCCCTTCGGGATGTGGAAAAACCACCCTGCTGAATGCCCTCTGCGGTTTTATTCCGGTGGAAAGCGGGGAGATCGCCATCGCCAGCCGATCGATCACCCATCAGGCGCCGGAGCAGCGCAATATCACCATGGTGTTTCAAAGCTACGCCCTGTGGCCGCACCTGACGGTGGCGCGCAATATTGGCTATGGCCTGAAGCTGCGCAAATGGCGCGGGGCGGATATCACGCGGCGAGTGGCGGAGCTGCTACGGATCGTCAATCTCGACGGGCTGGCTGACGTGAAGGTGACCGAACTCTCGGGCGGCCAGCGGCAGCGGGTGGCGCTGGCGAGGGCGCTGGCGATAGAGCCTCAGGTGCTGGTGCTGGATGAGCCGTTATCTAATCTGGATGCCAAAGTGCGGCTCAATGTGCGCCATGAAATTAAATCTCTGCAAAAGAAACTCGGCTTTACGTCATTAATTGTCACCCACGATCAGCAGGAGGCATTAGTGATGGCGGACCGAATTGCGGTATTAAACCAGGGGCGAATTGAGCAAACCGGCACGCCGGAACAAATATATCAGCGGCCCGCGACACCCTTCGTCGCTGATTTTATGGGCGCCGATAATAAAATAACCTCTGATGAAATATCCGCTGCCGCAATATCCGGTTTATCCGCTGCTCAGCAGGGTGAAAAAGTCATTTATTTTCGCAGCGCCGATGCCACGCTCGCTGAATTAACGCAGCCCGCGCCGCAGGAAGGGCTCGCCCTGGAGGGGATGGTGGAGCAGAGCGCGTTTCTGGGCAATCTGTATCGCCACAGCGTACGCTGCCATGACCGCCTGCTGCAGGCCGACTCCGCTCAGTGCTGGCCGACGAAAAGCCGCGTCAGGCTCCATGTGCCGATGCCGGCCCTCCATATTTTTCCTTTACCACTATCACAGTGATATCAGCGTGTTCATTCTGGGGACAATCCATGTTTACTAAGACGAAAGCAGCGATCTTAACGACCCTCTGCCTGAGCGTTAGCGCCCAGGCCGACACCTTTCTTAACGTCGCCACCGCGGGCGATCAGAATATGGTGGATTACGTGAAAACCTGGCTGGGGCCAAAATTTGAAGCCGCTCATCCCGGCGTCAAGGTGCGGGTGATCGGTACCGGCCCAGGCGACGCCGGGTCGAATAAAATTAGCGAGAAGCTGAGCGCCCAGCAGGAGAGCGGCGCGCAGCAATGGGATATCGACGTCGCCGTGGTGCATCAGAAGGCGGGCGGGGAGCAGGTGGAAAAGGGATTGCTGCAAAAATATCGCCAGGATATTCAGACCGGCGGCATGGTGAGCTCGCCGAGCGCCACCCAGGCGCTGGGCGTTAACGTCGACGGATACGTCATGCCGATGTTCTTAAGCCAGACCGCTATCGCCTGGAACAGCGATCTCGTCAATACGCCACCGACGTCGTATGACGAGCTGGTGGCTTGGACGCAGAAACATCCTCAGGCTTTTGGCTATAACGGCATCAAGAACGGCATGTCCGGCGTTAGCTTTGTGGTGGGCTGGATCTACGCCTACGGGACCGACGCCGAGCGCCTCTCCTCCGCGCCTTATGATAAAAGCGTCGAAAAGGGCTGGCAGCAAGCCTATGAGAAACTGAAGGCGTTCAATAAAAATGTCACTTTCACTCCGGGCAACGCTGGTACGCTCGACATGCTAAGTCGGGGAGAGATTGCCATGGGCCCGGTATGGGTCGACATGTTCTATAGCTGGAAAGATCAGGGCAAGCTGCCGCCATCGATTAAGCTCGCTTTACTGGCCCCGGGCATGCCGGGTCAGCCGATGTATTACGTCATTCCGGCGAAAGCGGCGAATCCGCAGCTGGCGCGCGACTTTATCGCGCTGGCCACCAGCCCGGAAGTGCAGGCGCAGGGGATCGTTAAGCAGTTCAACTGGTATCCGGGCATCGACGCCGGGCAGGTGAAGCCGAAGCTGGATGCAGCGACCTGGCAAAAACTGTTTGCCGAAATCTCGCCAGAAGCGTTGGCGAAGTATGGCAAAAGCTTCCCGATCGCTCCCTACTTTGACGATATCAAAGAGGGTTACGAAAGCCAGGTGGCCAATTAACCCTTTTTCCAGCCCGGGTCGCCGACCCGGGTGCTTGCTTGTGCCAACGCCAGGTTCTTTATGTCCAGTTCATTAAAATATTTGCTGCTGGTTGCCCCGGCCGCGCTGATGGTCGCGATCTTGTTTTTGTATCCGCTGGGGTTTTCGCTGGTCTCGGCGTTTACCGCGCCGGGACAGCCGTTCACCCTCGATCATTTTCGCAAGGTCTACGCGCTTTACGCCAACGATGTGCTCTTTTCGCTGCTTATCGTGCTGATCTCGGTGGCGTTGTTAGCGCTGATCGCCATTACCCTGTCGGCAGTGATTGCGCTGTCGCCTTGCCGGCCCGTTGTTCGCCTGCTGGGTTTTTTGTATCGCCTGCCGCTGTTTATTCCTTTTATCGTCGTCGCTCAGATGATGCGCACTTTTCTCGCCAAAAATGGCCTGATGAACAATGCGCTGGTGGCGGCCGATCTGGTCAGGCCGCTGGAGACCCTCTCCTGGTTGGGATGGAAGGGAATTGTCATTACCTTTGTCTGGAAGCAGCTGGCCTTTGCTACGCTGTTGATCTGCGGAGCGATGGCGGCGCTGGAGCCGTCGCAGATCCTCGCCGCACGTAACCTTGGCGCCTCCCGGCCGCGGCTGCTGTTCGATATTATGCTGCCGCAGGTCCTGCCGACCATCGGCGTGGCGCTGGTGCTGTCGACGGTAACCATGATGTCGGTGCTGTCGGTACCGCTGATGATCGGCGTGGGGACGCCGACGATGCTGACCGTGGATATGGCGTTTCGCGTCAATTCCTATGGTGATTACGCGGTGGCGAATGCGCTTGGCGTGGTGTCGCTGGCGATCTGCGGCGCGCTGTCGTGGTTTTACCTGCGCCATAGCCTGCAGCAAAAAGGCGGTGAATGATGAAAGCGCTGAACCTTGCTTCCTCTCCGTCATGGTGGGTAAGAGGACGCCGTAAAGTGAACGCCAGCCCGGTGCTGCAGAGCCTGCTGCTGCTGTTTATGCTGCTGGCGATGTTTGGCCCGCTTCTGAACCTGTTGATCTGGACTGTAGCGGAAAGCTGGTATTTTCCCCATTCGCTGCCCAGCCAGTGGGGCCTGAAGTACTGGTATCAGGTTTTCAATCCGTACAGCGATGTCTCCAGCTCGCTGTTAACCAGCATACTGATCGCCCTGCTGTCGGTGGGGGTCTGTTTGCTGATTTCCGTTCCCGCCGGCTATGCGCTTTCCCGGCGGAAAATGCCGCTGCGGGTGCTGTTTATGCTGCTGTTTCTCCTCCCGCAGGCCTTTCCCAACCTGACGGTATACATGAATATTGCTCGTCTGTTTTACCAGTGGGGCTTGAACGGAACTATCGCGGGGGTGGTGCTGGTGCATAGCGTCCATGGTCTGATGTACTCGGTGTGGATCTGTGTGGCCGCGTTTTCAGCCATCGACCCGCTGCTGGCGCGGGCATCGCGTAACCTGGGCGCCGGACCGGTGTATACCTTCTGGCACATCGTGCTGCCGCAGGCGGCGCCAGGGATCGTTGCCGCCTGCATCTTTGTTTTTCTGGAGTCGTTGGATGAGTTTACCGGCACCTTCTTCGTCGGGGCGCCGGATATCACTACGCTGCCGCTGCTGCTCTATAACGCCAGCATGTCGGGTAACTATCAGGTCTCGTCGATTACCGCGCTGATTTTGCTGGTGCCATCGCTGCTCTTTATGGTGGTGATCCATAAATTTATGCGTCCGGAGATGATGGCGAAATTGGGGAAATAAGAGCTGCAGAAAACGAAAAAGCTTCCCGTCGGGAAGCTTTTTAACCTCAGGTCATCATCATTGGCCATTCTGGCGGCGTCTGACTCATGACTTCAATCATCACATCTTTGATATTGCCCCAGATTTTGGCAATATCGAGCAGGGTGATGCCGAGCAAACCGGTGGCGAACCAGCAGGCGGCGGCAAGGCCGAGGCAGCTGCAGATCACCGCCAGACCGGCGTAATCGCTTTTGCGAAGCTGAATATTCAGTGAGCTGGCGAGAAACATGAGTACTGCGCTCACCAGGGGCCAGCGCAACAACACGACACTGGTAGTAATGGAAGCCATTAACCTATCCTCAAAGAAAGTCGGGGAGCCATGGACGACCTGGCGCGACTGACGATGGCATAGCGCTCTGGTCTCAACTGGCGTACTAGAGAGTGATGAAACGCCATTTCTGTTTCATCAACTTGTGTGAACTATATCACACTTGGCGCTTTCTTCACCAGTCAAAAAATGAGCTTTCGCTGCGTTTAATAGCAATGTTATTTGTGTGGATATTAGTGAGCAACCCCCGCTGATCTTATTTTCATTGCCTTGCTAATGATTATTATTCTGCGGGTTTTATTACCTGTTCTTGTTTATTACACGGAGAAACCGAGTCAGATGCGCGTCTATTCTTAATCTTGGCGGAATATCTTCCGAATACCTGATAAATAAGTATTATTCTTCACCATCAGGGGTAAAGCTGACGCCCGTGAGGGCTGGCAGAAAATCTGCTGATATCTATCGCAGTCGCGATTGCTAACGTGTTTGGTCTACCTTAATTAAGGCATATCGCATGGATGTAAGCGTAAATGGGTGACAGTGCGCCGCATAAGGCGCTAAGGCTCATCGGAACGGGGTTGGTTATTTTATTGCCAGTGGTACTGGCATTGTGGTTTGCCCAGCTGCGGGCGAAAGCCGAAACCATTGATCAATTACACTCATTTTCGCAGTTGGCGCTGCAAAAAACGGAAATGGTCATCCGCGAAGCGGATCAGGCCCGGGCGAAAGCCAGCCAGTATCGCGGGGAGCTATGCTCAGCGGACCATCAGCGTTATTTATTGCATATCGTTCGTGGCCTGCTGTATGTGGAAGATCTGATCTACGCTAACGGCCAGCGCTTTATCTGTTCAACGTCCGTTCATCAGCAAACCGGCTGGCGGATGCCGGCGGCCAATTACACCAAAAAGCCGGATGTCGCGATTTACTATTACCGGGACACGCCGTTTTATCCGGGCTTTGCCATGAATTATATGCAGAAGGGGCCCTATGTGGTGGTGGTCAATCCCTTCTCGTACAGCTCGGTAATCGCCAGCGATCGCGATTTAGCCTATGGCGTATTTGATACCAAAACCAACCTCTTTTTCTCGGTCAGTAACAATGTCGAGCCCGCGGAACTTCATGCGTTGATTCGCGAAGGCGATACCTTTTTTAATCAGAATGGCCGGGTGTATACGATAGCCCGCTCCGCTATCCGGCCGATCGCCGTCATTATGTCCACCTCGCGGGCCAGCTATTATCACAACTTTTGTGACCAGGCCAGCCTGACGCTGCCGCTGGGGATCATTTGCAGTATTTTACTGGTGCTGGTGTGGTCGCGCACCCGCCGGCAGTATCACTCGCCGCGCAATATGCTGCAGCGGGCTCTGAGCTGCCGCCAGCTGCGCCTGCACTACCAGCCGATTATCGATATTAAAAATAACCGCTGCGTCGGAGCGGAAGCGCTGCTGCGCTGGCCAGGGTTTGACGGCCCGGTGATGAACCCGGCGGAGTTTATTCCGCTGGCGGAAAATGAAGGCATGATTGCCCAGGTGACGGACTACGTGGTGGATGAGCTGTTTTACGAAATGGGCGAGTTTCTTGCCAGCCATCCGCAGCTGTACGTGGCGATTAATCTCTCTGCGTCGGATTTCCACTCGGCGCGGCTGATTTCACAGATCAGTGAGAAAGCGCGCAGCTATGCGGTCTGTATCGGACAGATCAAAATCGAAGTTACCGAGCGGGGGTTTATCGACGTGCCGAAGACCACGCCGGTGATCCAGGCGTTTCGCGAAGCGGGCTATGAAATTGCCATCGATGATTTCGGCACTGGCTACTCGAATCTGCATAATCTGCACGCCCTGAACGTCGATATCCTTAAAATCGATAAAACCTTCGTTGATACGCTGACCACCAACAACACCAGCCACCTCATTGCCGAGCACATCATCGAGATGGCGCGCGGGTTGCGTTTAAAGACTATCGCGGAAGGCGTGGAGACGCCGGAGCAGGTAAGCTGGCTCTACAAGCGCGGCGTGCAGTATTGCCAGGGCTGGCTGTTTGCGAAAGCGATGCCGGCGCGGGAATTTATGCAGTGGTTAGCCAATGCGCCCGCGCCCGTGAACGTGCCTCAGCCGCCGCGTCACGCGGAGATCTGATGGCGGTAGTCGCTGGGGGTGCGGTCAAACTCCCGGCGGAATACCCGCGAGAAGGTTTGCTGCGAGACATAGCCCAGATCCATAGCGATATCAAAGATCGGCCGCTGGGTGGTTCGCAACGCCTCCGCCGCCAGCAGCAGGCGGCGCTGACGAATATAATCCCCCAGCGTCTGATGCATCACGGTGCGGAACATCCGCTGCAGGTACCACTTCGAGTATCCTGACTTTCTGGCGACTACATCAATGTTAAGTGGTTGATCGATATGTTCATCAATCCATTCAATCAGTGTTTGAATAATATCCTGATGGGACATAAAGCGGCCTCTCTCAATTCTCGATTCGTCGTTTTGTCTGCGGGCGAGTATAATTCCTCAAGTTAACTTGAGGTAAAGCGCTTTATGGAAAAGAAATCACCCCGCATCAAAATGCTGCTGACGCCCGGGGAAGTGGCAAAACGAACCGGCGTAGCGGTCTCGGCCCTCCATTTTTATGAGAGTAAAGGGCTGATCCACAGCCAGCGGAATGCCGGCAATCAGCGGCGCTACCGGCGCGATGTCCTGCGCGCGGTGGCGATTATCAAAATTGCGCAACGTATCGGCATCCCGCTGGCCACCATCGGCGACGCGTTTGGCGTGCTGCCAGAAGGGCACAATCTCAGCGCAAAAGAGTGGAAAATGCTGTCATCACAGTGGCGCGAGGAGCTTGACCGGCGTATCCACACCCTGACGGCGCTGCGCGACCAGCTCGACGGCTGCATTGGCTGCGGCTGTTTATCGCGGCGCGATTGCCCGCTACGCAACCCGGGCGATAAGCTGGGGGAAGAGGGGACCGGCGCTCGGCTGCTGGAAGAGGAGTGATAAAACTAAAGCGCCACAACTGGGCGCTTTAGTTGTTTTCCGGTCTTGGTCTTTCGCATTATCTCGTTGGTTCACGAGAGGGTTTCCCCCGACGTCGACGTCCCTCAGTATTGCGCAATCTGTTGATGGAGGTTCCGGTTTGCGTCGACACTTTAACTATGGCATCTGCCGCCGTTTTTTCCTCACTATTTTGCCGAAATTTTCCCGGCAATCAGCGCCTGTTCCTATAGTTAATTTGAACAAACGACGGGAGAGGCCCATGCTGACGGTACACCATCTTAATCAGTCACGATCGCAACGCGTACTGTGGGCGCTGGAGGAGCTACAGCTGCCTTATCAGATAGTCCGCTATCAGCGGGAAAAGTCGATGCTGGCGCCAGCGGCATTGAAGAAAATCCACCCGCTGGGTAAATCGCCCGTGCTGGAAGACAACGGCTATGTGCTGGCGGAGTCCGGAGCGATCCTTGAGTATTTGCAGGAGAGTTGGGACAGCGATGGGCTGCTGAAGCCGCAGGGCACAGATGACAAACTGCAGTACCGCTTCTGGCTGCACTATGCCGAAGGTTCGCTGATGCCGCTGCTGTTAATGAAGCTGGTGTTCGCCAGCCTCGGCAGACCTCCGGTGCCCTTTGGCGTCCGCTCGCTGGGCTCGCTGCTGGGCAAAGGTATCCAGAAAGCGTGGCTCGATCCCCAACTGGCCACCCATGCGCGGTTCATTGACAACCATCTGGCCACGCGGCCATGGTTTGCCGGCGAGCAGCTGAGCATGGCCGATATCCAGATGAGCTTCCCGGTGATGGCGCTGTTGTCCCGCGGCGGCATGGATGATCTTCGCCATATCGAGGCCTGGCGACAGCGGGTGGAGCAGCGCCCGGCCTGGCAGCGGGCCATCGAGCGCGGCGGCCCCTTCACCTTACCCGGCGCCTGAGGTATCAGCGGATCCGATGACGCGGCTAAATGAAAGCAACTGACTAAAAAATTGTTAGCGGATTGCGCATGGACGATAACGTTTGCGCATCAGCTGGTTATTTTCTGTTCGTCATAAGCGAAATTTAGCGAAATACGATAAACATCGGTTGAAAAGGGTTATCTAAAGGCCGGATAATCGTTTGCCTTTCTGTTTTGCTCCCTCTTTTATCTGCTATCCAGGGGGAGGAGACAAGGTTGACACACCGTAGTGTATGCGTGGAGTTAAACGTTTGCTTTTTTGCAGCCCCCCTGGCGCTGCGATTCGGTACAAGGAGATCGCGTTTAACTGGCAGTGGAGGGTCCACCACGCATACCAACGAACAATAAAAATTTTCAGGGGAAGTTTTCTATGTCTACGCCTTCAGCGCGTACCGGCGGTTCATTAGACGCCTGGTTTAAAATTTCGGCGCGCGGCAGCACCGTGCGTCAGGAGATTGTTGCAGGTCTCACTACCTTTCTGGCGATGGTGTACTCCGTCATCGTAGTGCCGGTAATGCTCGGTAAAGCGGGCTTCCCGCCGGCCGCGGTATTTGTTTCCACCTGTCTGGTGGCGGGCGTTGGCTCGCTGGCGATGGGGCTATGGGCGAATCTGCCAATGGCCATTGGCTGCGCTATCTCGCTGACCGCCTTCACCGCCTTCAGCCTGGTGCTGGGGCAGCACATTAGTATTCCGGTGGCCCTCGGCGCAGTATTCCTGATGGGTGTCCTGTTTACGGTGATTTCGGCAACCGGCATCCGCAGCTGGATCTTGCGCAACCTGCCGCAGGGCGTGGCCCACGGTACCGGGATCGGGATCGGTCTGTTTCTGCTGCTGATCGCTGCCAACGGCGTTGGTCTGGTGATCAAAAACCCGCTGGACGGTCTGCCGGTGGCGTTGGGGAACTTTGACAGCTTCCCGGTGGTGATGTCGCTGATTGGCCTCGCGGTGATCATCGGTCTGGAAAAAATGAAAGTACCAGGCGGTATTCTGCTGACCATTATCGGCGTGTCGATTGTCGGCCTGATTTTCGATCCGAACGTCCATTTCTCCGGTATTTTCGCCATGCCATCCCTGAGCGATGATAAAGGCAACTCGCTGATCGGCAGCCTCGACATCATCGGCGCGCTGAACCCGGTCGTGCTGCCCAGCGTGCTGGCGCTGGTGATGACGGCGGTCTTTGACGCCACCGGTACTATCCGCGCGGTGGCCGGCCAGGCAAACCTGCTGGACAAAGATGGGCAGATCATTAACGGCGGTAAAGCGCTGACCACCGACTCCCTGAGCAGCGTCTTCTCCGGTTTAGTCGGGGCGGCGCCAGCGGCGGTGTATATCGAATCGGCGGCGGGTACCGCGGCCGGCGGTAAAACCGGGCTGACCGCGGTGACGGTCGGTGTCCTGTTCCTGCTGATCCTGTTCCTCTCTCCGCTCTCGTATCTGGTACCACCTTACGCGACGGCACCGGCGCTGATGTACGTCGGCCTGCTGATGCTGAGCAACGTGGCGAAAATCGATTTCAACGACTTCGTCGACGCGATGGCTGGCCTGATCACCGCGGTGTTTATCGTGCTGACCTGTAACATCGTGACCGGCATTATGATCGGTTTCGCGACCCTGGTGATCGGCCGCCTGGTCTCCGGCGAGTGGCGTAAGCTGAACCTCGGCACGGTGATTATCGCGGTGGCGCTGGTGGTCTTCTACGCCGGCGGGTGGGCGATTTAAACCCTTTGTGCTCCTCACGGGTGGCTCAGGCCGCCCGTTTTATTTTTAAGCCACATCCTGTTTCCATTTGCGTTAATCTGGGTAGCGTATGATTCACAGGCAAGACGCCTCACAGGTATAAAAGAAAACGCAGCAAACAGGGAACACATGGAAATATTCTTTACCATCCTCATCATGACCCTTGTGGTCTCACTCTCCGGGGTAGTGACGCGCGTACTGCCCTTTCAGGTTCCACTCCCACTGATGCAAATCGCCATTGGCGCGCTTCTGGCGTGGCCGACCTTTGGTTTGCACGTTGAATTTGATCCAGAGCTGTTTCTGGTCCTGTTTATCCCGCCGCTGCTGTTCGCCGACGGCTGGAAAACGCCGACCCGCGAATTCATTGAGCACGGGCGCGAGATCCTTGGCCTGGCGCTGGCGCTGGTGGTCGTGACGGTGGTCGGCATCGGCTTTCTGATCTACTGGATTGTGCCGGGCATTCCGCTGATCCCGGCGTTCGCGCTGGCGGCCGTGCTGTCGCCGACCGATGCCGTGGCGCTTTCGGGTATCGTCGGGGAAGGGCGGATACCGAAAAAAATCATGGGCATTTTGCAGGGTGAGGCGCTGATGAACGACGCCTCCGGCCTGGTCTCGCTCAAGTTTGCCGTCGCGGTGGCGATGGGCACCATGGTCTTTACCGTCGGCGGCGCCACCGTTGAGTTTCTGAAGGTGGCGATTGGCGGCGTGCTGGCCGGGTTTGTGGTGAGCTGGTCGTATGGCCGCTCGATGCGCTTCCTCAGCCGCTGGGGCGGTGACGAGCCCGCCACGCAGATCGTCCTGCTGTTCCTGCTGCCGTTTGCCTCCTATCTGATTGCCGAACATATCGGCGTCTCCGGCATTCTGGCGGCGGTGGCGGCAGGGATGACCATCACCCGTTCCGGCGTGATGCGTACCGCGCCGCTGGCGATGCGCCTGCGCGCCAACAGCACCTGGGCGATGCTGGAGTTTGTCTTTAACGGCATGGTGTTTCTGCTGTTGGGCCTGCAGCTGCCGGATATCCTCTCCAGCTCGCTGGTGGCGGCGGAAGCCGACCCCAACGTCGAGACCTGGATGCTGTTTACCGACATCATCCTGATCTATGCCGCGCTGATGCTGGTGCGTTTTGGCTGGCTGTGGTCGATGCGTAAGCTTAGCCAGCGCTTCCTGAAGAAGAAACCGATGGAGTTTGGCTCCTGGACCACGCGCGAGCTGCTGATCTCCTCCGTTGCCGGGGTGCGCGGGGCGATTACCCTCGCCGGTGTGCTCTCTATTCCGCTGTTGCTGCCGGACGGGAATGTCTTTCCGGCGCGCTATGAGCTGATTTTCCTCGCCGCCGGGGTGATCCTGTTCTCGTTGTTCGTTGGGGTGATTGCGCTGCCGATCCTGCTGCGTCACATTGAATCGAGCGATAATGTGCAGCAGCGGAAAGAGGAGCGTCTGGCGCGCGCGGCGACGGCGGACGTGGCGATTGTGGCGATCCAGAAGATGGAAGAGCGGCTGGCGGCGGACACCAAAGAGAATATCGATAACCAGCTGCTGACCGAAGTCAGTTCACGGGTGATCGGTAACCTGCGCCGCCGCGCCGATGGGCGTAACGACGTGGAGACCTCCATGCTCGAAGAGAGCCTGGAGCGGCGCTTCCGCCTGGCGGCGCTGCGCTCTGAGCGCGGTGAGCTGTACCATCTGCGCGCCACCCGGCAGATCAGTAACGAGACGCTGCAGAAGCTGCTGCACGACCTCGACCTGCTGGAAGCGCTGTTGATCGAAGATCAGTGATCGTCAGACCCGGTGGCGTAGCGCCGCCGGGTGATCTCTCGTAACGCACGTGTGCCCCCTGGCAGCTGACGCCTTACCGGGCCGACAACCTCCGCGGTATCCACCCGATGCGCACCAGCCTGGCGCCGCCAGGCGTTATTCCAGCCAGAACGCTTTACTGCAGGCCAGCCAGGCCTCAGCACTACGCGACATATACACGCCTTCCCGCCAAATCATCCCCAGCTCCCAGCGCAGCTCGCTTTGCAATGGGATCCAGCAAAAGTTCTGCGGGTCGAGACGCTGGCAAATCGGCTCCGGCAGGATCGCCACGCCAATGCCGGCCTGCACCATGGCGGCGAGAAAATCCCACTGGCCGCTGCGCACGGCGATCCGCGGCTTCACGTCGTGCTCGCTAAACAGGCGCATCAGCTGCTGGCTGAGGGCAAATTCCTCGTTGTAGATAACCAGCGGATGCGCCGCCAGCTCCGCCGGCGAGAGCGACGTTTTGCCTTCCCACGCCGCGGTCCTGGGCGTCAGGACGCACAGTGGGTGGTTGAACAACGGCAGGGTGGTGAGGCTGCTACCCTCTTCGATCGGCAGGGCGGTCATCGCCATATCAAGTTCACCATTGCTGACCGCCTGCTGGACCGTCAGGCCGCCAAACTCGGCGATTTTCAGCTCGACGCCCGGGTAGCGCTGGCGGAAACGGCTGATCGGCTCCGCCATCAGCATCCCGACCATCGGCGGAATGCCAAGACGCAGCACCCCCTTATGCAGGTGATTGATATCGCTCAGCTCTGACTCCAGCTGGCTGAACTCGCCGAGGATCGCCTGGCCGCGTTCAAAAACCACGCGCCCGGTATCGGTAAGCAGCAGTTTGCGGCCGTCGCGGATCAACAGCGTGCAGTTCAGTTCATCTTCGAGATTTTTAAGCATCTTGCTGATGGTGGGCTGCGTGACAAACAGCTTTTCCGCCGCGCGAGTAAAACTCTGCTGACGAACCACTTCAACGAAATAGCGCAGCGTTCGGATATCCATAATTATTCCCTGAGACTATACCTGCGATGATTTTAATTCATTTCTGTCCGCGTCGGCGGCTCTCTATACTGCACCCCTGACTTCTTTTTTCCAGGAATATCGCTCATGGCCTTCGCGCCAGCTCGCGTTGTCCCCGTCGTGGCGCAACGTCTTCAGATCCCGGTGCAGGTACTTCTCTACGTCGGGTTATTTATCTTCGCGCAATATCTGGTGAACACCTGGCAGGTGCCGCTGCCGGCCAACCTGGTCGGCATGGTGATGCTCCTGCTGCTGATCGTCTGCCGGGTGATCCCCCTGAACTGGGTTCGCGCCGGCGCCCGCTGGTTGCTGGCGGAAATGCTGCTGTTTTTTGTCCCGGCGGTGGTGGCGGTGGTCAATTATGCTCAACTGCTGATGGTCGACGGCTGGCGGATTTTTCTGGTGATTGCGTTAAGCACGCTGATGGTGCTGGGCGCCACCGCCTGGGTCGTTGACAAGGTCTATCGTTACGAAGTGAGCAGGATAAATAAATGAGCGATGTCGTGCTGAGTATCCTGTGTCTGCTGGCGACCCTGGGCCTTTATTATGCCAACAAAAAACTGTATCGCCGTTTTCATAAACTGCCGCTGATGCCGCTGGTGTTCACGCCGATCCTGCTGGTGCTGATTCTGGTGGTAGGCCACATCTCCTATCAGAGCTATATGGGGGAGACCCACTGGCTGCTCTGGCTGCTGGGCCCGGCGACCATCGCTTTTGCCGTCCCGGTCTATGAAAATGTCGCGGTGATTAAACGCCACTGGATGTCACTCACCGCCGGGGTGATCACCGCGTCGGTTGTTGCGGTGACCAGTTCGGTCTGGCTGGCGAGATGGTTGACGCTGCCTGATGAGATCCAGCGGAGCCTGGCTGTGCGCTCGGTAACGACGCCCTTTGCCCTTGCCGCAGCGAAGCCGCTGGGCGGCCAGCCTGATTTAGTCGCTCTGTTTGTTGTTGTCACCGGGGTATTCGGTATGACGATAGGTGATGTACTGTTTCTGCGACTTTCTATTCGCGCAGGAATGGCGAAAGGAGCGGGGTTTGGCGCAGCATCACATGGCGCTGGTACCGCACGATCTTATGAGCTTGGCCCACAGGAGGGCGTCGTCGCCAGCCTGGTGATGATGCTTTCCGGAGTCGTGATGGTGCTGGCCGCGCCTTTGGTGCGCTGGGCACTGTTTTAAAAGTCACTCCGCGCTCATTTCAGCTATTTTTTACGGATTAACCTGGTGGCATGGTGATTAATGGAACAACTTGATTGGGGATTTATCACTATCTCTGATTGTTGCCAGGGAAAATAATCCTTAATTAGTCTTAGTTCTAATATTATTTATTGATAACCCTTGTCTGGTTTTTCTTTAATCCGCCATGATTATTCTTAATTATTTATCGATAGTTCGTAACCAAATGTTTCTATTTGAATATTGTTTTATTTACTATATTTATTTGTATGTGTTTGAATATTTTAATAATGAATATTTTGATATTATAACTCAATGATTTTATTTGCATATTTTTAATGCATATATGATGGTTATTAATGACAGACATTTATGACTTTGAATTAGCCTTTCTTCTATTGTTGAGAATACTCCTGGTTTCCGTTATCTTGTTTGCGTGAGCTTTTATTATTGAATGGATTCAAGTGGAATTAAAGCTCTTGCATTTGAACTAATGTTAAATGCAAGCCATACATTTCCCTAAGCAATATACCAGCAGTTAAGAACGTTGGTATCCAATCTCATTCGCTAATAGCTTGCCATAAACAATTGATGGATTGATTGTTATTCTGAATAAATAGGGGAATACAAATGAAAGCAAATTTCAAAACGTTAGCTAAGATTTTAGCTTTATCTTCTGGCTGCTCTTTGGTGGCAATGTCTCATGCGAATAATACTATCGACTTCACGGGGACGGTGGCCGAAACCACATGTTCCGCCAGTATTGATAATAATGCTTCATCTATTGAAATGGGGACTGTCTCGGTAGCAGATTTAACAGCGAACGTCTATAGCGCCGCGAAGAACTTCTCTTTCACACTGGCCGGTTGCCCTACGGGCGAAGGTGCTCTGACCAAAGCCCGAATTACCTTTGGTGGTGAAGCAGATAAATTTAATAGTGATTATTTTCGAAACCAGGCTACAGGAACACCAGCAACCAATGTTGCTGTTGCTATTTTTGATGGCGCTGGCGTATTGCAAAAGAACAATACTGAAGGTTCTGATGTCGATATTTCTTCTGGGGAAGCGACCATTCCGTTTATCGTAAAAATGGCTAAGTCAGGTTCCTCTGCTCCAACTAAAGGCCCAGTGAAGACGACCGTAACCTATAACGTAACCTATTATTAATTAATCACTATATCAAGGGAAAGCAGTTTGCTTTCCCTGTTTGGACAAGGCTATGAACAGATTATTATGTTTAGTGTGTTTTTTTTTCTCTATTTCAGTTTCGCAGGCTAGCGTAGTTGTTGGCGGAACGCGCGTTATCTTTGATGGAACAAAAAAGACAACCACCGTCTCTGTTCAGAATAAAGATAATGTTACAAATATCGTCCAGTCATGGTTAGCCATCGTTGATGAGACATCACCCGCGAAAGACTCCTTTATTACCACCCCGCCTCTTTTTCGCTTGAAGGCAGGAGAAAAAGGATTTGTACGCATTCTTCGTACAGGCAAACCGATGCCGGAAGATCGAGAGTCTATGTTGTGGCTCAATATTAAAGGAATTCCTGCAACGGATGACGTATCAGATAAAAATATAGTGCAATTTGCGATTAACTCAAGGATTAAACTCATTTATCGGCCTGCAGCTTTAAAAAATGCTATTCCGGAAGAATTTGCTCAAAAACTGCAATGGTCAAATGATGTCAGAGCCATTAAGGTAAAAAATGATTCTCCTCTCTATATGAATTTCTCTGAGATTTTTATTAATGGTAAAGCAGTACCCGAGGCGTGGTTTGTTGCACCCTATTCAACGATAAGAATACCGGTAGCTAATGCCTCTCCAGCTGGGAAAAAAGAAATCACATGGAGTGTGATCAATGATTATGGTATGTCGGGACCAAAATATAAGGCCATCATTCAATAGCGCTGGATGGAATGATGCATTCTCATTGAAAAGTAGCTATATCGCCATACTTTGCAGTCTTGGCGCTATCCCCTTAACGTCTTTCGCTGGGGAGTATTTTAACCCACATTTACTTGAAGTTAATGAAACTAGTGCGACAAGCGTAGATTTATCTTATATTTCTCGCGAAGCCGTACCTCCTGGTCAGTATAATCTTGATATTTATATTAACGACAAGTTTATCGCTTCTGACACTATCGTCTTTAAGCCACAAAAGGAAGGTAGTGATTCGTCTGCTGAGCCGTGTATTAGCGTTGCGCAACTAAAAGAGTGGTCAATAAAAACGCAGGATTATCCTGAGCTCACGATAGAGGGCTCCGAGTGTGCAAAACTGCCTGCAATACCAGGATGGGAAACGGCGGTTTTACTTTCACAGCAGCGAGTCGATTTTACCGTGCCGCAGGTCGCGATGCTGCGTCACCCTCAGGGCTATGTCCCCGAGAATCAATGGCAGCAGGGCATTACCGCCGGGCTGCTTAACTATAATCTTTCGGGGCAAAAAAACGATCCGCGGCACGGAGGCGCATCGACATCCAGTCAGTTTCTTAGTCTGCAGCCTGGGTTGAACGTTGGGCCATGGCGTTTACGTAATTACAGCACCTTTAATCATGATAATGATGGCAACCAGTGGGACTCCGTCTATAGCTATATTTCGCGCGATATCCATGCTCTGAAAGGCCAGCTGATACTGGGGCAGACTTACACCTATCCTGGCATCTTTGACAGCTTCAGCTTCACCGGTGTGCAGATGAATGCAGACAGGGAGATGCTACCGGACAGCATGAATGGCTTTGCTCCGGTGATCAAAGGCATTGCCCGGACGACTGCAGACGTAACGGTATATCAGAATGGATACAGCATCTATAAAACCACGGTCTCTCCCGGGGCATTCGAAATAAATGATCTTTATCCAACGGGGAGTGCGGGCGATCTCTATGTTACGGTGAAAGAGTCTGATGGCGGCGAGCAGAGCTTCGTGGTGCCTTTTGCCTCGCTGGCGATTCTCCAGCGGGAAGGGCAGATAGACTATGCTTTCAGCAGCGGTAAAACTCGCTCGGCGAGCTCAGGCGGAAAGGAATACCATTTTCTGCAATCCACCCTTGCCTGGGGTGCATTGAGTAACGTTACGCTGTACGGCGGTTTTCAGCAACTGGAAGATAAATATAGCAATGCGCTGTTGGGAGCTGGGTTTAATCTGGGATCTGTTGGCGCACTCTCATTGGATGCTTCTCAGTCCTGGGCTGATATAAAAGAAAATCCAACCGCGGATAATACCACTGCCAGCGAGGGGCAGTCTTATCGCGTGCGTTTTAGTAAAGATTTTCCATTAACGGGTACCAACTTCTCCGTTGCCGGATATCGGTATTCAACCCATGGCTATTATTCTCTGCAGAATTTCATTGACCGGGCAAATGCTCATAGCGGGTGTTGTTCATTAACGGGGCGGACTAAAGATCGTTTTGACGCTTCGGCCTCCCAGATTTTCTCCGGGTTCGGTTCTCTCGCCCTCTCGCTGGTCAGTGAATCTTATTGGGATAATTCACGTATGGAGTCGCTGGGGGTGAGCTATAGCAATACCCTGGGTCGCATTTCTTACTTCATTAACTACTCCTACAGCCGAAATGTGCAGAGCACAGGCCAGAACAGCGATAGCTCTCCGACCAGCGATAATATGATATCGCTTACGATGAGCATGCCTTTTGGCGCGGATATATCGGCTAACTACAACCTGAACAGCAGCCGGACGGGCGACACGACCCATAGCCTGGGGTTGAGCGGTTCTGCGTTTGCGGACCGTTCTCTGAACTGGAACGTGCAGGAAGGCTACAACGCCAGCGATAAAAGTATCTCTGGAAACGTCAATCTGAACTATCAGGGTTCCCGGGGCGAAGTCGCCGCCGGATACGGGTATGACAGCTATAGCTCGCACTACAATTACTCGCTTCGCGGCGGGATGGTTGCCCATTCTGGCGGGGTAACCCTTTCTCGCTATCTGGGCGAGAGCGTGGCGCTGGTCGAAGCGCCGGGCGTCAGCGATGTGGCAGTTCGGGGGCAGACGAATATTACGACCGATGCTTTTGGATACGCCGTTGTGCCTTTTGTACGCCCCTACCATGAAAACAATCTCTCTCTTGATGAGCAGCAGGTCTCTGGTGCGGAAATTGATAACATTGTCAGAAAGGTAGTCCCGACGCGAAATGCGATTGTTAAAGTCAAATATGATACCTGGATCGGCTATAAGGCCATGGTCACCATCAACTACAAAAATAAAGCGGTGCCTTTTGGCGCCGTGGTGACGCTTGAGGATGAAAATCTGAATGATAAAGAGCGTCGTAGTTCGATTGTCGGCGATGCCGGGCAAGTCTATATTACCGGGTTACCCAAAAAAGGCCGGCTATTTGTGAAGTGGGGTGATACGCAAAATAGCCAGTGTTATCTCAATTATGATTTTTCATCTGATCAGTCAGTGGATGATATCGTTTTTTATGCAGAGAATTGCCGATGATGAATACCAGGGTAAAGGCTTTAATTCATAATCTCAGGATAGCGGCGATGAAGAGGGGGAATGGCCGGCTATCCATAAAACCATGCTTATTGCTTATTATTAGCATTGGGGTTTTATTCATTTTCGCAAGACCTGCCTGGCCCTTTAACGCCAATAGTGTAGTTAATTTTAATGTCAGCGGTAAGATTGAAGAACCCGTATGTGAAGTGTCGGTAAAGCCCTCCAGTACTATCGATCTGGGAACGGTTTCCCTTCAACGTCTGACCGGTAAACCAGGCGCGAGTAGTGATGCCACGGCCGTTGCCATTGCCTTTGAGCATTGCTCAACGGGGATGACCTCGGTGACGATAACATTTAACGGTAATTCATATAGTAGTACCTATCCCAGTATTTATCAGGATGAGCTTATTTATGGTGCCAAGAACGTAGGGTTACAGCTGCTAAGTGCGGTGGATCAGAAAAGCCTGGGGCCAAATGATACTTATACCTATGCCCTCCCTGAGGGCGCTGAACGCGTTTTTAATATGATTGCCAGAATGTACACCCCTGACGGGAAAGTAACAGCGGGAAAGGTGGCTTTTACCGTTACTTTCAACGTGACCTACAAATAATAGTGCGCATAAAAACATATAAATGGAGTTAGTATGAAACGTGTTTTTTTACTGCTGCTGTGGCTGTCTCCAGTTTGTGGCTGGGCCTGCAGCAACTATATAAATGGCGGGGATGTCACCATTGCCAACCTGCCGCCAAGAATATTGCTGAGTGCGAATAACTATACGGCTGGGACCATTCTCTATGACTCCGGGAAAATCACCGGGCCGCAAACTTCGATGAATAATTGTAATGGTGGTATTTACGCACAGTTTAAATGGGCTTCCTCAATGGTGGGTTCTCACACCAGCGATCATATCTATACGACTTCAGTCCCGGGGATCGGTATCAGAATAAAAGTGTGGCTTAATGTCACAGGGCAAATGGAGGGTTACAATACCCAAATCAAACCTGACTATAGCGAACATTATATAGGAGATGCGAATTTTCTATTGGGGCAGGGGAGCTTGTTTTATTTTTATAACCACTCTCACTACAACCCTGTCTATCAATTGCAATTGATAGCCACTGGCGGCGCTATCGCCAGCGGTAGTGCTCTGACCTTGGGTAACCCAACCTCAACGGTGTCCATCAAAGATGGCGATGGCACGATGGCAGCTTCCAGTTTGCGCGTCACTGGTTCCACGCAAATCCAGCTGGTGCCGATGGGGTGCGATGTTGACGTGACAAGTCTGCTATTTCAGATGGGCAACGTCAGCGCCTCTGAATTTAATAAGGCGACAAAAGTCGGTTCTGCACAACAAAATCTGACGCTGACTTGCGAACCAGGAACGAACGTCACACTGAAGGTCTCGGCCTCTTCAGCTCAAGGAGATAATCCAGACAATAGCGTGATATCCCTGGGATGGGCTCCTGATGCGGCAACAGGTGTCGGCGTGCAATTGAATCTTAATGGGAAGGCATTACCCTTGAATACGGATCTCACATTGTTTTCATCCAGCAGAACGACAGTTTTGAATTCGGGTGCAGAGGCCAGTTACCGCGTATTCAGCAATCCGGACAACCCGGGAGGGGCTTCAGGTACAGAGAGACTTTCCTTTACGACTAACTATTATAAAACCGGTTCCGAGGTGAAGGCTGGGCAGGCGAACGCCAACGGAACCCTGAACTTTACCTACAATTAACCTAAATGCCGCGGGTTGCTTCCCCGGCCAGCAGGCCGGGAAAGCGAGCTTAATGCGCCTGACCTTTCTCGATGCCAATCCCTGTCTGCGAACGGATAAACTGGGCGCGGAACTGCTCGCGCTCGCGCATCCCTTCCGGTGAGTTATCGGTCGCGGAGAAGAGCCAGATGCCGATAAAGGCGATCGCGATGGAGAACAGCGCTGGGTATTCATACGGGAACAGCGCTTTCTCATGACCGAGGATCTGCACCCAAATGGTCGGGCCGAGGATCATCAGAATCACCGCCGTCAGCAGACCCAGCCAGCCGCCGATCATCGCCCCGCGGGTGGTCAGCTTCGACCAGTACATCGACAGCAGGATAATCGGGAAGTTACAGCTGGCGGCAATAGAGAACGCCAGGCCGACCATGAAAGCGATATTCTGATTTTCGAACAGGATGCCCAGCAGAATGGCCACCACGCCGAGGATCAGCACCGTAATTTTGGAGACCTTCAGCTCCTGACGCTCGGTCGCCCCTTTACGGAAGACGTTGGCGTACAGGTCGTGCGACACCGCCGAGGCGCCCGCCAGCGTCAAGCCAGCGACCACCGCCAGAATAGTGGCGAAGGCGACCGCGGAGATAAAGCCGAGGAACAGGTTGCCGCCCACCGCATCCGCCAGATGCACCGCCGCCATATTATTGCCGCCGATAAGCTGCCCGGCCGCGTCTTTGAACACTGGGTTCGCGCCGACCAGCATGATGGCGCCGAAGCCGATGATAAAGGTCAGAATATAGAAGTAGCCCATAAAACCGGTGGCGTAGAACACGCTTTTACGCGCTTCTTTGGCGTCGCTCACGGTAAAGAAACGCATCAGGATATGCGGCAGGCCGGCGGTACCAAACATCAGACCGAGGCCAAGGGAGAGCGCGGATATCGGATCTTTCACCAGCCCGCCTGGGCTCATAATCGCCGCGCCTTTCGGGTGGACGGCCATCGCTTCGGTAAACAGATTATTGAAGCTGAAGCCGACGTGCTTCATCACCATAAAGGCCATAAAGCTGGCGCCGAACAGCAGCAGAACCGCTTTGATAATCTGCACCCAGGTGGTCGCCAGCATGCCGCCGAACAGGACATAGAGCACCATCAGGACGCCCACCAGCACCACCGCAACGTGATAGTTAAGGCCGAACAGCAGCTGGATCAGCTTGCCGGCGCCAACCATTTGGGCGATCAGATAGAGGGCCACCACCACCAGCGAGCCGCAGGCGGAGAGGGTGCGGATCGGTCCCTGTTTGAGACGATAGGACGCCACGTCGGCAAAGGTGTAGCGGCCAAGGTTGCGCAGACGTTCGGCAATCAGAAACAGGATAATCGGCCAGCCGACAAGGAAGCCCAGCGAGTAGATCAGACCGTCGTAACCGGAGGTATACACCAGCGCGGAGATACCAAGGAACGACGCTGCCGACATAAAGTCGCCGGCAATCGCCAGCCCGTTCTGGAAACCGGTGATATTGCCGCCGGCGGTGTAGTAATCGCTGCGCGAACGCACCCGTTTTGACGCCCAGTAAGTGATGTACAGGGTCAGGGCGACGAAAATCAGGAACATGACAATCGCCTGCCAGTTGGTCGGCTGGCGCTGTACCGCGCCGGTAATGGCGTCTGCGGCCTGAACGCCGAGGGGCAGCAGCGTGGCGGCGAGCGCCGTCAGGACTCTCTTGATCATGCTTTTACCTCGTTGAGAACGCTCTTGGTCAAACGGTCAAATTCACCGTTGGCCCGCCAGACATAAATACCGGTGAGAACAAACGAAATGACGATCACCCCGATGCCCAGCGGGATCCCGCGGGTGACGCTGGTCCCGGCGTGCAGCGGCGTGCCGAGCCAGCCTGGCGCGAAGGCGATAAGCAGAATAAAGCCCACATAGATCACTAACATAATCACTGACAGAATGGCGGCAAACCGTTGCCGTGATGCTACCAGCTCCCTGAAATGCGCACTATTTTCTATCCGCTGACAAAGTTGTTCATTCATCTTAGCGTCTCCAGAGGTCTCCCTTTCGTCATCCACGCAGCGGACGCTGGCGACAGCAACCCCTCCGGCGTTAAAGGCCGGGATACGGTTCGCTGACGGCGTTCCTGCGAGTGAAATCCTGGGGGAGGGACTTATTTTTATCCTCTCCCCGGTGGGGGAGAGGGTGTAGGGAATCGGTCCTTACTTAAGAAGGCATGGTAATGGCCTGCTTCTCTTCGAGCAGTTTTTCCACTACGCCAGGATCGGCGAGAGTCGAGGTATCGCCGAGGTTGCTGGTGTCGCCCGCGGCGATCTTGCGCAGAATGCGGCGCATGATTTTGCCCGAGCGGGTTTTTGGCAACGAATCGGTCCAGTGCAGAACATCCGGCGTCGCCAGCGGGCCAATCTCTTTACGCACCCAGTTACGTACTTCCGCATACAGCTCCGGCGTCGGTTCTTCACCGTGATTGAGCGTCACGTAGGCGTAGATAGCCTGGCCCTTGATGTTGTGCGGAATACCGACCACTGCCGCTTCGGCGATTTTCGGGTGCGAAACCAGCGCCGATTCGATCTCGGCAGTACCCAGACGGTGGCCGGAGACGTTCAGTACGTCATCCACGCGGCCGGTGATCCAGTAATAGCCATCTTCATCTCGGCGCGCGCCGTCGCCGCTAAAGTACATATTTTTGAAGGTGGAGAAGTAGGTTTGCTCAAAGCGCTCATGATCCCCGAACAGGGTACGCGCCTGGCCGGGCCAGGAGTCGGCGATGGCAAGATTGCCCTCGGTGGCGCCATCCAGCGGCAGCCCTTCGTTATCCACCAGCACCGGCTGAACGCCGAAGAACGGGCGGGTAGCGGAGCCAGCCTTCAGCTCAATCGCCCCCGGCAGCGGGGTGATCATAAAGCCGCCGGTTTCGGTCTGCCACCAGGTGTCCATCACCGGGCACTTCTCGTTACCGATCTTCTTCCAGTACCACTCCCAGGCTTCCGGGTTAATGGGTTCGCCGACCGAGCCGAGAATGCGCAGCGAGGAGCGGTCTGTGCCTTCGATAGCCTTGTCGCCTTCCGCCATCAGGGCACGGATCGCCGTCGGAGCGGTATACAGAATGCTGACCTTATGCTTATCGACGACCTGGCACATACGCGCCGGGGTTGGCCAGTTCGGCACCCCTTCGAACATCAGAGTGGTGGCGCCGCAGGCCAGCGGGCCGTACAGCAGATAGCTGTGGCCGGTGACCCAGCCGACATCGGCGGTGCACCAGTAAATATCGCCCGGGTGGTAATCGAAAACGTATTTAAAGGTGGTGGCCGCGTAGACCAGATAGCCGCCGGTGGTGTGCAACACCCCTTTCGGTTTACCGGTGGAGCCAGAGGTATAGAGGATGAACAGCGGATCTTCGGCGTTCATCTCGACGGGGCGGTGTTCGGCGCTGGCGTTCGCCATCAGATCGCTCCACCACAGATCGCGGCCTTCCTGCCAGTCGATTTTACCGCCGGTACGTTTCAGGACCACGACGTGTTCAATGCTGTTTACGTTCGGGTTTTTCAGCGCGTCATCGACGTTTTTCTTCAGCGGGATGGCGCGACCGGCGCGCAGCCCTTCATCCGCGGTGATCACCAGGCGCGAGCTGGAGTCGATAATGCGTCCGGCCACTGCCTCCGGCGAGAAGCCACCGAAAATCACCGAGTGGATGGCGCCGATGCGGGCGCAGGCCAGCATCGCCACCGCGGCTTCCGGCACCATCGGCATATAGATGGCGACCACGTCGCCTTTTTTAATCCCGAGGCCGAGCAGCACATTGGCGAAGCGGCACACGTCCGCATGCAGTTCACGGTAGGTGATGTGCTTGCTCTGGCTGGCGTCGTCGCCTTCCCAGATGATGGCGGTTTGATCGCCGCGCTCGGCGAGGTGGCGGTCGAGGCAGTTGGCGGCGAGGTTCAGGGTGCCGTCTTCATACCATTTGATGGAAATGTTACCTGGCGCGAAGGAGGTATTCTTCACGCGGGTGTAGGGGCGCATCCAGTCAAGGATTTTCCCCTGCTCGCCCCAGAATGTATCAGGGTCGGTTATGGATTGTTGATACTGCGCCTTGTACTGATCCGGGTTAATCAGGCAACGTTCCGCAATGTTAGCGGGAATAGGGTGTTTGTGTATTTGGCTCATGGCTTTTTTTCTCCTTTGAACTTGTTAAATATATGTCAAACAAACGTTAAGAGTAGGGGTTTTGACAGCTTTGTTTGTTAATTGGGGGGCAGATCACGCAATGATTCAACTGAGTGAAATTTCGTCAAATGAAACTTTGAAGTGAAATAATTACGCAAATGAATTTATAGAAATGGAAGGTGTGAAATATTTTTTATTACAAATACTTATGCAAGGTAACTGGGGGAAATTCGCTGCTTTATGCAGAAAAGCAGAGGAAAGCCCTGTTCTTAAAGGCTTGCGCAGCATGCCGTGCAAATGATACTGATATTGCGCGTTAAATAACCCCACAAAGCAACGCAACACAATTCATACCCCCTGCAGTGGGTACCATGACGAAAAGGAATGGTGCCTTTCATTGAGGAAGTCAGTAGTGAAGAAAACAAAAAAAGTCAGTCTGGCCTGGCAAATTTTGCTAGCCCTGGTGCTGGGTATCCTTCTGGGCAGTTATCTGCATTACCACGCCGAAAGTCGCGATTGGTTGATTAGCAATTTGCTGACACCGGCGGGCGATATCTTTATCCATCTGATTAAAATGATCGTGGTCCCGATTGTTATTTCGACCCTGGTGGTCGGGATTGCCGGCGTGGGCGATGCCAAACAGTTAGGCCGGATCGGCGCCAAAACGATTATCTATTTCGAAGTGATCACCACGGTGGCGATCGTGCTGGGTATCACCCTGGCCAACGTCTTTCAGCCGGGAACGGGCATTGATATGTCGCAGCTGGCGGCGGTTGATATTTCGAAATACCAGAATACCACCGCTGAGGTGCAGAGCCATGCGCATGGCCTGATGGGCACCATCCTGTCGCTGGTGCCAACCAACATCGTGGCGTCGATGGCGAAAGGCGATATGCTGCCGATTATTTTCTTCTCGGTGCTGTTTGGTCTGGGGCTCTCCTCGCTGCCGGCGACGCACCGTGAACCGCTGGTGACGGTCTTCCGCTCCATCTCCGAAACCATGTTCAAAGTCACCCATATGGTGATGCGCTATGCGCCGATCGGGGTGTTCGCCCTGATTTCAGTGACCGTCGCCACCTTCGGGTTCGCCTCGCTGTGGCCGTTGGCCAAGCTGGTGCTGCTGGTTTACTTCGCGATCCTGTTTTTCGCGCTGGTGGTGCTGGGGATTGTCGCCCGCCTGTGCGGCCTGAGCATCTGGATCCTGATCCGCATCCTAAAAGATGAGCTGATTCTGGCTTACTCCACCGCCAGCTCCGAGAGTGTGCTGCCGCGAATTATCGAGAAAATGGAAGCCTATGGCGCGCCGGCGTCGATCACCAGCTTCGTGGTGCCGACCGGCTACTCCTTTAACCTCGATGGCTCAACGCTGTATCAGAGCATTGCGGCGATCTTTATCGCCCAGCTCTACGGCATCGACCTCTCCATCTGGCAGGAGATCACCCTGGTGCTGACCCTGATGGTGACCTCGAAGGGGATCGCTGGCGTGCCGGGCGTCTCCTTTGTCGTGCTGCTGGCCACCCTGGGCAGCGTCGGGATCCCGCTGGAAGGTCTCGCCTTTATCGCCGGCGTTGACCGTATCCTCGACATGGCGCGTACCGCGCTGAACGTGGTGGGCAATGCGCTGGCGGTGCTGGTTATCGCCAAGTGGGAGCATAAGTTCGACCGTAAAAAAGCGCTGGCGTATGAACGCGAAGTGCTGGGCAAGTTTGATAAAACCGCCCAATAAAACACAAAGCCCGGCGCGAGTGCCGGGCTTTTTCTTATCCTTTACTGATCCTGTCAAACTCTTCGCAGCCGGTATCAAATCCCTCAAGACAGCTAACGTTCAGCCAGTGCAGCGCCTTCTGCTTATTCGGTTCGATAAAGCCTTTCTCCCCCTGCTGGAACATCATCCCGGCCCAGTATTCGGCATAGCCGGTCCGCGAGAGCGCTGAGCTGCCTTTGAAGTATTCGCTCGCTTTCACATCATCTTCCGGGCCGTGCACACCGCTGGCGTAGATCAGCCCGAGCAGCATCTGGGCGTCTACCGCCGCATCGCTTTCGCTGTCCTGGGCGGCATCCTGCAGGAGTGTGATGGCGTGCGCCACGTCGGTGGGACCGGCCTGACGGTTCACCAGCACCCGCGCGAGGACGATTTCCCCGGATTTACTGCCGGCCTTAACGGCTTTTTCCGCCAGCTGGCGAGCCTGCGGATAGTCCGCCTGCTGCGGATTGCGAATTTTGAGCTGCGCCAGCAGGGCCAGCGCGTCGCCATCGCCCTGCGCCGCTGCTTTCTGGGCCCAGAATTCGGCTTTCTGATAATCGCCGGAGCTGACCCAGGTATCCGCAAGGTAATATTGGGCGCGACGATCGCCGGCTTCCGCCTGCTGTTGATACTGACTGCCGGGTTCGGTGGCCACCGCTGCGCCGCTGGTGAAAACCAGTAAAAATAAAAAGAGGTATTTCATTTGTATTTATTATCAGCAAGGAACATAGCGCGCAGTATAAAGGGAGGCGAAAAAGAAGAAAATGGCGGGAATTAGCGGGGTGAATACCCGGATAGCGGCGCGTAGCGCCTTATCCGGGCTACGGTTCGGTATTCGGTTGGTAGCCCCGGTAAGCGTAAGCGCCACCGGGGAGGGTTCCCGGATATCGGGTATGGCCGTCGCACCTTAACCCATCGCGCTTTCGCGCAGGCGGGATTTCAGCTTGTTGTACTCGTCGATCACGTACTGTTCCGCCGCGCGCTGATCGGCAATCCGCTCAACGTTGACCGCGCAGTACTTGTACTCCGGCGTTTTGGTTATTGGGCTCAGGTTCTCCGACACCAGCTCGTTACAGGCGCCAATCCACCACTGGTAGGTCATATACACCGCGCCTTTATTCGGCCGGTCGCTGACCTGCGCGCGGGTGATGATCCGACCCTTGCGCGAATTCACCCACACCAGCGCTTCATCCTCAATGCCTAACCGTTCGGCGTCGGCGGTGTTGATTTGCGCATAGCCAGGCTCATCCGCCAGCGCCGCCAGCGCCGCGCAGTTACCGGTCATTGAACGGCACGAGTAGTGGCCGACTTCGCGCACCGTCGACAGCACCATCGGGTACTCGTCGGTGAGCTTATCGATCGGCGCGACCCAGTCGCAGGTGAAGAACTGCGCCAGCCCGTTCGGGGTATCGAACTTCTCTTTAAACAGATACGACGTCCCCTGATCGGCGTCGGACTCATCGCGGCACGGCCACATCACATAGCCGAGCTCACCCATTTTCTCGTAGGTGGCGCCGTAGAAGTCCGGGCACAAATGCCGCAACTCGTCCCAGATCTCCTGGGTGTTGTTGTAGTGCATCGGATAACCCATCCGGGTAGCGATTTCGCTGATGATCTGCCAGTCGGTTTTCAGATCCCACTTCGGCTCCACGGCTTTAAAGAAGCGCTGGAAGCCGCGGTCCGCTGCGGTGTACACGCCTTCGTGCTCGCCCCACGACGTGGACGGCAGGATGACGTCGGCCGCGGAGGCGGTTTTGGTCATGAAAATGTCCTGGACGATCACCAGTTCCAGATCGTCGAACGCTTTGCGCACCGCTGACAGTTCAGCATCGGTCTGCAGCGGATCTTCACCCATAATGTACGCCGCCCGCACTTCACCGTGCGCCGCGCGGTGCGGCAGCTCGCTGATGCGATAGCCGGTATGCGCCGGCAGGCTGTCGACGCCCCAGGCTTTGGCGAACTTCTCGCGGTTTTCCGGGAACTTAACGTACTGGTAGCCTGGATAGGTATCCGGCAGCGCACCCATATCGCAGGCGCCCTGGACGTTGTTCTGGCCACGCACCGGGTTGACGCCGACGCTCGGTTTGCCGAGGTTGCCGGTGAGGATCGCCAGGCTGGTCAGGGAACGCACGGTCTCCACGCCCTGGTAGAACTGGGTAACGCCCATGCCCCACAGAATGGCGGCGGATTTGGCGCTGGCGTACATCCGGGCGCAGGCGCGGATCTCCTGGGCGCTGACCCCGGTGATCTCCTCCACCGACTCCGGCGTGTAGCCTTCAACGATTTTGCGATACTCCTCGAAGCCTTCGGAACGGCTGGCGACGAAGGATTTATCGTACAGATCCTCTTCAATAATCACGTGGCCAATCGCGTTGAGCAGCGCGATATTCGAGCCGTTCTTCAGCGCAATGTGCATATCGGCGATGCGCGCGGTTTCAATTTTGCGCGGGTCGCAGACGATAATTTTCGCCCCGTTGCGTTTAGCGTTAATGACGTGATTCGCCACGATAGGGTGGGAATCCGCCGGGTTGTAGCCGAAGATAAACACCAGATCGGTGTTATCAATCTCTGTGATGGCATTACTCATGGCGCCGTTACCGACCGACTGGTGCAGACCTGCAACCGAAGGGCCGTGTCAGACGCGAGCGCAGCAGTCGACGTTATTGGTACCAATAACGGCGCGCGCGAATTTTTGCATCACATAGTTGGTTTCATTACCGGTGCCGCGGGAGGAGCCGGTGGTTTGGATCGCATCCGGGCCATATTTGGCTTTAATGGCGCTGAGGCGAGTGGCGACGTAATCCAGCGCCTCATCCCAGGAGACAGCTTCCAGCTTGCCGCCGCGTTGACGACGGATCATGGGGGTTTTCAGGCGCGGCGTCAGGATCTGGGTATCGTTAATAAAGTCCCAGCCATAATAGCCTTTCAGGCACAGGGTTCCCTGGTTGGTTTTCCCCTGCGCCGCTTCAGCCCGAACGATTTTGCCGTTATCGACCACCAGATTGATTTTGCAACCTGATGCGCAATACGGGCAAACCGTGACGACTTTTTTCATCGGTCTTGCTCCAGTTATTCAATGGGCGCGTTTGCGCTATCGCGCCGTCACTATGCATCTTCTATGCCATATTTTCATTGTGGGTATTCCTTGATGATACGCGGCTTTTTTGGGCGAAATGCTGACGAAAAACAGCCTGTCGACAGATTTGACGTGTCGATACCCTGGAGATGTGACGGCGCTTGAAAAAATGTCACCGGGAGAGGAATTTGTCGGCGCAGCCTTGCAGAATCGATCAGACTGACACTAACTCCCCGCGGGCAGAGGCAAAGATGAAACCGGTCATTTTAGTGGTCGATGACGACATAGCGATGGGCGAGCTGCTCAGAGATGTGCTCGGCGCGCACGCGTTTGAGGTGCTGGTCTGCCAGACCGGCGGCGACGCGCTGGCGACGGTGGCGCAGCGGGCGGACATCGCGCTGGTTTTGCTGGATATGATCCTGCCGGATACCAATGGCCTGCAGGTGCTTCAGCAGCTGCAGCGCACCCGGCCGGAGCTGCCGGTGGTGATGCTCTCCGGCCTGGGCAGTGAGTCCGATGTGGTGGTGGGCCTGGAGATGGGTGCCGATGATTACATCGCCAAACCGTTCAGTTCGCGGGTGGTGGTCGCCCGGGTGAAGGCGGTGCTGCGGCGCAGCGGGGCGCTGGCCAGCGAGGCGCCGGGCGTCGCCGCCGGCCTGACGTTCAACGGCTGGCGGCTGGATACCACCCGCTGTGAGCTGTATAACCCGCAGCAGCAGGCGATCCCGCTGACCCAGGGAGAATACGGTTTGCTGCTGGCGCTGGCGCAGAACGCCCGCCGGGTACTGAACCGCGAACAGTTGCTGGCGCTGACCCATACCGAAAGCACCGAGGTGTTCGACCGCACCATCGATGTGCTGATCATGCGCCTGCGGCGCAAAATCGAGCTGAACCCGCATCAGCCGACGCTGATTAAAACGCTGCGCGGCCTGGGCTATGTCTTTTCCGCCGACGTGACCCACAGCGAGAAGGCGGCATAGGGCGGGAAGCTGTCTAACCGGCCTGGCCATTGCTGGGGGAGTCAACCCTTCTAATTATTTTGCAACTGAATAAACGTCTGTAGCTCAGTGAGCGTTTTGGCGCCGTCGATCGCATTGGCAGCCTGCAGGCTGGCGCGGGCGCAGGCGTGGGCCAGCTGCAGACTGTCGGTTAACGGCCAGCGTTCGTGGCTGCCGTACAGCAGGCCGGCGCAGAAGGCATCCCCGGCGCCGACGCTGCCGACAATCTCCTCCGGCGGCAGCCGCCATGACGGCACCCAGCGCCCGGCTTCGGTACGTGAGACGCCCCATGCCCCCTCCGGGCAGTGGATCACCACCCGTTGGCGCACGCCGGCGTCAAGCAATGCGCTGGCGGCGCGGGCGATATGGGCGACGTGCGGCTCGCCGTTGGGTAGCCGAATCTCCAGCCCGCTAAACTCGCTGGCTTCCAGTTCATTGATGGTCAGGTAGTCAAGATGCGCCAGCGCCGGCAGGACCAGCGGGCGGTAGCGCGGGTCGCCCTTGCGCGACACCAGATCGAGGGAAACCTCATAGCCTCGCTCGCGCATCTGCGCCAGCAGTCGCGCGCTGCGGGTGCCGTACACTTCGTCGGGGCGATCGAGACTCTCAAGCAGCAGCAGATAGCCGAGATGGAAAATTTTCAGCGGCGCATCCAGCGGCTCAAAGGCCGGAAGGTCAAGCAGGCGGTTGGCGCCGGGAGAGTGAAAGAAGGTGCGCTGACCGTCAGCGTCGGTCATCACCTGAGTCATCGAGGTGGGGGCAGAGCTGGTGCGCTGCACGAGCTGGCGATTGATATGGTACTGATCGAGCATGGCGGTAATGTAGTCGCCATCGTTATCCTCGCCAATCAGGCCGACCGCTTGCAGCGGCAGGCCGGCGTGCATTTTGGCCAGGGTCAGCAGGACGTTCAGCGGCGCGCCGCCGGTGGCGCGTTCGCTATGCATAATCTCCACCAGCCAGCCGCGCTCCGGCCACTGTCTGATCTGGTGGACATGATCGACCAGCATGTTGCCTGCGGCAATAATGCCTTTACGTTCCATGATCGCTACTCCGCGCCGTCATACTTGTTAAGCGTAGCGCACAATCGGCGGAACGATCGTGCGCCCGGTTGCGCTTATTTCACGGTCCAGCCTTTGTAAGAGCTGACGTTGTTTTTGTCGATCATGGTCACCGGGATCAGCACCGGCGCGGTTGGGGCCGGTTTGCCCTGCAGGATGTTGTAGCCAATTTCCACCGCCTTCGCCGCCATCACCTGCGGATCCTGCGCCGGCGTTGCGACAAACAAGGAGTTCTTACGCTTCAGCGCCTCTTCGCCGTCCGGGCTGCCGTCGACGCCGACGATGAAGAACTCGCTGCGCTGCGCCTGTTTCGCTGCCAGATCGGCGCCAATCGCTGTCGGATCGTTGATCGCGAACACGCCGTCAATCTTCGGATTGGCCGCCAGCAGGGAGGTCATCACCTCCAGTCCGCCTTCCCGGCTGCCTTTGGCGTTCTGGTTGGAGGACAGAATTTTTATATCCGGGTGTTTTTTGAACTCCGTTTCGCAGCCTTCGACGCGGTTTTGTACGGCGGAGACCGGCGGCCCGTTGATGATCACCACGTTGCCTTTGTTGTTCAGACGATCGCTAATGTATTTACAGGCCAGCTCGCCCGCCTGGGTGTTATCGGAGGTGATGGTGGCGTCGGCCCCTTCGGCGGCAACGTCAACCGCCACCACCACGATCCCGGCCTCTTTGGCCCGTTTCACCGCCGGGCCAATGCCTTTCGAATCGGCGGCGTTGAGGATAATCATATCGACTTTGGCGGCGATAAAGTTATCGATCTGCGCCACCTGCTGGCCCAGATCGTAGCCGCTGGAGACCAGCGTCACTTTGACGTTATCCCCCGCCAGCTTGCGGGCCTCCAGCTCCGCGCCCTTGGTGATCTGCACAAAGAACGGGTTGGCAAGGTCGCCCACCGTCACGCCAATCGCTTTCAGCTCTTTGGCCGACGCAAAAGGGGAGGCGGCCAGCAGCGCGCCAGCACACAGCGCGGTGACTATCGGTTTTAAACGCATTCGCTTTTCCTCGCAGGTAAGATGGTGTTGTTATGCACTTTGATGATGTCGGGTACGGTATTTGTCGATCAGCACCGCAATGATGATCACCGCCCCTTTGATCACCAGTTGCCAGAAGTAGGAGACCCCCATCAGGGTCATACCGTTATTGAGGGTGGCGATAATCAGCGCCCCCACCAGCGTACCGGTGATGGTGCCGATCCCGCCGACGAAGCTGGTGCCGCCAAGAATGACCGCGGCGATGGCGTCCAGCTCGTAGCCGACCCCGAGGTTACCGTTGGCGCTGTACAGCCGGGAGGCGCTCATCACTCCGCCAAGGCCGGAGAGCAGGCCGCTCATGCCATAGACAAACAACAGCACCAGCCAGACTTTAATGCCGGTCAGCCGCGCCGCCTGCATGTTGCCGCCCACCGCGTAGATATGCACCCCAAGGGTGGTTCGGCGCAGGATAAACCAGCACACCGCGATAACCGCCAGGGCGATGACCACCAGCCACGGCACCGGGCCGAGGTAGTCATTGCCGATCCACTCGAAGCTGATATCGGAGTTGATCACCGTGGTGCCGTCGGCCAGCAGATAGGCGGCGCCGCGCAGCGCCGTATAGGTGCCGAGAGTGACAATAAACGGCGGTAGCCCGGCGAAGGCCACCAGCGCGCCGTTGAACAGGCCGAGCAGCAGGCCGAGCATCAGCGCCGCCGGAATCGACAGCAACGCCAGCTCCGGGATCAGCGAGACCACCATTGCCGCCACCGCGGTGGTGCCGAGAATGGAGCCGACGGAAAGGTCAATGCCGCCGGTGAGGATGATGAAGGTCATTCCCGCCGCCAGCACAATGTTGATCGAGGCCTGGCGGGTGATATTCAGCAGATTGCTTTCCGTGAAGAAGTTGGGGGCGATAAAGCCGAAGACGGCGACGATCAGGATGAGGATCGGCAGAATGCCGACGGTCTGCATCAGGTCGCCCATCAGCATTTTTTTCGCCGAAGCGGATTTCGCGACCGGCGCGGAGGTCTCTTTCGGTATGCTCATAGTTGCCCTGCCTTAAGGTGAGAATCGTTCACGCCGGTGGCCAGCGTCATGATCTGTTCCTGGCTGATATCGCCGGACTGCAGCTCGCCGGCGATAGTCCCTTCGCGCATCACATAGACCCGGTCGCTCATGCCCACCACTTCGGGCAGTTCGCTGGAGATCATCAGAATGGCGACGCCCTGGCGCGCCATGTCGTTCATGATGCGGTAAATCTCGCTTTTCGCGCCGACGTCGACGCCGCGGGTGGGTTCATCAAGGATCAGAATGCGCGGGCCAATCGCCACCCAGCGTGAAATCAATAATTTCTGCTGGTTGCCGCCGGACAGCCCGCCGGCGCGCACCTGGGCGTGCGGTACGCGGATGTTCAGCAGCTGGATGGCATCATCGGAGATGGTTTGCGCCTTCCGGCGGTTGAGCATTCCCCAGGTCGCGTCGCGCTCCAGCGTCGCCATGGTGATGTTTTCCTGGGCCGCCAGTTCGAGAAACAGGCCCTGCTCTTTGCGGTTTTCGGTCAGAAAGCCGATGCCATGGTCGATGGCTTCGCGCGGCGAGTGGATCACCACCGGCTCGCCGTCGATCTCGATCACCCCGCCGGTGGCTTTGCGCACGCCAAAGATCAGCTGCGCCAGTTCGGAGCGTCCGGCGCCGACCAGCCCGGCGAGGCCGACGATTTCGCCGGCATGCACCACCAGGCTGCTGGGCTTAACCTTACCGCCATCGGTCAGATCCTCGACCCGCAGGCGCGGCTGGCCGCGGGGAATATCGCGCTCTTTATTGAACAGATCGCTGAGCGGACGGCCGACCATCATGCGCACCAGCTCCGGTGCGTTGAGCTTGTCGCGCACCAGGCTGCCGACATACTGCCCGTCGCGCAGGACGCTGACCCGGTCGGAGAGCTCATACACTTCCGCCATGCGGTGGCTGATATAGATAATCGCCATCCCCTCATCGCGCAGGCGCAGGATGAGGTCGAACAGGCGCTGGGTTTCCCGCGAGGAGAGGGCGGCGGTGGGTTCATCCATCACCAGAATGCGGCTTTGACGGTGCAGGGCGCGGGCGATCTCCACTTGCTGCTGCTCGGCGATGGTCAGGGTCATCACCCGGTCGCTGGCCCTGAACTGGGCGCCGAGACGGTCGATCACCGCCTGCGCCTGGCTGAGCATGGCTTTGCGCTGCACCAGGCCACCACGTGCCAGCTCGCTGCCGAGGAAAATGTTTTCCGCGACGGTCAGGTTCGGCGCCAGCTGCATCTCCTGGTAGATCAACGTGATCCCGGCGGCCAGCGCGTCCTTGGGGCCGCGGATCGTTTGCGGTTTCCCGTCGATCAGGATCTCGCCGCTGGTGGCGGTATAGGCGCCGGCGAGGATCTTCATCAGCGTGCTTTTTCCGGCGCCGTTTTCCCCCATCAGGGCATGGATCTCGCCGGGCCAGACCGTCAGGTCGACGCCCTTCAGCGCGTAGAATTTGCCAAAAGCTTTGGCGATATGGCGCATTTCCAGTACCGGGGTGGCGGTCATCACGGCGCTCCTGTCTGCGAGAACAATAGCAGCAGTCCACCACCGGAAAATAAATGCAGGATGTCAGAATCCATTCATATTTGTCATAGTGATAAATAGTTAACCGCGATCACAGTTATGCGGCGTCATTTTCTGCACCGTCACGCCTATATGCCGACCGTTCCTTCACCGGAGTTGCTATGACCGCTCGCCGACACCCGTTTTTCACCAGCGCCCGTGGCCGCCTGCTCTCCTTTAATCTGCTGATGGTGGTCGTCACCCTGCTGGTGAGCGGCGTGGCGGTGTTCGGCTTTCACCACGCCAGCCAGCTGCAGGAGCAGGTGCAGCGCCAGACCCTCAACGATATGCGCGGCAGTATGGATCTGGCGCGGGACACGGCGAATGTCGCCACGGCGGCGGTGCGCCTGTCGCAGGTGGTGGGCGCGCTGGAGTACAAAAGCGAAGCGGAACGGCTGCTGGCGACGCAGCAGGCGCTGAAGCACTCGCTGGCCCAGCTGGCGGCGGCCCCGCTGGCGCAGCAGGAGCAGGCGCTGGTGGCCAGTATTATTCGCCGCAGCAACGCGCTGCAGCAGAGCGTGGCGGAGATGCTGGAGCGCGGCCAGCGTCGTCATCTGCAGCGCAATGCGCTGCTGAGTTCGCTTTACCAGAATCAGAGCAACCTGCGCCATCTCGCCGATCTTAACGATCGCGGCGGGGACCGGGCGATCGATCCTCGTCGGCTAGCCGAGATGGACCGGCTGATCGCCGCCGCGATCCATACCGTCACGCCGCGGTCGATCGTTCTGCAGCTCGACCAGCTGCGCGGCGACCTGCCGGCTCAAAGCGCCGATCCCGCGCTGGCGTTTGTTCTCCCCGACGTCACCCGGGAGCTGGCGAAGCTGGCCCCGCTGTCGGCCCAGCTGGAGGAGAGCGACCTGACGATCAGCTGGTACATGTACCACATCAAAGCGCTGGTCGCGCTGCTTAACGACGACATCAATCAGTACGTGACCCGGGTGGCGGAAGCCTCAGAACAGCGGGCGGCGCAGAGCCATCGGGAGCTGCGCTCCATCAGCATGTTTATTCTGCTTTCCGCGCTGCTGGCGCTGGCGATCACCGGCTGCGCCGGGTGGTACATCTACCGTAACCTGGGCTCTAATCTGACCGCTATCTCGCGGGCGATGTCGCGGCTGGCTCAGGGAGAGCCGAACGTCTCGGTGCCGGCCCTGCAGCGGCGCGACGAGCTGGGCGAACTGGCGCGCGCCTTTAACGTTTTCGCCCGCAATACGGCGTCGCTGGAGCACACCACCCGGCTGCTGAAAGAGAAGACCACCCAGATGGAGATCGATCGGATTAAGCGCCAGGAGCTGGAGGAGGCGCTGCTGCACAGCCAGAAGATGAAGGCCGTCGGCCAGCTGACCGGAGGCCTGGCGCATGATTTTAACAACCTGCTGGCGGTGATCATCGGCAGCCTTGAGCTGGTGGAGCCGAATGCGCAGGATGCGCCGCGCCTCACCAGGGCGCTGAAGGCGGCGGAACGCGGGGCGCTTCTGACCCAGCGGCTGCTGGCCTTTTCGCGCAAGCAGGCGCTGCATCCCCAGGCGGTGGCGATGGCGCCGCTGCTGGAGAACCTCAGCGAGCTGATGCGCCACTCCCTGCCGGCGACCTTGAGCCTGGAGATTGAGGCGCAGTCGCCGGCATGGCCGGCATGGATAGACGTCGGCCAGTTGGAAAACGCCCTGATCAACCTGGTGATGAACGCCCGCGACGCCATGGCCGGGCGCGCGGGCGTCATTAAAATTCGCACCTGGAATCAGCGGGTCACTCGCAGCAGCGGCCAGCGGCAGGATATGGTGGCCCTGGAGGTGATCGATCACGGCAGCGGCATGTCGCAGGCGGTGAAAGCCCGGGTGTTTGAACCCTTCTTCACCACCAAAGCCACCGGCAGCGGCAGCGGCCTGGGGCTGTCGATGGTGTATGGCTTTGTGCGCCAGTCGGGCGGCCGGGTGGCGCTGGAGAGCGCGCCGGGGCAGGGGACGACGGTGCGGCTGCAGCTGCCCCGGGCGATGACCGAGGTCGTGAAGGCGGTGGCGCCGGTGGAAGACGAACCCATCCCGGCGGGAGAGCGGCTGGCGCTGGTGCTGGAGGATGAAGAGGATGTTCGCCAGACGCTGTGTGAGCAGCTGCATCAGCTGGGCTGGTTGACGCTGGAAACCGCCAGCGGGGAAGAGGCGCTGCAGCTGCTGGAGGCCTCGCCGGATATCGCCCTGTTGATCAGCGATTTGATGCTGCCCGGCGCGCTGAGCGGCGCCGATGTGATCCATACCGCCCGACGCCGCTTTCCGGCGCTGCCGGTACTGCTGATCAGCGGTCAGGATTTGCGCCCGGCGCAGAACCCGGCCCTGCCGGAGGTGGAGTGGCTGCGTAAGCCCTTTACCCGCGCTCAACTGGCGCAGGCGCTGAGTGCAGCGTACGCGAGGATTTGAGATTCCTCCGCTACCCGGGCGGCATGCCGATGATTAAGGTAGCGGCAGGACTCTGATGAGATTGGCCCCGATGAAACGTTACGCAATCGCACTGCTCTTTTGCACTCTGTCGCTGACCAGCCTGGCCGCCCGCGCCGATATTATCGATGACGCGATCGGCAATATTCAGCAAGCCATTAACGACGCCTATAACCCGGGTAGCAGTCGCTCTGATGACGACGACAGATACGATGACGATGGCCGGTATGATGACGGGCGCTATCAGGGAAGTCGCCAGCAGAGCCGTGACAGCCAGCGTCAGCATGACGATCGGCAACGCCAGCTGGACGATCGCCGCCGTCAGCTGGATGAACGCCAGCGCCAGCTCGATCGCGATCGCCGCCAGTTAGAAAGCGATCAGCGTCGTCTGGACGATGACTATTGATCGCCCCGCAGCAGACCGACGCCTAATCCAGCACGATTTCCATCCCGTCATAACCCGCTTCGAAACCTTCCGGTAGCGGGTTATCCATCATCCAGACGTCAAACTGATGGCTGATATGGGTGAGGATCACCCGCGGACAGCCTATCGCCTGGTTAAGGGCGCGAACGGTATTGAAATCGTTATGGTTACGCGGGGTCTGCGCCCGCGGCTCATGGCTGCAGTCGATGATCATCGCCTGCGGGCGGTTGCTGAGTAAAAACTTCAGCGTCTTGTCCGGCAGCCCGGCGGTATCCGAGAGCCAGGCTACCCGACTGTGGGCCGACTCCAGCAGATAACCGAAGGTGAGCTTCGAATGGTTGAGCGGCAGGGGCGTTACCCGCAGGCCCTGCAGCTCAAACACCACAAACGGCGTGACGGTATGGCTGAAGTCGAGCAGGCCGGGGTGCTTGAGCAGATCGTCGCAGCCGGCGTAGTCCGGCGGGCCGTAGACCGGGATCGGCGCGCCCACGCCCCAGCGCAGCGGAAACAGCCCCTGCACATGATCCAGGTGATAGTGGGTTAGCAGCACCTGCTGAAAGCTGCCGGCGGGATGATGTTCCATCAGATCCGGTCTGCCGGCGTCCAGCAGCGTCACTGCGCTGTTGAACGTCACCACCCCGCTACAGGGGCGTCGGCGATGGCTTTCCTCGCGGCGGGCGCGGCGGCAGGCCGCGCAATCGCAGCCAAAGGCCGGCACCAGCTGAGCGCCGCCGGTGCCGGTTAAGCGGAGGGTCAGGCTCATCGTGTCACCTTTGGTTTATACCAGCGGATCCGCTTCGCGCACCGCGTGGCTGCGCAGCAGGCGGAAAAATTCATCGACCGATTGTCGGAGACTGCCGTCGTTATTCAGCGTCAGGCAATCGTCCGGCTTATAGCGCGCGGCGCGGTCCAGACGCTGGGCGATATCCACCGCATTTTCCCGGCCGCGCTGCTCCAGCCGCTGGCGCAGCACCGGCGGCGAGACGGCGAGACAGATCGGCACCAGCACCTCGCCGTAGCGTTCCCGCGCCAGCGCCAGATGGGCGCGGGAGCCATTGGCCACCACGTCGAAGCCGGCGTGCAGCCACAGGTCGATCTCCACGCCAATGCCATAGTAAGTATGGTTGGCGTGCCAGCTGAGGGCAAAGAGATGCTGCTCGGCGCGGGTAAAAAATTCATGTTCGCTGAGGGCGATATGGTTTTCGTTACCGGCGTTAAAGGGCCGGGTAATGTAACGATGCGCCACCAGCAGCTGCGGGTGCTCGCGCTGGCGCAGCGCCGCCAGCAGGCTGTCTTTCCCGGAGCCGGAGGGGCCCACCAGCCAGATCAGTTTTCCCGGCATTAAAAGACCCTCCTTCCCTGGCGCCAGACATGGTCGATGTGGACATGCTCGCCGCGACGGTGCGCCAGCACCAGGTCGGCGCGTTTCCCCTCGGCGATGACGCCGCGATCGTCAAGGCCCAGCGCCTGCGCCGGATGTTTGCTGACCAGACGGATCGCCTGCGCCAGGGTGAAGGCGTTATCCTCGGCGTCGGCGATGCGGAATGCGGCATCCAGCAGGCTGGCGGGATAGTAGTCGGAAGAGAGAATGTCGAGCAAACCGTGGTTCGCCAGCAGGTGGGCGGCGACGTTGCCGGAGTGGGAACCGCCGCGCACGATATTCGGCGCCCCCATCAGGACGTGCATCCCGTGCTGACGTGAAGCCTGCGCCGCGGCCAGGGTGGTGGGAAACTCGGCGATGACGCTACCCAGCTGGTGGGATTCAGCCACATGCGCCTCGGTGGCGTCGTCGTGGCTGGCGAGGGCGATACGGCGGGCGCGGCACATGGCGGCGATGGTCTGGCGATTGGGCTGCGACCAGGTGGCGGCCAGAGCCATCTGCTCGGCTTCAAAACGGTCCATTTCGTCATGCGTCAGATGATATTTTCCCTGATAGTAATCGCGGTACTTGCTGCGATCGGCGTACTGACGCTGGCCGGGCGAGTGGTCCATCAGAGAGACCATGCTCACCGACTCGCGGTCGATCAGCTTTTCAAACAGCGGCAGCGTGGTGTGATGCGGCAGCTCGCAGCGCAGGTGCAGACGGTGCTCTGCGCGGTTAAGACCGCGCTTTTGCGTCTCTTCCACCGCATTGACCATCTTCTCCAGATTCTCAAGACGATCGCCGCCATCGCGCACGTCGCCAATCGCCACGGCGTCCAGCACGGTGGTGATGCCGCTGGCGACCATCATTGCGTCGTGGCTGCTCATCGCCGAGTGGGCCGGCCAGTCTACCTTCGGCCGCGGGGTAAAGAACTTGTCGAGGTTATCGGTATGCAGCTCGATAAGGCCCGGCAGCAGCCAGCCGCCTTCCCCATCCAGCGCCTGCGGCAGCCGGCTCTGGCTTTCAGCGAAGGCGAGAATGCGACCGTCCTGGACTTCCAGCGAACCGTGGACCACGTCATCGTCGAGAACCAGTTTTACGTTATTGATAATCATGCTGTTATTCCCATGGGGTGCAGCCGGTCGGCGACCTGACGGCGTACCCCTTCGTCATGGAAAATCCCGACGATGGCCGCGCCGCGCGCTTTGGCATCGTGGATCAGGTCGACCACGGCAGCACTGTTTTTGCCATCCAGTGAGGCGGTGGGTTCATCGAGGAGCAGGATCGGATAGTCGACCGCAAAACCGCGGGCGATATTGACCCGTTGCTGTTCGCCGCCGGAAAAGGTCGACGGCGCAAGGTGCCACAGACGTTGCGGAACGTTGAGGCGGGTCAGCAGCTGGGCGGCTTTGGCGGCGCTCGCTTCACGCGGCGTCCCGAGATCGAGCAGCGGCTGCATCACCACCTCCAGCGCCGAAATACGCGGGATCACCCGTAGAAACTGGCTGACCCAGCCGATGGTGGTTTTGCGCACTTCCAGCACCTTGCGCGGCGTGGCGGTGACCAGGTCCACCCATTCGTCGCCGTGGCGGATATGAATATGGCCGCTGTCCGGCAGATAGTTGGCGTACAGCGAACGCAGCAGGGTCGATTTGCCGCTGCCGGAGTGACCGTGGAGCACCACGCACTCCCCGGCGTTAACGGTCAGCGAGGCGTCGGCCAGCACCGGCAGACGCACGCCGTGCTGCTGGTGCAGAACAAAGGTTTTATGGACGTTTTCAACGCGGATCATGTTAGCTCTCACGAGGTTGGGTTGCCGGGTGGCGCTTCGCTTACCCGGCCTACGAATAACGCACCTGTGGGCCGGGTAAGGCGCAGCCGCCACCCGGCAAAACAGCATTAATTCTGCAACACCGACGACACCAGCAGCTGGGTATAAGGATGGTGCGGATCGTCGAGCACCCGGTCGGTTAAGCCACTTTCCACCACCTGGCCCTGCTTCATTACCAGCAGTCGGTTCGCCAGCAGGCGGGCGACGCCGAGATCGTGGGTAACAATCACTACCGCCAGATTCAGCTCCACCGCCAGGCCACGCAGCAGATCAAGCAGCCGCGCCTGCACGGACACATCCAGCCCGCCGGTGGGTTCATCCATAAACACCAGCTTCGGCTGGGTGACCAGATTGCGGGCAATCTGCAGACGCTGCTGCATGCCGCCGGAGAAGGTGGTGGGCAGGTCGTCGATGCGCGAGGGCGGGATCTCCACCTCCTGCAGCCACTTTTCAGCGGTGGCGCGAATGTTGCCGTAGTGGCGGGCGCCGGTGGCCATCAGCCGTTCGCCGATGTTGCCCCCGGCGGAGACCTGGCGACGCAGACCGTCCATTGGGTGCTGATGCACCACCCCCCATTCGGTGCGCAGCAGGCGGCGGCGTTCGGCTTCGCTCATGGCGTACAGCGAGCGCTGCTGGTACAGCACCTCGCCCCGCTGCGGCGTCAGGCGGGCGGAGATTGCCTTCAGCAGGGTGGTTTTACCGGAGCCGGACTCGCCGACGATGCCGAGCACTTCTCCCGGCCACAGCTCGAAGGAGACATCGCGAAAACCTTTATCCGGGGCGTAGAGATGGGTCAGGTTATTCACAGCAAGTAATGGCTGGTTCATTTTTTCTGCCCCTCGCTCTGCTGGCGGCAATAGTCGGTATCGGAGCAGACAAACATCCGCTGGCCGCTGTCATCCAGCACCACTTCGTCGAGGTAGCTGTGGCGCGAGCCGCAGATGGCGCAGGGTTCATCCCACTCCTGGACGGTAAATGGGTGGTCGTCGAAATCGAGACTCTCCACCGGGGTATAGGGCGGCACGGCGTAGATCCGCTTTTCGCGCCCGGCGCCGAACAGCTGCAGCGCCGGCATCATATGCATTTTCGGGTTATCGAATTTCGGGATCGGCGAGGGATCCATCACGTAGCGGCCATTGACCTTCACCGGGTAGGCGTAGGTGGTGGCGATATGGCCGAAGCGGGCGATATCTTCATACAGTTTCACCTGCATCACGCCGTACTCTTCCAGGGCGTGCATGGTGCGGGTTTCGGTTTCACGCGGCTCGATAAAGCGCAGCGGCTCCGGGATCGGCACCTGGTAGATCAGGATCTGATCCTCCACCAGCGGCGTCTCCGGGATGCGATGGCGGGTCTGGATCAGGGTGGCGTCTTCGGTACGCTCGGTGGTGGCGACGCCGGTAACACGCTTAAAGAACTGACGAATCGACACCGCGTTGGTGGTGTCATCGGCGCCCTGGTCAATCACCTTCAGCACGTCGTTCTCGCCGATGACGCTGGCGGTCAACTGGATGCCGCCAGTGCCCCAGCCGTAGGGCATCGGCATTTCGCGACCGCCGAACGGCACCTGGTAGCCGGGAATGGCTACCGCTTTGAGAATAGCCCGGCGGATCATGCGCTTGGTTTGCTCGTCGAGATAAGCAAAGTTATAGCCAGTCAGTGGGTTAGCCACGTTCGTTCTCCCGTTGCAGGCGTTTCAGCAGCGCCAGTTCGGCCTGGAAATCGACATAGTGCGGCAGCTTCAGATGCGAGACGAAGCCGGCGGCTTCAACGTTATCGGCGTGGGCCAGCACAAACTCTTCATCCTGGGCGGGACCGGCAATCTCTTCGTCATAGTCCGCCGCCTGCAGGGCGCGGTCGACGAGGGCCATGGCCATCGCTTTGCGCTCGCTCATGCCGAAGGTCAGACCGTAGCCGCGGGTGAAGTGCGGCGGCTCATCCTGCGGGGCGACGAAGCCGTTGACCATTTCGCATTCGGTGAGCAGCAGCTCGCCAATATTGACGCTAAAGCCCAGCTCTTCCGGGACAATCTCCACCTGCACGTAGCCGCTGCGGATCTCGCCGGCAAACGGATGGTTGCGGCCATAGCCGCGCTGAGTCGAATAGGCCAGCGCCAGCAGGTAGCCTTCATCGCCGCGCATTAGCTGCTGCAGGCGCGAAGAACGTGAGCAGGGGTAGACCGGCGGGGTGCGGGTGATATCGTCGGGCGGTGTGCCGCGATCTTCCTCGGCCTTCGCCAGACCCTGCTGCGTGAGCAGGCTAAAGACGTGCGGCGTCGGCTGCGTGTCGCACTCGGCTTGCTGCACAGAAGGCGCTTCGCCGTTTGCCAGCAGGGTAAAATCGAGCAGGCGGTGGGTGTAGTCGTAAGTGGGGCCCAGCAGCTGGCCGCCGGGGATATCTTTGTACACTGCCGAGATGCGGCGTTCGAGACGCATTTTGGCGGTGTCGATCGGTTCGCTAACCGCCAGCCGCGGCAGGGTGGTGCGGTAGGCGCGCAGCAGGAAGATCGCTTCGACGTTATCGCCGCTGGCCTGTTTGAGCGCCAGCGCCGCCAGTTCGCGGTCGGCGATGCCGCCCTCGGTCATCACCCGGTCCACCGCCAGATTGAGCTGTTCGCCTATCTGGTCAACGCTCAGTTCGGGAAGCCGTCCATCGCCCCGTCGTTTCTGTTCCTGTAAGGCGTGAGCGGCGCGGATCGCCTTCTCGCCGCCCTTGACGGCAACGTACATTTAGCAAACCTCCACGTGAGTGGTGCGCGGGATCGCCAGCAGGCGCTCGCCGCAGGTGAGGATCAGATCAATGCCCAGCGGGAACGGGTGTGGGCGCTCCGTCAGTTCGTCAATGATGCAGTCCGGCAGCTGAGGGGCGATCATTCGCTCTTCGGCAATGCCCGCCCCGGTCAGGCGCAGCATGCGTCCGCCGCTAAGGCTGGCGAGCTGAACGATCAGCGTGACGCCGGTCTCCGGGGCGGTGACGGTGCCAGCGGAGAGGACGTTGAGCTGCTCGGCGCTGATGCCGTCATTGGCGACGGCAAAGACCGCCTGCTGCGGCTGGTCCACCAGCGGCGCGCCGGTATGAAAGCGCAGATTCTGTCCCACCAGATCGTTATGCAGAGCGCTGGCGAGCCAGACCGGCGTTTCGTGATCGGCAAGGGTCAACAGCAGGCTGGTGGAAGCGACGTTCAGCGGCTGCCAGCCGTGCTGTAACTGCTGCAGGGAGACAATCACCCCCGGCTCGCTCATCGCTTTCAGCAGGCGACGAAAACTGTGTTGGGCATCCTGCACAGCCAGGGAAAAAGCGGGTTGTAAGGTCATGCGTTATCTCCGCGAACCAGGGTAAAGAAGTCGACCCGGCTGGCGTTGACTTCGGCGCGTCGGGCTTCAATGCGCGCGCTGCGTAGCGCTTCCAGCGGGGTTATCAGGGTTTCCATTAAATTGTGAAAATGGCGGGGTGACTGCAGCAGGGCGTCGATGGCCGCGCAGCGTTCGGCGTGCGGGCGGTCGCGGCCTAAGATCCAGCTGTAGCCGAGCGTTCCGTCGGCCAGACGTACCGCGGCGCGGGTGAGCGTGGCGTCGCCGGCGAAGAAACGGTCGCCGATACCGCCCATCCGGGCCTGAAGCTGCACCAGGCCAGTCTCGGGAGTGCGGATCAGTTCATACTCCGGCGCCAGCTGCAGGGAGTGCATGCGCGCCAGAAGATCTTGCGGTTCACTGTGGGCCAGCACGGACATCCAGCGCTGGCGGGTGGCGGTATCGAAGTGCATTCAGTGCTCCATGGTGAATTCAATCATGTCGGCGCGGGTGAGGCTGACGGAGTATTCGGTGGCGGCCTGCTCGCCCTGGCGGCTGTTGAGGGTGCGGACGCAGAGCAGCGGCGCCATATTGGGGATCTCCAGCAGTTTGCTCTCTTTCGCCTGTGCGCGACGGGCGCTGATTTTGGTGCGCACCCGGGTCAGTTCGACGTCAAGCCGATCGCGCAGCAGGTCGTGCAGCGAGCCGTGGCTGAAGGTCTGTAACACCGGCCAGAAGCGCAGGTCGGCGAAGTAGTGGTCAATCAGGCACAGGGCGACGCCATTGACCCGGCGCAGGGTGCGCAGATGAATGACGTTCTCGCCCTCGCTAATACCAAAGGCTTCGGCAACGTGCGCGCTGGCGGGGCGCAGTACCGACAGCAGTTTTTCGCTGGTGGGATCGCTGCCTTGTTCCAGCAGGTTTTGGCTGAAACGCGCCTGGGCGTTGAGCGGGTAATCGATCGGCCGCATCAGCACCAGCACGCCCACGCCCTGACGGCGTTGTACCCAGCCGCGCTCAACCAGCTGGTCGATCGCCCGGCGCAGGGTGTGGCGGTTAACGTCGAAGCGCGTCGCCAGCTGCTGCTCGGCGGGCAGATAGTCACCGCAGCGATAGTGGTGGCGCAACTCCTGCTCAAGCCGGGCGGCGATTTCCTGATAGCGCGTGGGATAACTGGTCGGATGTCTGGACAGGTGCATGGTCATCAAGCCTCACACAGCATAGGCGAGGAGCTTCCTCGCGTTGTGAGCCGATCCTGACCGGTTTATGTTGCAGTTCGGTTAAGTGATGATGACTAAAGGATGAAGAGTTAATGCCAGACGGATGACAGGGCGGCCAGGCCGCCCTGGCGGGGTCAGCCTTGTTTGACCACGTTGATCATCCAGGGAACGCCAAAGCGATCCACGACTTTGCCGAAGCCGTGGGCCCAGAAGGTTTCCTGCCAGGCCATCTCAATGCGTCCGCCGACCGCCAGCGCTTCGAACCAGCGCTGACCTTCAGCGACATCCCTGGGATCGAGGACGAGGGTGAAGCCGGCGTAGTGTACATCGGGCCCGAAGGCGCTGTCGCTTAGCATCAGCTCGCCGTTGCCGATGCGCAGGCTGGCGTGGGCGATGGCGTCATTCGCCATCTTCTGGCCAGACGGGCAGCCGTCAGAGGCTTCCTGCGCCGAAGGCGGCATTTCGCCAAAGGTCATTTTAAACATCAGCTCCGCGCCCAGCGTCTGCTGATAGAAAGCGATCGCCTCGGCGCAGTTGCCCGCAAAGGCAAGGTAGGGACTTAAGGACATGGTGAATACCTCAGTGACCGTAACCCGTAAAGCGTAGTCGCCCGCAGCGGGATTGAGCCAGACGGCAGCGCGAAAATGGGGTGGGAATACCGCTGCAGGGGGCTGCATAAATAGCGGCGGCTGGCCGGATAAATAACCGGATACGCAGGGAGGCGAGGGACCGTCAGGATATCGGGAGCGGCGACGGCGATAGGGGAAAATAATCGCGTCGCCTGCCCGGAAATAAATCAGTTCTTTTTGACGAATTCAGATTTCAGCTTCATCGGGCCAAAACCGTCAATTTTGCAGTCAATATTGTGATCGCCTTCGACCAGGCGGATATTCTTCACTTTGGTGCCGATTTTCAGCATTGAAGAGCTGCCTTTAACCTTCAGATCCTTCACTACCGTGACGCTGTCGCCATCGGCCAGTAAATTGCCGTTGGCATCTTTAACGATCAGAACGTCGGTTTCTTCCGTGGCTTCGGCAGGGTTCCACTCATGGGCGCATTCCGGGCAGATGTACATGCCGTTGTCTTCATAAGTGTAAGTCGAATCGCATTTTGGGCAGTGTGGCAGTTGCATGACGTTCCTCGTGATGTCGTCGAAAAACAGGACGTTGGTCCTTTAAACAGCGGCTGAGAGCCGAAAGTGGGTGTGATTATAGCGCAATCACCCACTTTTGTCGGGTGTTTTTTTGCTAAAAAATAGCCGTGGTGTTATTCCGGGAAGAAGCGAATAAACGCTGAAATTAACCGCCCGAGGTGGAGCAAAATCGACGAAATAATTTCCGGGCGATCGGCAGGAAATGAACTTATTTATTTTCCGGCACTCTGTAATTAGGCGGTAAATTTATGTGAAGTTGATCGCAGATATAAACACTGTTAGGGTAAAAAAGGGGAGCAGGTCAATTTCATCAATTATCACGATGAGCCGCTCTATTTATTCACCAGTAGCCAGAGCAGGCGTCAACAGGTTCGGTTGTACATTCTGTCAGCAGACAGTGCAGGCAAACCTGCTACGCTTGAAATGAGGAGCACAGCAATTCACCGCTCCTGACGCACGATGCGAATGGCTTTGCCATTCGGCGAAGAGGCGTGCACTCAAGGCGGAGTAGCAGAGGAAAAATATGCTTAAAAGGAAAAAAATAAAGCCCATCACCCTTAAGGATGTGACCATCATCGACGATGGTAAACTGAAAAAGGCGATCACCGCGGCCTCCCTGGGCAACGCGATGGAGTGGTTCGATTTCGGCGTCTACGGCTTTGTGGCCTACGCCTTAGGTAAAGTCTTCTTCCCCGATGCCAACCCAAGCGTGCAGATGATTGCCGCACTCGGTACCTTTTCCGTTCCATTTTTAATACGTCCGCTGGGCGGCCTGTTCTTCGGGATGCTGGGCGATAAATATGGTCGGCAGAAAATTCTCGCGATAACTATCGTGATCATGTCGATAAGTACTTTCTGTATCGGCCTTATTCCTTCGTATGCCACGATAGGTATCTGGGCGCCGATCCTGCTGCTGCTGTGTAAAATGGCGCAGGGTTTCTCGGTCGGTGGTGAATATACCGGGGCATCGATCTTCGTCGCGGAATACTCCCCTGACCGTAAACGCGGGTTTATGGGCAGCTGGCTGGACTTTGGCTCCATCGCCGGGTTTGTGATGGGGGCTGGCGTGGTGGTCCTGATCTCCAGCGTAGTGGGGGAACAGAACTTCCTTGAGTGGGGTTGGCGTATCCCGTTCTTCCTGGCGCTGCCGTTAGGCATCATCGGGCTCTATCTGCGCCATGCGCTGGAAGAAACCCCGGCGTTCCAGCAGCATGTGGACACCATGGAGCAGGGCGACCGTGAAGGTCTGCAGGACGGGCCGAAGGTCTCCTTTAAAGAGATTGCCACGAAGCACTGGCGCAGCCTGCTGACCTGTATCGGTCTGGTGATTTCCACTAACGTGACCTATTACATGCTGCTGACCTACATGCCGAGCTACCTGTCGCATAACCTGCACTACTCGGAAGACCATGGGGTGCTGATCATCATCGCCATCATGGTCGGGATGCTGTTTGTGCAGCCGGTTATCGGCATGCTCAGCGACCGTTTCGGCCGCCGTCCGTTTATCCTGATTGGTAGCGTGGCGCTGTTTGCCCTGTCGATCCCGGCCTTCATTATGATCAACAGCAACGTGATTGGCCTGATCTTCGCCGGCCTGCTGCTGCTGGCGGTGGTGCTGAACTGCTTTATCGGGGTGATGGCCTCCTCGCTGCCGGCGATGTTCCCGACGCATATCCGCTTCAGCGCCCTGGCCAGCGCCTTTAACATCTCGGTGCTGATTGCCGGTCTGACGCCAACCCTGGCGGCGTGGCTGGTGGAAACCACGCAGAACCTGATGATGCCGGCGTACTACCTGATGGTGATCGCCATGGTGGGTATGGCCACGGGCCTGTCGATGAAAGAGACCGCTAACCGTCCGCTGAAAGGAGCGACCCCGGCGGCATCGGACATCCAGGAAGCGAAAGAAATCCTTGGCGAGCACTACGATAACATCGAACAAAAAATCGAAGATATCGATCAGGAGATTGCCGATCTGCAGGCAAAACGGTCGCGACTGGTGCAGCAGCATCCGCGTATCAACGACTAACCGTTTTTCACGATAAACCATGCCGCCTGGGGAAACCCCGGCGGCATTTTTTATGCCTCCGGCAGGGCCAGACCGTGACGACGCTGTTGGCTAAGTTTACGGTACTGCTGCGGCGGCATCCCCACGTAGCGGGTAAAGGTGCTGTAGAAACGGCTGCTGGAGCGGAAACCGGCGGTGAGGGCGATATCCAGGATGGTCTTGTCGGTATCGCTCAGCAGCGCCCGCACGTGATTGATACGCATGGCGGTAATGTACTGCTTCATGGTTTGCTGCATCACTCTCTGGAATACCCCCATCGCATAGTTCGGGTTGAGCTTAACGTGCTCGGCGACGGCATTGACGGTCAGCGCCTGGTCGTAGTGGGCGGCGATAAATTCCAGCATCTGGCTGACATAAAACTGCGCATGGCGCGAGACGCTGTTCTTATGGGTGCGCGAGGTTTTGTTGACCAGAATCGGCTGCCAGCCGGCGAGGCTCAGCCGCTTCAGCATCAGGGCGATTTCATCGATCGCCAGCTGGCGAATCTGTTCATTGTCGTGGTTCAGCTCCTGCTGCCAGCGGCGCACCTCGAAGGCGCTCAGCTGCTGGGCGGCGAGGGATTTAATCACCATCCCGTGAGTGACGTGGTTGATCAGCTCCCGGTCCAGCGGCCATGAGAGAAACAGATGCATCGGCAGGTTAAAGATCGCCATCTGCTGGCAATCCCCCGGGCGGGTCAACTGATGCGGCGTACAGGCCCAGAACAGAGTGATATAGCCTTTCTCTATGCGCACCACTTCGTTATTAATCAAATATTCCACGTCGCCATCGAACGGCACGTTGACCTCCACCTGGCCATGCCAGTGGCTGGTAGGCATGGCGTGCGGCGGGCGCAGCTCGATATCCATACGCTGATACTCAGAGTAGAGCGCCAGCGGGCTGCGGCTCTGCTTTTCATCGCTGCTGCACATAAAGGGATCGGGGGGCAGGGAGGTGAAGCGGTATTCCATCGTTAGCGTATTCCTGAATTGTCAGAGTGGCTGCATTTTTCGCCAGAACTGACGACAGCTTAGCGGAAGAATCGGCCCATTTTCTCTCCTTTTTGCGCAATCTGTTCCCGAAAACTCAGATTTTGTGGCGCTTAATGGCCGATCTGAGCTTTCGGGAATGCTCCGGTTGGAACAGGGCAGCGCAACGCTGAACGGCGTGCCACTCTGCAAGGGTTCAATGACCTGATGGAGAGAGCGTAATGACCGCCCCAAAAATTACCTTTATCGGCGCCGGTTCGACGGTGTTCGTTAAAAATATTCTCGGTGATGTTTTCCAGCGCCCGGCGCTGAAATCGGCGCATGTCGCGCTGATGGATATCGATGACACCCGGCTGGAAGAGTCGCATACCGTGGTGCGCAAGCTGATGGATTCCGTCGGCGCGAAGGGCGAAATCAGCTGCCATCGCGATCGCAAAACCGCCCTGCAGGGCGCTGATTTCGTTGTGGTCGCCTTCCAGATTGGCGGCTATGAGCCCTGTACCGTCACTGATTTTGAGGTCTGTAAACGCCATGGCCTGGAGCAGACCATCGCCGATACGCTGGGTCCGGGGGGCATTATGCGCGCCCTGCGCACCATACCTCATCTATGGGCTATCTGCGACGACATGACCGAGGTCTGCCCGGACGCCACCCTGCTTAACTACGTCAACCCAATGGCGATGAACACCTGGGCCATCTACGCCCGCTACCCGCATATTAAACAGGTTGGCCTGTGCCACTCGGTGCAGGGAACGGCGGAAGAACTGGCGCGCGATCTTGACCTCAACCCGGCGGATTTACGCTACCGCTGCGCCGGGATTAACCATATGGCGTTCTATCTCTCGCTGGAGAAAAAGCTCGCCGACGGCAGCTATGTCAACCTTTATCCCGACCTGCTGCAGGCCTACGCTGACGGGCGCGCGCCGAAGCCTAACCTGCACGGCAACCCGCGCTGCGAAAACATCGTCCGCTATGAGATGTTCAAAAAGCTCGGCTACTTTGTGACCGAGTCGTCGGAGCATTTTGCCGAATACACGCCATGGTTTATCAAGCCGGGCCGCGAGGACCTTATCGCCCGCTATAAAGTGCCGCTGGATGAATACCCGAAACGCTGCGTCGAGCAACTGGCCAACTGGCATCAGGAGCTGGAGAGCTATCAGCGCGGCGAGCGCATCGAGGTGAAGCCATCCCGCGAGTATGCCAGCACCATCATGAACGCCATCTGGACCGGCGAGCCAAGCGTGGTGTATGGCAACGTACGCAATGACGGCCTTATCGACAACCTGCCGCAGGGCTGCTGCGTGGAAGTGGCTTGCCTGGTGGACGCCAACGGCATTCAGCCGACCAAAATGGGTGCGCTGCCGGCGCATCTGGCGGCGCTGATGCAGACCAATATCAACGTGCAGACGCTGCTTACGGAGGCGATCCTCACCGAAAATCGCGATTACGTCTATTACGCCACGATGATGGATCCGCACACCGCTGCGGTGCTGGGGATCGAAGAGATCTACGCGCTGGTGGACGATCTGATCGCCAGCCACGGCGACTGGCTGCCGGCCTGGCTGCATCGTTAATCTTCTCATGCCGCCGGGGGCAACGACCCGGCGGCGTCCTGCATGCTCTATCAAACACTGAAGGAGGCGCTGGCGACAGCGACCTGTACCCTATGAGTATTTCAATGACAACAAAGCTCAGCTACGGATTTGGTGCCTTTGGTAAAGATTTCGCTATCGGTATCGTCTACATGTATCTGATGTATTACTACACCGATATTGTTGGACTGTCGGTTGGGGTGGTCGGCACCCTGTTTCTGGTGGCGCGGATCCTCGATGCGATAGCCGATCCGATCATGGGTTGGATCGTCAACTGTACGCGATCGCGATGGGGGAAATTCAAACCGTGGATCCTGATTGGCACGATAACCAACTCGGTAGTGCTGTATATGCTGTTCAGCGCCCATCACTTCTCCGGCGGGGCGCTGCTGGCATGGGTGTGGCTGACCTATCTGCTGTGGGGGTTCACCTACACCATCATGGATGTGCCGTTCTGGTCGCTGGTGCCGACCATTACCCTTGATAAACGCGAACGTGAACAGCTGGTGCCGTATCCACGCTTTTTCGCCAGCCTGGCGGGATTCGTCACTGCCGGCGTCACGCTGCCGTTTGTCAGCGCCGTGGGCGGCGCCGACCGCGGTTTCGGTTTCCAGATGTTCACCCTGGTGTTGATCGCCTTCTTCGTGGTTTCCACCCTCGTCACGCTGCGCAACGTCCACGAGGTTTACTCCTCGGATAGCGGCGTGAGCGAGGATGCCAGCCATCTCTCACTGCGCCAGATGGTGGCGCTGATCTATAAAAACGATCAGCTGGCCTGCCTGTTGGGCATGGCGCTGGCTTATAACACGGCGGCGAATATTATCGCTGGCTTTGCGATTTACTACTTTACCTACGTGATTGGCAGCGCAGAGATGTTCCCGTATTACATGTCCTACGCCGGCGCGGCGAACCTGCTGACGTTAGTGCTGTTTCCGCGGCTGGTGAAAGGGCTGTCGCGGCGCATTCTGTGGGCGGGCGCTTCGATCATACCGGTGCTGGGCTGTGGTGTGCTGTTGCTGATGGCGCTGAGCGGGGTCTATAACATCGCGCTTATTTCGCTGGCTGGGGTGCTGTTGAATATCGGTACCGCGCTGTTCTGGGTGCTGCAGGTTATTATGGTGGCCGATACCGTCGACTACGGCGAATATACGATGAACATCCGCTGCGAAAGTATCGCCTATTCGGTGCAGACGCTGGTGGTGAAAGCGGGCTCGGCGTTCGCGGCCTGGTTTATCGCCATTGTGCTCGGTATCATCGGTTACGTGCCGAATGTGGCCCAGTCGTCCCAGACGCTGCTGGGGATGCAGGCGATTATGATTGCGCTGCCGACGCTCTTTTTTGCCCTGACGCTGTTGCTCTATTTCCGCTATTACAAGCTCAACGGCGATATGCTGCGTCGCATTCAGATTCACCTGCTGGATAAATATCGCCGGGTACCGGAAAATGTGGCTGAGCCGGAACGGCCCATTGTGGTACCCAACCAGGTGTAAAAAGCGTTCAAAAACCGCTGACGAAAGAGGGGAGGGATGCCCTCTTTTTGGACAAAAATGAGCGTCGAAACGGGCAAAAAGAGAAAAACGTATTTCTCTAATTTATCTCAAAATGGTCTCTTTTTATGCGCACGGAGTTGCCATTAGCTCCATTTGTTCTCAAATAAAACTCAGAATTGTCTCTTTTTCGTGCTCTTGCGCTGCTTTTTAACTCTTGCTACGCTTGTTGGGTGTTACATTTTTCTCTTATTTGTCTCAGTGATGGAGCAATGCGATGCGCATTTTTATCGATGATGGTTCAACCAATATCAAAATGCTGTGGGAGCAAGATGGCGAAACTTTCACCCATATCAGCCCCAACAGTTTTAAACGCGGCTGGTCTGCCACCTTCGGTTCCGGGAAGCCTTTTAACTACACCGTGGATGATGAAAAGTACTCATTCGACCTGATCACCCCCGATGCGCTCCCGACCAATAATATTGACTGGCAGTACAGCCCGTTGAACTCCATCGCTGTCCATCACGCGCTGCTGACCAGCGGTCTTGAGCCGCAGGACGTCGAAATCGTCGTGACGCTGCCGCTGACTGAATTTTATGACGAGGATGCGCAATATCGCCTCGACAACATTGAGCGCAAGAAAAAGAGCTTGCTGCGCGACGTTAAGCTGAATAAAGGCGTGGTCTTCAACATCACAAAAGTCACCGTGCGCCCGGAATCGATTCCAGCGGGCATTAGCCTGTGTGATGAACTCAAGCCCTCCCATTCGGTGTTGATTATCGACCTCGGCGGCACCACGCTCGATATCTCGATGGTAGCCGGGCAGATGACCTCGGTTTCGCGCATTTACGGCGATCCGAAGCTGGGCGTATCGCTGGTGACCGACGCCGTTAAGCTGGCGCTGGCGCGGGCTAACACCGATACCTCAAGCTATAACGTCGACCAGATCATTATCAATCGCCACGACGAAGAGTATCTGACCGATAACATTAACGATCCGGATGCGGTTTCTGAGGTGAAAAAGGTGATCAATAACAGCATCGAACGTCTGACCACCCGCGTCCTGACGGCTATCGATAGCTTTAAAGGCTACTCGCATGCCATCGTGATTGGCGGCGGCGCGCCGCTGGTTGCCGATGCCATTCGTGAACGTATGGGCCTGCGTGAGGACCGTTTCGTGGTGGCTGAAGAGCCGCAGTTCGCCCTGGTGCGTGGTCTGAAAATTATTGGCTAAGGAGCGTCTATGACTCTGGAACGCAGAAAAGTGCTGATTTACCTGCGCCCGGATATCAGCGCCAGCGAGCGCTTCGCGGACGCAAAAATTGAGGCCCACCATCGCGGCGACCGTGGCGATATGTCGCGCACGGCGCTGCTGGCGGGGCTGGCGTTAGGGGAAGTCGATAGCCGCTTGCCGTCGATGCTGGCGGCGCTGCTGGCGGAAGACACGAAACCGGAAACGCTGCGCAAGATGCTGGCCTCGTTCCTTGAGATCCAGCCGGCCTCTTCCGCCCCGACAGCCGCACCAGCGGCCGCCCCGGCTAAGGCGCCGGAGCCGCCCGCGCCGGTCAGCGAGAGCGTTTCGGCGCGCAACCTCGCCGGTTCGCTGCCGGACTAAGCGCTATTCGCGGTTTGCGCTATCCGGGAAACTCCCCGGCTTGCGCTGCGCTTAGCCGGGCTACTGTTTACACTGTCCGGTAGCCCGGGTAAGGCGGAACGCCGCGACTGGGAAATTCCCCGGCTTGCGCTGTGCTTAGTTTGTAGGCCGGGTCAGGCGTAGCCGCCACCCGGCAGTAAGACGGTACGCCGCCACCCGGGATGTCGCCCCTATCCGTGGGCGAGAAAGCGGGCCAGGCGCTGCTGCAGCAGGCGATTTTCGCGGGTCAGCCGCGCGTTCTCATCCAGCAGGGTCAGCGCCACCGCGATCCCCGGCCAGTCCAGCTCCAGCTCGTTACGCAGGCGCACCGCGCGATGGACAATCGTCACCGCGCTGTCGTCGAACAGCCAGGTGTCCGCCTGCGGCTGGTGCGGTTCAATCATGCCTAAGCCGACAATCTCCGTCAGCTCCTCTTCCGACACCCCGGTACGCAGGCACAATTCGGTAATGGTAAACGTCACTGTTACTGTAGCCATCAGGCTTTCCCCCATGTCTTACGCGGATCGAAGCTGGCTTCGGCGGTCGCCAGCTGTTGCCAGATCTCACGCGCTTTTTCATCTGGTTTTGGTGGCATCACAATTTTAATAACGGCGAACAAATCGCCGGTGTGGGTTTTGCTCACCAGCCCTTTGCCCTTGATGCGCAGGCGCTGCCCTGCCTGGCTACCCGGCGGCACCGTCAGCAGAATGCTCTCTTTCAGGGTGGGCACCGTGACTTTGGCGCCCAGCGCGGCCTCCCACGGCGCCAGCGGCAGGACGATCTCCAGGTTATGTCCCACGATGTCGAACAGCGGGTGCGGGGCGATGTGGATCACCAGCCACAGATCGCCGTTCGGGCCGCCGTTTTCGCCCGGCGTCCCCTGGCCTTTCAGGCGGATGCGCTGTCCATCGGCCACCCCGGCGGGGATCTTCACATTCAGCGTTTTCGGCGTCTCGCTTTCGATCATGCCGAACACGTTATACACCGGCAGGTTATAGCTGATGGTGCGGGTTTGCTCGGCCAGCGTCTCTTCAAGGAACACCGCGACCTCGATCTCCAGGTCGTGGCCGCGCGCCGCGTGCTGGCGGCGACGCTGATGCGCCTGCTGGCCAAACATGGAGGAGAAGATGTCGTCGAAATCCTGCTGGCTGTAGCTCTGCTCGTGGGTCTGCTGCTGGCGACCGAACCCGGGATCGTTGCGATGCTGCCAGAGCTGATCGTATTCCGCGCGCCGTTGCTCATCTTTCAGGACTTCCCAGGCTTCGGCGAGATCCTTAAATTTGGCTTCGGCATCGTTTTCTTTACTGACGTCGGGGTGGTACTTGCGCGCCAGGCGGCGGTAGGCGGTCTTGATGGTTTTCAGATCGTCGGTTGGTTGCACCCCGAGAATGGCATAATAATCCTTCAATTCCATGCTGTTATCTCATCTATGCTCAGTGCGGTGGTTACATATTCCCTGGATCAGGCGTCTGTATAAAGCGTAGGGCAAATGCGCCCTGAAGGAGAAGAAAAGTGGCGGAAACTTGACGCCGTCGGGGTCAACGGCGTCTTAGGCAAGGCTAGTCTTTCGCCTGCGGCCGCTGACGACGGCGCCAGCCTGCGAACAGCACCAGCAGCGCGCCGATGGCGCCGGCCAGGCGCGCCATGCCCTCGCCGGCAGTGGGAAACAGCTGGCGGAGGGTAGGGTCGCTGACCAGCATTGAGCCGGCAATCCAGCCGATGAGCATCCCGCCCAGCAGCACCACCGCGGGAAAGCGGGTGAGCAGGGCCAGCACCAGTTTGCTGCCGGCGACGATAACCGGGATGCTGATCGCCACGCCGAGGGCGACCAGCGCAATGTGTCCTTTGCCTGCGGCAGCCACCGCCAGCACGTTATCCAGCGACATGATCACATCCGCTACGGTGATGGTGATTGCGGTGCGCCACAGGCTGCCTGAGCTGGCAACCTCGCTCTCGTCCTCCTCATCACTGACCAGCTTGATGCCAATCCACAGCAGGAGCAACGCGCCGACTATTTTCAGCCACGGCAGCGACAGGAGATACAGGGCGATCGCCAGCAGCAGGATGCGCGCCAGAATGGCTCCTACGGTGCCGATGACGATCGCTTTGGTGCGTTTTTGCGGCGGCAGTTTGCGACAGGCCATGGCGATCACCACGGCGTTATCGCCGCCCAGCAGTAAGTCGATGGCGACAATCTGCAGCATAATCACCGCCATGTCCCATTGTTGAAGAAACGCATACATATTGAGAGAAACCACCTGAAATAAATACCACGAAAAGCCGCTGCGCAGGGGACTCCGCCCGGTGAGCGTTGACCGCTGGCGCCGGCCCGCGCCAACGCGCGTGGAACCTGAGCCTGAAAAATAAAGTTACGAATCAACGCGCCGTCGGGCAAGGCTTCGGCGAAAAAGGGTGATATTTTGTCATACAGACACACCTGCCGTTCACTTATCGCAAGGATCCCCACTATGTCTGGCTACAAGAAATACCTCTCTGTCGCCCTGCTGAGCGCTGTTTTATTGCCGGCGATGGCCTCTGCCGCTGACTCGCCGGCGACCTTCACCCCGGAACAGGAGGCGCAAATCGGCAAAATCGCCGCCGATTACCTGGTCGCCCACCCGGAAGTTCTCCTGCAGGCAAGCCAGAAACTGCAGCAAATTCAGGCTGAGCAACAGGCCAGCGCGGCTACCCAGGCGGTGCTGAAGAATGCCGCCTTGCTGACCCAGGATAAAAATACCCCGACTTACGGCCCGGCCAACGGCAAAGTCACGGTGATTGAGTTCTTTGACTACCAGTGCGTCTACTGCAGCCGGCTGGCGCCGGTGATGGAGCAGGTGATTAAAGCGCATCCGCAGACCCGCTTCGCTTTTAAAGAGTGGCCTATCTTTGGCGGCCGCTGGGAAAGCTCGCTGGAAGCAGCGAAAACCGGCCTGCAGATCTATCAGCAGAAAGGGGCGGATGCCTATCTGACCTACCATAACGGGATCTACGCCACCGGACATAACGAAGGCAAGCTGACGACGGCGGATATCCAGCAGCAGGCGAAGAAAGCCGGCTTTGATGCGAAGAAGGCCAGCGACGTCGAACCGGTACTGCAGAGCATTAACGACCTGGCGCAGGAGATTGGTCTTAGCGGCACGCCGGGCGTGATCGTGATGCCGACCACCGGCGCCACGGAAGCCAGCATCACCGTCTTCCCGGGACTGGCGGATAAAGCCTCGCTCGAAGCCGCGATTAAAAAAGCCGGCGGCTGATCGGCGGCGTCGTTACCCGGTCAGGGCCGCCGAGGGCGGCTCTGCTATCATTCATGATCCCTTTCCTCGTTCGGCGGCGGCAGCGCGTGGCTTTTTAAATCAATAATCTGGCCAATGTGATCGTGGTAAACGGTCAGCAAATTATAGCGACTCATCTCGGAGATGATCTGCGGGGCGACGTTAAAGCTGCTGGCCAGCTCCTCATCCCGCAGAGTAAGCACCGCGGTGTGACGCCGGGTGTGGGCGCGGCGTCGGTTATAGTGATACCAGAGGATCAACAGCCAGCCGTTCAGCGCGGCAAGCAATAAATACACCAGCGCCGTATTCAGGGAGTCCATCAGCGACGACCAGCGCGGGGAGGGCGGCGCGATGAACTGCATCAGCAAATTGGCGTAAAGAAAGAACAGAAAACCGAGCCAGGCCAGCAGCGTTAAGCCGGCGTCCACCAGCCGGGGCAGCACGCGGTGTTCGGTTAAGATGAGCGTATTTTCATTCATCGCAGGCTTCCTTTTCCCCGGTCCGGGCTCACCCAGCGCGCGCGGGAACGTTGACGTTTCAACATCACCTTCGGAAAAGCGACCAGCGTGGTCAGCAGGCCGATCATCCAGTAAACCATCGGGAACCAGATCACCCAGAACAGGGATTTGGCCACCTTTTTCTCATAGCGCCGTTCGATATACAGGCTGGCGACGAACTGCAGCAGGCACATCAGGCCGAGCAGCATGCCGGTGAACTCAGGCGGAAACAGACTGTGCACGGTCAGGTTGTCCGGCAATGGCATCAGGCGGCTGAGGATAAACAGCAGGATGGTGACCGCGTAGGCAAAGGCCCACAGCGTGGAGCAGGCATACTCCAGAAACAGCGGCCACATCCGATGATGCTGCCAGTGAAACAGACGGCGCAGGTTGACCAGAAAGACTTCGGCCCCGCCCTGGGCCCAGCGCAGACGCTGCTTCCATAACCCTTTGAGGGTCTCTGGCATCAGGATCCAGCACAGCGCCCGCGGCTCGAAAAAGATGTCCCAGTGGCGGAGCTGAAGCTTCCAGCTGATATCAATATCTTCAGTGATCATATCCGGGCTCCAGTAGCCGACGTCCGCCAGCGCCTGACGCCGGAAGGCGGCGATCACGCCAGAGACGGTAAAGACCCGGCCATAGATCCGCTGCGTCCGCTTGATAAGCCCAATGATCGACGAGAACTCCCCGACCTGAATGCGGCCGATCAGCGTGGATCGGGTGCGGATCCGCGGGTTGCCGGTGACCGCCCCGACGTGCGGGTAGTGGATGAGCGGGGCGACCAGCCAGGCCGCGGTATCCCGGTCCAGCAGGGCGTCGCCATCGATGCAGACCAGCAAATCGCCGCGGGCGGCGGCGGCGCCCGCTTTGAGCGCCACCGCTTTTCCCTGATTGGCGGCCAGGTGTATCACCCGCAGCCTCGGCTCCTCCTGCGCCAGCTGCTGCAGCACCTGGGCAGTGTTGTCGGAAGAGCCGTCGTTAATCGCGATCACTTCGAGATTGGCGTAACGCTGGGCCAGCGCTGCGCTGATGGTCTCCCGGGCGTTTTTCTCCTCGTTAAAGCAGGGGATCAGTATCGAGATCAGCGGATTGCCCGGCAGCGTCGGCGGCGGGGTATCCTCGCCCCACGGCCAGTGGCGCTCCAGCTGAAACCAGAAGTACAGACCCCCGGTGATCCATAGCACCGACATAAACAGCGGCCAGAAAAAGACAAAGTCGAGGATAAGCTCGCCGGTAAACGCCGCTGCGACGCCTAACGGCAGCCCGAAAACGAGGCATAAAATGCACAATGCGATAATGCGATCAGTCATGGTCAGGGTACCACCAGGAAGAGAATTGCGGTCTGATACGGGAGATATCAGGCTGATTGTTAATGAAATCGTCTGGGTAGTAGCCGTAGTTTTTGACGCCGTTTAGCCGCAGCAAACGCATCCAGTCCGCCAGCTGTTGGTCAGGAATGGCGTTGTGCTGGCGTCGGCTCCAGTCTCTGGCCTGTAGCTCAAAGATGGTTTTCTTCAGCGCGCCCGGGTGGCGGGCAACGGTCTGCACCAGCCGCGTCAGCCAGGCCTGGCTGGCGTCGATCGGCACGGACTCCATCAGCGGCATCGCCATGGGCACCGTCCAGTCATAGGCGGCAAGGAAGTCATCCAGATTTTGCGCAAACCAGGCTTCGCTCTGCGGCTCCAGGATCGGCAGGGCGAAGAGATTACGCGCCGTTTTTACCTGCGGGCCGCGGATGGCCTGCACCGCCTGGCGCAGCTGCAGAGTGAAGCGGGTCAGGGTTTGGCTTTTGAAACGCATCCATGCTTCACGCTCCTGCGGACGCTGGGGCACCGGGCCGGCATCGCGCGCCAGGCCACTCTGCCGCCAGGCGGCGACCGCCTCCGGGCTCACGTCTTCAAAATCGGTCAGCACGGCGTCGTCGTGGAACAGAATCCCGCTGAAGCTGGCGTGTCGGGCCAGATCCTCATAGATGTCGGTGATCTGCTGGCGAACCCGCGGATCCCAGGGCGACAGGCGAACATAGGGCTGATGGGCAAGCAACGCCTTCCCGGTTTGCGGATCCCAGCGCTGAACGCGCGGCAGATCGGACGAGAGATCGAAGGCCAGCACCGGCATCCAGGCATAAACCTTCACCCCGCCGCGGGTCTGCAGCTGCCAGGAGACGAAGTTAAACAGGTCGGCGCGCATCGGCAGCCAGCGGTTGGGGAAATAGAGCGACTTGACCGTGCCGTCGCCCTGCGGGTCGGAGAAGGCCTGCAGAAAGACGTGGCTGATTTTCATGTCATAGACGCGCTGTATCAGCTTATCGATATTCTTTGCCTGCTGGACGGGATTGGGGTCATAGACATAGTCCAGATCGACATGCATCACCCGAACAGGATCGGCTTCCTGAATCTGCGTCACGGCGTTGGCAAAGGCCTTGATCGACGGGTTACCGGCGATCAGCATGCGCGGAATATTGTCCAGATCCTTCACGTTGCCCAGGCCGTCGTTCAGCGTAAACGCCAGCTGATACCCCTGCTGTTTGGCGATGGCCAGAGTGCTGCCGCTGGCGGCGCCGTAGGGCCACACCCAGGCGCGCGGCGCTTTCCCGGCGACGTCGTGGATTTTCGCCGTTACTTTCTGCACGTCATCGGTCATTCGCCGGGTAAACTGCGCGTCGCTTTCATAGCGGCCGGTGGTTTTATCCCAGCCTCGGTTGGCGGCGGCGGGCTCGCGGCTGCCTTGCGGATTGGCCGGCAGGCCGTAATGCGAGGCCCAGGTGTGCGCGCCGATCTCCACCAGCGGCGAGTGGCTGAGCTCGCGCACCATCTCCCAGGTGGCGAAGCGATCGCGCGGCGTCATCAGGCCACCAAAATTAACGGGCTGGTTGGCGGGGGTGTCCACCCAGCTGCCCACCGGCGCCCACAGCGCCGGAACGTTCCAGGCTTTAAGCAGCGGCCAGACGCGGGTATAAAAACTGCTATAGCCATCGTCGAAGCTGAGAAGAAAAGCCTTAGGCGGAAGCGACTTAAGGCCATGATGCGCGTCCAGAATGTCCTGAACGCTCACGGCATGGTAGCCATGATGCAGCAGCCAGGCGATCTGCTCATTAAGCGCGCTGGTCCGCACCGAAAGATAACGCTGGTCGGCGGCGTCGTCTTCGACGTCATGATAGGCCAGCACCAGAAAGCGATCCGCCGGCCAGGGTTTATTGGCCTCCAGCTGGGGTCGTTGCTGCGGGGCGAGGAAGGGGACCTCCTCAGCACGCACGCTGAAGATAAGGCACAGCCAGCCGAGAAGCATCAGGCCGTTGCGCAGGGTCGTGTTCAGCATGGTCATCCTTAAAACCGTATGTTTGCATCAACAGTGATGGCGAGGTTGTTTTCACGTTTACCGTCGTAGGGGCGTTTGTCCCAGTTCAGCATCACCCCGGCATCGACGAGGTTGTTCCAGCGCAGACGCTGGCCGTAGCCCAGCGTCGTTATCGCGCCGGCGGCGTGATTTTTTTGCCAGTAGCTGCCGCCGCCGGCGAGCAGCTGCTGACTCCAGACAGTGTCATACCGCTGGTAAAGCGTGTGATCGACGGTCAGCGCTGCGGTGGCCGCGAGGTCGCGGGCCGGACTGTAATACGCGGTGTCAGTGCGGCTATTGGCGCTGGCCGCCAGACCGGGCTGCAGATCCAGCGTTAACCACGGCGTCTGCCAGAGGCGCTCTTTACCAGAGAGGGTGTACTCCTGACGACGGTTGTGGTCGGTAAAGCGGCTGGCGGCCACGCTGACGCGGTACTCCCGGCGCTCGTTTTGATACCATCGCAGCCAGCCTTCGCCGCGGTTGGCGCTGACGCCGTTGCGTAACGCGCGCAGCGGCGTCTGCTGCGAAATCCGCTCCAGTTCGCCGCCCAGCTGCCAGCGATCGTTGACGTCGTGCGCGGCGGAAAGGCGGACGCCGGGCTTATTCTCGCCGTGAAAATTGACGCTGGAGAGTTCAAGTTCTCCCCAGGCGTCGCGCGGGCGCCATTCAATACCGGCGAACAGCTGGCGACGGCTGCCTTTCCCCTCTTCAAAATTGCCTTTGGCAAAGCGGTGGCCGCCAAACAACCGCCAGCTGTCGGCTATCGGCGGGCTGTAGATCGCCGTCTCAAAACTGAGGTCGTGGGTACCGCTCACCGGGTTGTCGGAATGCAGCCCTTTGCCGACGCTCAGGCGCAGCTCGGAGAAATGATGGATTTCGCGGGCTTTGGCCAGGCGTTGGGTATTTAGATCCCGTGGCGAGCGGGCGATAACGTCGTCGGTCAGCAGATCCATCTGCCGCCACTCCTGCAGATCGAGAGCGACCCAGGCCTGCTGGCGCTCCAGCTGCAGGCTGGCGGGCTCCAGGGCTTCCGCCGCTTTCAACTGGCGTTCGGCAGCCCGCGGCAGCCCTCTGTCCTGCAGCACGGCGGCATAGTCGATCTGCAGCCCCTGGTTGCCGGGGGCCGTCGCCGCCAGGCGCTGCATGCGGGCTTCGGCCTGCGGCAGGGCGTTGGTGGCGGAAAGATAGTGCACGTTAAGCGTCTGCGCGGTGAGCCAGTCGTCGTTCGGCTGGGGCGTCGGCGAGCCGTAGAGATGACGAATATAGGGTGCATTCCGGGTGAGTCTGGCGACATACCGTTGCGCCGCTGGGTACTGAGCGGTGTCCAGCAGGGCGTAGAAAAGCTCATGTTCTTCATTCTGTTGGCTTGTCAACCACGAGGGATGCTGATGAATGAGCGTCAACGCAGGTTCAATCTGCTTGAGGGCGATATAAGAGGAGATGACCCAGCCGATGGCCCAGTCGGGAACCACCTGCTGCTGCGCGAGCAGGCTTTGGTATTCGCGGATGATCTGCGCGTAGTCTGCGTTGGCGTACAGCGCGCCCAGACGGTCAATGCGCGCCCGGGTGATGTCCGGGGCGGCCTGCGGATCGGGACGCCAGGCGGCGATCATCGCGTCGTATTGCGCCAGTGCCGTGCGGGCCAGCGCGTAACGCGCATTTTCTTCACGGGAAGGCGTATCGGCAAGGCGCACCAGCTCGGCGGCGGCGTTCAGCTGCAGGTTGCGCTTTTCCGCGGGCGTCAGTTCGACGCTATTCGCGAGGCCGAAGGCGGGTGAGTCGATCCGGTTGCGGGTCAGGGTCGCCATCAGGCTGGCCAGCGCGGCTTTGTTCTGCGGTTCGCGATCGAGGATCTGCGTGTCCACCAGCAGCTGGTCCCAGCTTTTGCCAAGCCGCAGGTAGACATAAGAGAGGGTCTGCAGGTGAGCCACGCTCGCCTGCTCCGCCACCAGGCGACGCGCTTCGCTGAGCGCCTCGCCGTCCTTGCGGGCATCGGCCAGCGTCTTGATATAGCCGATACGATAGTCGTCACTGTCAGGGGACTGGCTGAGAGCCTGCTGCCAGAGGAGGAGCGAGGCTTGCCACTGTTTCTGGTTGCGCAAAGCCTGCGCGGCGGCGGCGGTGCCCCGTGCGGGAAGCGGCATATAGACCTGATAGCGTCGCCAGATTTTCACGACCTCATCGTCCTGGCCGGCCCAGAGGGCTACCTGCAGCCAGTCGGCTACCTGAGAAGGGGTTAACGCATGCCGTAGCTGGTACTGCTGAAGATATGAGAGAAAGGGGGCGTACTGGCCCTGACGCGCTTGCAGGATCTGCTGGTCATAGAGCGAGTCCGCTCCCTGAACCAGCGTCGGGAAGAGCAAAAGCACGCCGATTGATAGCGAGAGTTTCGTGTTGCGATTAAACAATAACGTATTTGAATAAGGTGATCTTTCCATTTCTATTTGCCATATGTTCATCAAGAATCCATTGCACAACACGACCGTCCTTTGACGGTGAGTGAAAGGATGAGGATGGTCCCATTTAGCTGACTGGCACTGCGGGTGAAGGACTTATTGCAAACTAATAAACCTATCTCCTGTGGATAATTGAATGGATAATTTATACCCGATACCGCGGCGGATAAATATGGTTAAATGACGAGCTGAGTTTTAAGATAAATCTGTAAAAATGGTTTAATTCGAATCGCCATGTTGAAGTCAATGTCTTTAACTTACTGAAATAAATAAAAAATGAATCTGGCTGGAATTTTGTTTCAAATTTTCCTGGTGGCTTATATTGCTGTGAGGGGAAAGATTTTATATAGATATTTAAGATGATTTCTGACAAAAATTCTTAATAGCAAAAAAAGCATCTTTTCTGTGGGATTTTTTTATTTATAATTAATCCGTTTATTTTCTGTCCGAACCCTGGGAGGTTTTTCACAGCCAGATTCAGATGCCGCGCTAATGATAAATCACAGATCTCGTTATTTTTACCGCCATGCGGAGCGATCCACAGGGGCAAGGATAATGTCTGGTTGACGAGAATTTGTTGATTAAATGTTAAAGGGACGACTTGTGGCAAATTCAATGATATTAGTTACCCAGGATCACTATCTTTTTCAAGGTGTTAAGAATTTCTTCCCTGATATCATTCAGTTAGATTCTAGCGGAAAAGCGATTTTAGATAATGAGGTTGATGAACTCTCTCTGCTGGTTGATAGCCGTTCGCCGCTTTGTCATTACGATTATCTGGTGATGGAGGCGGCACAATCCAGAAAGCGAATATGCTGTATTGTCCTCGATATGCGCCATCGGGAAGAGCATTTACTCAGCCTGAAATCGTTTTTAAACATGTCATTATCACCCGCCGATATGGCGACCTTATTTGGGCTTTTCCTGGAGATGAAGAGTAATCGGCTGACCAAAGAGTGGTTCGACAATCTGCGCTTAAGTATGACAGAGCAGCTGATGCTGCGTTTTCTTGGGGCGGGGATGACAATGGAGGAGGTGGCGTTGAATCTTAATACTTCGCTAAAAAGCCTTTACCGCAAGCGGACCGCACTTTATGAACGACTGGGGTTAGATAATTTTAATGAAGCCTGCTTATTTATCTTCAAAAATAAACTGCTGGACCAGTCCGGTCGATCGCCATGAGGGCTGGTTGTACAGGAAATGGGTGATATCGCAAGGTATGTAATGATGGAAATGTAATAAATTAAATAGATATTGATAGGTACAACCGTCGATACCGGTCGGTATCCAGGGTGGCGCCCGGCATATAATTCCGGAGCTCTTTGGAAGTAATTACCGCCATGGCGGTTTGCTATGCACAGCGATTATTATAATGAATATATTCCTTGCGCCGCAGAGGAATAGTTTTGTCATAAATTAACTTTACCATGGTATTCCGGCTCACGTGTCGGAATACCATGAGATATCGTGAAAGCATCAGAGGAGCGAGGTGGATGAGAATAAGGGACAGTATTGCGGAGCGGTTAGAAGCCTGCGGGCTCTACCGTCGGGCGGCATCCAGATGGATTGAGGTGATGCAGCGTTGTCTGGACGATGAGGACCGAGAGTGGATCCGTCACCATCGCAATCAGTGTCTGAAAAAGGCGCAACGTCCGCCGGCGCCGAAAGAGGAGTTTGCCGATCTCCACCAGGCGGCTAAAGAGACGCAATATCGCATGGGCATTGCTAAGCCTTATGGCGAAGCGTTCAGACTACCCGGCAAAGGGAAAACCGCCGCCGAATAATACCTTTCTTTATTGCGTTTGCCTGACGGCCTGCGTTTGCGCAGGCGTTTCATTGTCCGTAGGCCCACGCAAGCGCAGCGCCGCCTGGCGATATGCATCAGACGCCGTACCCGCGGTTGTGCCGGATGGCGGCATAAATGCCTTATCCGGCCTACGGATCCTCCCGCAGGCTCAAACAGCGTAGGCCCGCGCAAGCGCAGCGCCGCCGGGCGATATGCATCAGACTCCGTACCCGCGGTTGTGCCGGATGGCGGCATAAATGCCTTATCCGGCCTACGGGTCCTCCCGCAGGCTCAAACAGCGTAGGCCCACGCAAGTACAGCGCCTGGCGATATACATCGGATGCCGTACCCGCGGTTATGCCGGATGGCGGCATAAATGCCTTATCCGCCTACGGGTCCTCCCGCAGGCTCAAACAGCGTAGGCCCGCGCAAGCGCAGCGCCGCCGGGCAGGGATCATAGAGTGGAGTTCGATGAAAAAGTCCGGATGTAGAAAAGCAAAAACCCAGCCATAGGCTGGGTTCTCTGAATAAGTGGTGCCCGGACTCGGACTAACGCCGCAGGCGTTGAACAGCGCGCGTGTCGCGCTGGCCCCGAAGGGGTGAGCCGCTGTGCGGCGAATAATCGAACGCAGTTCGATGAAGAGTCCGGCTACAGAAAAGCAAAAACCCAGCCATAGGCTGGGTTCTCTGAATAAGTGGTGCCCGGACTCGGAATCGAACCAAGGACACGGGGATTTTCAATCCCCTGCTCTACCGACTGAGCTATCCGGGCAACGGGGCGCATTAAACCGTAATCCGCCCACCCCGTCAACCAAATTTCTTAAATTACTTGTCGATTGCTTATCTTTGCGGCAATTCCGCGTTCAAAGGCGCATTTTGACTCAATATCACTGCATGCCGTTATCGCCTTGACGGCTTTTCCAGCCGCTGGTGACGGAGATAACGTGACGCAACCCGGAAATCAGGTAATCACCAATCACCTCTTCATCTTCCCGCGGCGAGCTCAGCGTGATTTCCGCATCCACGCCGTGACGATAGGCGCCATGATGGCTGAAAATGGTGCCGATATAACATTTTCCGTTCAGCCACACCGGAATATAGGCCACCGTCTCATAGATATAGTTGACGGCAACGCCGCTGTAGTAGTTGTCCGCCTCGTCGGCGGAGGTGCCGGGCGGAATGGGGCAGATCGGTGCATCGTTGTCGCTGGCGGGCTTATCTTTCAGCAGGTTGCCCTGCATAACCTCCAGCGAGCGCAGCAGATCCGCTTTATCGCCGTCGCTCAGGCTGGGGGTCAGCGGTTGGTCTTTCTCCGGGGAGCGGATGCTGTTCAGCGTATAGCGATAGCGAACCGTCACCGCGGGCGTCTGGCTGGCGGTGCTGAACGGGCGCAGCAGGTAGAGATTATCTTCGCCAAACTGGCCGTTGTACCACAGGGCATACACCTGGCCGTTGATTTTGACCCAGTGGTTCCACTGGTTAGCCCCGCGGCCATTAATGGAAAAGAGGGCGCCGGGCACCCCGGCATCGAAATCGTCGCCATTATCACTGTCGCTACCGTCGACGGCGGCAAAATCATCCTCGCCGCGCCGGAGCACCCCGGTGTAGCTGAAGAGCCCGGTGCCGCCCACGTAGCTGTCGATGATCAGATCGCGTTTGCCGTCGCCGTCGAGGTCGATAAGCGTAAAGCTGACTTTGCCGTTTTCTGAATCTGCGCTAATTGCGGAGCGCAGAAACGCCTGCCACTCGTCATCGCTGATATCCGGGGACGGTTTGCTGGTCGTCACCAGGCTGTCATCGGCGTAAGTGAGGGTGAAGTCGGTAATATGGCCGGTTAACGGAAACTGCTCGGCGACCCGGTTCAGCGCCAGTTCGGGATCGCTTTTTTGCGCCTTCAGCACCGCGTTATACAGCGTTCGCAGGGCCAGGTTATCCGCCTCTTTCTGCTGCTTCGGGATCACCTGGCTGACAAAGGTCGGCAGCATCCAGGTACCGCCCGGGGTGATTTCCCGGCACATACCGGTGCTGTACTTCAGGCTGGGAACGAAGGTCTTACCCTCCCAGACCCGCGTCTCGCCGGTTACGCAGTCGGCCATGCCCCGCTCTTTATGCAGGAAGACCAGCGTGCCGTTGGCGTAGCTGGAGGCCTCGGTAGTGAGCAGCCGCGGTTTGCTCAACTGGGCGTTATCGACCAGCCACAGGGCATAGCCGTCGTTATAGGGCGCTCGCCAGCAGAGCGCCTGCGCCAGCGAATGGGTTTTATCCAGCGCGGTAAGGGTAATCTGGCGCTCTGCCGCCGGAATGGCCGGGTTCTGCCAGTCTTCACAGCGCTGATTCAGCAGCGGCGTCAGGGAGGGCAATAGCTTCTGGCGCTGGAGCATGTTTAGCGGTACAGGCTGCGCGTTGTGGATCACCGGCGCGGCGATGATTTCCGGGGCGGGGGCGGCGGGCAAAATGGCGTCGTCGCCCGCATCGCCTTTATCCAGCAGCGCATCGGCGGTGCCGGTTCGTCGCTGAAACGCATCCATTTTACGCAGCACTTCGCGGCTGCCAGCGCTGGAAAGCAGCATGTGCTGGCCGTTAAGGGCGAATTCGATTTTACGCTGGTTCGCCAGGGCCTGCAGCACGGCGGATGTCTGATCGCTGTCCAGACGGAAGTGGCTGTCATCCACGGCATCCAGCGAGCCGAGGTCCCGGTCGTCGATCAGCAGGCTGGCGGTGGAGTCGGCGGGGATATCGTGTTCGATCTGCGCGAAGGTGACCGTGGCGGTGGGATGCTGTTCGCTGCCCGCGTTGCGGGTCAACAGCACGCTAACCTCGCCCATGCGGTCGCCGTAACCCGCCGCCCGGCAGGTGCCGGTGTTATCGCAGGCGAGCTCCCAGTCTTTTTGCGCAAAGGAAAAACCTTGCAGGGGAGCCGCCAGCAGGGGCGTAGAACACAGCCCCAGCCAGACAGCCCAGAAGAACGCGCGCATATCAATCCCTGTCAGCAATCAGTGAGGGGGAAATTATAGGCGCGACATGGCGGTTAGGATATCAGAATCAGGTTAATGCCCCGCCCATACGGCACTGGGCGAAGCGCAGAATATCTTCTGCCAGCCGCCGCGCCGTATCGACATCCGTCTGGCTACGTTTGATCAGCAGACGGCTCAGACAGCCCTCGACAATCAGCTCCATCTGCTTGGCGACCATTTCCGGATCATCCACCTCCAGCTGGGTCAGCAGCTCATGGGTGTAGGCCAGCGAAGCCTGCTTCTGCTGTTCCGCCAGCTGGTGAATCGGGTGCTGGGCATCCGGATAGAAGGTGCAGGCGGCGATAAACAAACAGCCGGGGTAACGCTGATTGCTGACGCAGGTGGTGAGTGCGCTATAGCGTGCTAGCAGCTTTTGCTCTGCGCTTAAGGTGTCGTCCAGCAGCAGCTGACGGCGCCAGGCATCCACCTGTTGGCTCAGATAGCGAAGCGCGTCATACAGCAGCGCTTCACGATCGGGCCAGAAGCGTTTCAGGTCGCTCGTCGGACAGGACACGCGCTCAGCGACCATCTCCAGCGACGTGTTGGCGATACCTTCAATTTCAAGAATTTTAATGGCTTCTGCCAGGACGTCTTCACGCAGCACGGTGTTCTCCTCCATCTTTCCTCCTAAAGTGTCGCTCACGCTTGCCAATCGCGCAAATGGGCGCTGAATGCCGCAGCATCCATAAAGCCGGTGACTCGCCGGTCGGGCTGTTCCTGACCCTGCGCGTTGAAGAACAGGATCGTCGGCAGACCGAGCACCTGCAGGCGCTTCAGCAGCGCGGCGTCTTGCGGACTGTTCTTCGTCACATCAACCTGTAATAACACGACGCCTTTCAGCGCCTGCTGCACGTCAGGTGAGCTAAAGGTGTATTTTTCAAACTCTTTACAGGCCACGCACCAGTCGGCGTAGAGATCGAGCATCACCGGCTGACCTTTTGCCTGCGCCAGCGCCCGGTCAAGCTCGGCCACCGAGCTGACGCGGGTGAAGGCCAGGTGCGCCTGCTGCTCGAGCGCCGGGGCGCCAAACGCCCAGTCCTGCAGGGGACGGGCGCTGACCAGCGCGGCGGCAAGAAGAATGATTTGCACCAGCCGCATCCACGGCCGGGTGGCGCCCAGCGAGGTGATAAACGCCCAGCTGAAGAAGGCGATACCGAGCATTGACCACAGACGTAATCCCCACTGGTCGCCGAGTATGCGCTCCAGCAGGAAAACGGGCAGAGCCAGGATCACGAACCCGAAGGCGGTCTTCACATGGCCCATCCATGGCCCGCTCTTCGGCAGCAGACGGTTGCCAAACACGGTGACGAGGATCAACGGCAGGCCCATGCCCAGCGCGTAGAGGTACAACGTGCCGCCGCCCAGCCACAGATTACCGCTCTGGGCGATATATAACAGGATGGCGCTCAGCGGCGCGGTGGTGCAGGGGGAGCAGATCAGCCCGGCAATAGCGCCCATCGCAAAGACTCCGCCGGGCGATCCGCCCTGGCGTTTATTGCTGAGCAGCGCCAGCCGCGTCTGCAGCGAGGAGGGCAGCTGCAGCGTAAACAGGCCGAACATGGAGAGGGCCAACAGTATAAACACCGCCGACAGACCCACCAGCACATACGGGTGCTGCAGGGCCGCCTGGAACTGCAGCCCGGCGGCGGCCACCACCAGCCCCAGCGCGGTGTAGGTTAAGGCCATCCCCTGGACATAAATAAAGGCCAGCAGCAGGGCGCGCGCGGTGGAAAGCCGCTGTTTGCCGCCCAGCACGATGCCGGAAATCAGCGGGTACATCGGCAGCACGCAGGGGGTGAAGGCGATACCAATGCCTATCAGCAGCGCCCACAGGGCGGTGAAAGGCAGGCGGGCGGGGGCGTCAGCTGGCGGCGCAGAGGCAGGCGCAGGTGAAGTGGCGATCTCCGGGGACGGACGTGGCTCAACCGGCAGCGGCGGGTTGAACACCGGACGACTGCTCGTCGGCGGCGCAGGGTCAATGGTGGACACCTGGCCATCTGCCGAAGCCGCCAGCACGGCGCTCAGCGGGATCACTTTGGTCTCCGGCGGATAACAGAATCCGGCATCGGCGCAGCCCTGCCAGGTGACGGTGAGAGTGGCGTCTTTGTCCGCCTGCTTCACCGTGACCGGAACGGTCAGGCGCTGGCGAAAGATCTCGCTTTTGCCGTAAAACTCATCCTCGTGCCACTCGCCCGCCGGCAGTGCCGGTTCGTCGAGAGTCGCCCCGGCGGCGCGGAAGGTAAACTGTTGACGATAAAGATAATAACCATCCTTGATTTGCCAGCTCAGGTTGAGGTCATGCTGTTGCTGCTGAAAGTCAAAGGCGAAGGCCTGGTCAGCAGGCACGAAGTTCGAGCGCCCCGGTGCGTCGAATAACCCGGCGGTGGCTGACGCGCTGCACAGCAGCAGGATCAGCGTAATGATGCGGTAAGCCATGAGAGGTAATCGTTGTCTCCATACGTGACGGGCAGAACCAGCAGTTCAGGGGTTTGATACGGGTGGTGAGACTTCAGGCAGTCCAGCAGCGCCTGCTGATGGGCAAGATCGGTTTTGAGCAGCATCTGAACTTCATACTCCTGCTCCAGCTTCCCTTCCCAGTAATAGAGCGAGGTGGCCCCCGGCAGGAGCGTGGCGCAGGCGGCCAGCTTTTCCGCCAGCGCTTTCGCCGCCAGATCCTGGGCGGTTGCTTCATCCGGCGCGGTACAGAGCACAACAACAGCATCAGGCGTAGTCATCATGAACCTCGTATCAGCGAAAAGAGGCACTATAGCATGCAAGATGCGGGGATATTAGCGTCACGAGCGGGGAATGGGAGGGAAACGGGCTGCGGGCCCGCGCGGGGCCCGCTGCCGACGGCATTTACAGCATAATCCCGCCGAAGATGAAACCCAGGATCACGCACAGGGTGATAGCGATAACGCCGGGGATCAGGAAGGCGTGGTTAAAGACATATTTACCAATGCGGGTTGAGCCGGTGTCGTCCATCTCCACCGCCGCCAGCAGGGTCGGGTAGGTGGGCAGGACGAACAGCGCCGAGACCGCGGCAAAGGAGGCAATCGCCGTCAGCGGGCTGACGCCCAGCAGCAGCGCGGCGGGCATCAGCGCTTTGGTGGTGGCCGCCTGCGAGTAGAGCAGCGTGGCGGCGAAGAACAGCACCACCGCCAGCAGCCACGGGTAGTTTTGCAGCAAGTCGCCGGCCACGGCCTGGATGTCGCTGATATGCGCTTTAACGAAGGTATCCCCCAGCCAGGCGACGCCGAGCACGCAGACGCAAGCGCTCATCCCGGACTTAAAGGTACTGGCATTGAGCACTTCGCCGGTGTCGATTTTGCAGGTGATGCTGATCAGGGTGGCGATGGTCAGCATAAACACCACGATCGCCTCGTTACGCGGTAGTACAGGGTTTTTGATCAGGCCGACGGTATCGCTGATGGCCGTAGCGTAGAACATCACCGCCACGATGCCGATCAGAAACAGCAGAACGGAACGTTTGGCGTGCGGCTTCAGTTCAAATACCTGGCTGCCGCGTAGACTGACTTCACCCTTGGCCAGCCGCTCCTGGTAAACAGGATCGTCTTTCAGCTCGCAGCCGAGGAAGTTGCAGACGATAGCGGTGAGCATTACCGCCAGCAGGGTGACCGGAATACAGATGGCCAACAGCATCAGGTAGCTAACGCCCAGCGGCTCCAGGATCCCGGCAAAGAACACCACCGCGGCGGAGATAGGCGAAGCGGTGATCGCTATCTGGGAGGCCACCACCGCAATCGACAGCGGACGGGACGGACGGATGCCTTGCTCTTTGGCCACTTCGGTGATCACCGGCAGCGTGGAGAAGGCGGTATGGCCAGTGCCGGCGAGCACGGTCATAAACCAGGTCACCAGCGGGGCAAGGAAGGTAATATATTTCGGGTGGCGACGCAGCATCCGTTCGGCGAGGCTGACGAGGTAATCCATCCCGCCTGCGACCTGCATGGCGGCGATAGCGGCAATCACCGCCATAATGATTTCAATAACGTCGAAGGGGATCGCACCCGGTTTAATTTGAAAAATAAGCGTCAGGACAAGGACGCCAAGGCCACCGGCAAAGCCGATACCGATGCCGCCGAGCCGGGCGCCGAGATAAATCGCCAGCAGGACAATAACCAGTTCTGCACCAAACATATATGCCTTCCTTGTTTTTTAACAAGTTGATATTGGATTGTTGTATTTTAGTAAAACTAAAAAGCAAAAAGGCATGTCATCGCTGACATGCCTTTGAATGACTATCCGGAAAGATTACTGTTCGCTTTCATCGGTATAACGCTTCGCTTTATAAGCAGGATGCATCAGGTTTTGCGCGGAGAAAATGTCATCCAGCTCCGCCGCCGTCAGCAGCCCACGCTCCAGCACCACTTCCCGCACGCTCTTCCCGGTTTCGGCGCAGATCTTGCCGACGATATCGCCATTGTGGTGGCCGATAAACGGGTTGAGGTAAGTAACGATACCGATGGAGTTATAGACGTAACCTTCGCACACCGCTTTGTTGGCGGTAATGCCGTTGACGCATTTCTCCAGCAGGTTGTAGCAGGCGTTGGTCAGAATATGGATAGATTCGAACATCGCCTGGCCGATCACTGGCTCCATTACGTTCAGCTGCAGCTGTCCGGCTTCGGAGGCCATGGTTACTGTGGTGTCGTTGCCGATCACTTTAAAGCAGACCTGGTTGACCACCTCCGGCACCACAGGGTTAACCTTCGCCGGCATAATAGAAGAACCAGCCTGCAGTTCAGGCAGGTTGATTTCGTTGAGGCCCGCGCGCGGTCCGGAAGAGAGCAGGCGCAGGTCGTTACAGATCTTGGACAGTTTCACCGCCAGGCGTTTCAGCGAGCTGTGGACCATGACGTACGCCCCGCAGTCCGAGGTGGCTTCAATCAAGTCTTCCGCCGGAACGACCGGGAGGTTGCTCACTTCCGCCAGCTTCTGTACCGCCAGCTGTTGATAACCGTCCGGGGTGTTGAGACGTGTGCCGATGGCGGTTGCGCCAAGGTTCACCTCCAGCAGCAGCTCCGCGGTGCGCAGAATGCTTTTGGTCTCTTCATTGAGCAGCACATTGAAGGCATGGAACTCCTGGCCGAGGGTCATCGGCACCGCGTCCTGCAGCTGAGTGCGGCCCATCTTGAGGATGTCCTGGAATTCTACGGCTTTCGCCTGGAAACCTTCGCCCAGTTGCTTAATCGCATCGATTAGTTTGAGGATGGAGGCATACACCGCGATGCGGAACCCGGTCGGGTAGGCATCGTTGGTGGACTGACATTTGTTAACGTGATCGTTTGGGTTCAGATACTGGTATTCACCTTTCTGGTGACCCATCAGCTCGAGGCCGATGTTCGCCAGGACTTCGTTGGTGTTCATGTTTACGGAAGTGCCGGCCCCGCCCTGGAAGACATCGACCGGGAACTGGTCCATGCATTTGCCGTTATTCAGGACTTCGTCACAGGCGGCGATAATCGCATTTGCCGCGCTTTTGGGAATGGTCTGCAGCTCCTTGTTTGCCAGCGCCGCGGCTTTCTTCACCATTACCATGCCGCGCACGAATTCTGGTATGTCGCTGATTTTGCTGTTGCTAATGTAGAAGTTTTCAATCGCTCGCAGAGTATGAACGCCGTAGTAAGCGTCCGCGGGAACTTCCCTGGTGCCCAACAGATCTTCTTCGATACGAATGTTGTTTAACATGTGAACCTTCTTTTCAAGCTGCCAATGAATTCACCAAATACACAGAATATCCAGTATTCAGTATATTTTCTGGCCGACGATTATTTCCTTAACCGGCCCGGTGCCCAAGATCATATGCTGATGATAGCGAATATCAGTAAGCTTGATCACTTATTACATCGCGGGTGTGAGAAGATTTATTAATCTGTGAAATGGGTCACCGCTTTCCTATTCCTGGAAAAAATAAGCATTTCCGCTGATTGAAAAGCCGCTCAGCATCCCCATCTTAGTGGGATGCAATCAGCAAATTGATAACTACGGGGGCCGAACTCGGTGCCTGTCGATGAAGGAGACGCCGGTGCGTTGGATTCCGTTTATTGCCTTTTTTCTTTACGTGTACATTGAGATATCGATCTTTATCCAGGTCGCGCACGTGCTGGGCGTCTTTATGACGCTGATCCTGGTGATCTTTAGCTCGGTGGTGGGGATGTCGCTGGTGCGTAACCAGGGCTTCAAAAACTTCCTGCTGATGCAGCAGAAGATGGCCGCGGGCGAGAGCCCGGCGGCGGAGATGATCAAAAGCGTCTCGCTCATTATCGCTGGCCTGCTGCTGTTGATCCCGGGGTTCTTTACCGATTTCCTCGGCCTGCTGCTGCTTTTGCCCCCGGTGCAGAAGCACCTGACGATGAAGCTGATGCCGCATTTGCGCTTCAGCCGGATGCCGGGCGGCGGCTTCAGCGCCGGGACTGGCGGTGGAGAGACCTTCGAAGGGGAATTCCAGCGCAAGGACGAACAGCGCGACCGTCTGGACCATAAGGACGATCGCCGCGATTAACTTTTATCGGCCCGGTCAGCAGACGCGACCGGGCCGCTTTCTTATTGCGCCTATACGCTGCCTGTCGCCAGCTTGCGTCTCGGTAAAAACAACCACAGCGCCGCCAGCATCACCAGCGCGTACAAACTCTTCCAGCCGACCATCGCCAGCAGCAGCAGACAGAGAATGCTGCCCACCGCCGCCAGCAGCCGATAGCGCCCGCGCAGCAAACGACAGCCCGCCAGCATGCACAGCAGATAGATCATGATGAAAATGCCGTTGGCATAGACGATCAGCGCGTCCAGATTGATATCGAGAAAATAGATACACAAGGTGCTGACCACGCAGGAGCCCAGCACGGCGTTGAGGGCGTTGCGCGGGATCTGCCGCGGCGACAGCCTCGCGAGGTAGCTCTGCGGCTTATGCTGCGCCTGCGACCAGACCAGGCGGGCGAAGCTCTGAATATAGATGTTAAGGCTGGCGAAACAGGCGAGATAGCCGATGACGCAGGCCACCCACAGCGCTTCGACGCCGAACAGGCGGACCACGATATTCGGTAAAGACGCGGCCGCCGCCATCTCCTCGCCAAACGCGTGGAAGTGCAACACCAGCACGGTACAGGCCCAGTAGACCGAGCCGGCAAGCAGCAGGCCTATCATCAGCGCGCGGGGAAAATCGCGCTCGGGATGTTTAAACTCCGAGGCGAGATGGGCAAAGGCTTCCAGCCCGACAAAGCACCAGAACATCACCGACAGCGCGGAGAAGAGCTGGCCGCGGTCGATCGCCGCCGGGGCGGGGAAGGGGATTTGCGCCGGGCTTATTCCGCCGCGCCACCAGACGGCGACGATCAGCGCGACAATCAGCACGGCAACCAGGGTCTGCAGGTTGGCGCTGGAGCTGGCGCCGCGTGAACCGACCCACCAGACGATGGCCAGGGTACCTAGCTCCGCCAGCAACAGCTGCGCATCATGCCAGCCGAACAGCGCCTGGCCGAAGCCAGTGGCGATGTGCAGCGCGGCGGGGAGCCCGACCGGGATAACCGATAAAAATAACCAGCCGGTGACGCTAGCCAGACGTGGGCCAAAGGCCATATCGACAAAGTGGGCCACGCCGCCCGCGCTGGGGAAATGGCGGCCCAGCAGGGCGAAGACGATGGCAATCGGAAAAACAAGGAGGATGAGCAACGGCCATGCCCACAGGCTGTTATCGCCAGCGACCAGCGCCGCAAGCGCCGGGACGGCGAAAACGCCAGTGCCCAGCAGTGAGGTGGAAAGCAACCCGACTCCCTGTCCCAGCCCTAACTCCTGTTTTAAACCACTCATGATTCCATCCTGCGCCAGTAAAAAGAAAGAGAGTATCACAATCGCTTTTCCTTATGACCGGTTGCCCGGTGACGCCGCTTTTTGCGTGCCAGCGCAAAGGTAAAAATTTTTTTTTAATTTTGCCCTTGAAGCCGGAAATGGCCATCCCCATCTCTGTCTGCACTAGCCGGTAAACCGCGTTCGGCCCGGCGTCACCCATAACTGATAATGACTTTCTCGAAGGAGAGCTATCAATGAGTATTCGTCCGTTACATGATCGTGTGATCGTCAAACGTAAAGAAGTTGAAACCAAATCTGCGGGCGGCATCGTTCTGACCGGTTCTGCAGCAGCTAAGTCAACGCGTGGCGAAATCATCGCTGTCGGTAAAGGCCGCATCCTGGAAAACGGGACCGTGCAGCCGCTGGACGTTAAAGTTGGTGACATCGTGATTTTCAACGATGGCTACGGCGTGAAGACTGAAAAGATCGACAACGAAGAAGTACTGATCATGTCCGAAAGCGACATCCTGGCAATTGTTGAAGCTTAATTCGCACGACCCTGAACGAATTTGAGGAATATAAGAAATGGCAGCAAAAGACGTAAAATTCGGTAACGACGCTCGTGTAAAAATGCTGCGCGGCGTAAACGTACTGGCAGATGCAGTTAAAGTGACCCTGGGCCCGAAAGGCCGTAACGTGGTTCTGGACAAATCCTTCGGCGCGCCGACCATCACCAAAGATGGCGTTTCCGTTGCTCGTGAAATCGAACTGGAAGACAAGTTTGAAAACATGGGCGCGCAGATGGTGAAAGAAGTTGCCTCTAAAGCGAACGACGCGGCAGGCGACGGTACCACCACCGCAACCGTGCTGGCGCAGGCCATTGTGAACGAAGGCCTGAAAGCTGTTGCTGCAGGCATGAACCCGATGGATCTGAAACGCGGTATCGATAAAGCGGTACTGGCTGCAGTAGAAGAGCTGAAAGCGCTGTCTGTTCCGTGCTCTGACTCCAAAGCTATCGCTCAGGTAGGTACCATCTCCGCTAACTCTGACGAAACCGTAGGTAAACTGATCGCGGAAGCGATGGACAAAGTCGGTAAAGAAGGCGTGATCACCGTTGAAGACGGTACTGGCCTGGAAGACGAACTGGACGTGGTTGAAGGTATGCAGTTCGACCGTGGCTACCTGTCCCCGTACTTCATCAACAAGCCGGACACCGGCGCCGTTGAGCTGGAAAGCCCGTTCATCCTGCTGGCTGACAAAAAAATCTCCAACATCCGCGAAATGCTGCCGGTTCTGGAAGCTGTAGCGAAAGCGGGCAAACCGCTGGTTATCATCGCTGAAGACGTTGAAGGCGAAGCGCTGGCGACCCTGGTGGTTAACACCATGCGCGGCATCGTTAAAGTGGCTGCGGTGAAAGCGCCGGGCTTCGGCGACCGTCGTAAAGCCATGCTGCAGGATATCGCTACCCTGACTGGCGGTACCGTTATCTCTGAAGAGATCGGTATGGAGCTGGAAAAAGCGACTCTGGAAGATCTGGGCCAGGCGAAACGCGTGGTTATCAACAAAGACACCACCACCATCATCGATGGCGTTGGCGAAGAGTCTGCAATCCAGGGCCGTGTAGCTCAGATCCGTAAGCAGATCGAAGAAGCGACCTCCGATTACGACCGTGAAAAACTGCAGGAACGTGTCGCTAAACTGGCTGGCGGCGTGGCAGTAATCAAAGTCGGTGCCGCTACCGAAGTTGAAATGAAAGAGAAAAAAGCACGCGTCGACGACGCCCTGCACGCAACCCGTGCTGCGGTTGAAGAAGGCGTGGTGGCTGGCGGCGGCGTAGCGCTGGTTCGCGTTGCGGCGAAACTCGCTGGCCTGACCGGTCAGAACGAAGATCAGAACGTCGGTATCAAAGTTGCGCTGCGCGCAATGGAAGCACCGCTGCGTCAGATCGTGTCCAACGCCGGTGAAGAGCCGTCTGTTGTTGCTAACAACGTGAAAGCTGGCGACGGTAACTACGGTTACAACGCAGCAACTGAAGAATACGGCAACATGATCGACTTCGGTATCCTGGACCCAACCAAAGTGACCCGTTCTGCTCTGCAGTACGCGGCATCCGTGGCTGGTCTGATGATCACCACCGAGTGCATGGTGACCGACCTGCCGAAAGGCGACGCGCCTGACTTAGGTGCTGCTGGCGGTATGGGCGGCATGGGCGGTATGGGCGGCATGATGTAATCGTGCGCTCTACGGCATAAAAAAGCAGAAACCCCTGGCCAGCAATGGCTGGGGGTTTTTCTTTTGGCGCGCTTTTTAGTATAAGGCTTATACATAAAAATCATTTAAGCTGCATCAGAGCGGCAAGCACCTCCGTTTCGGGCGTGAACTGACAAGCGCGACCGGGGAGGGAATGAACGCGGCTCATGCCGACGCAGTTTGAAGGATGACAGATTTACATCCGGGCCAGTGCGTCCAGCTCATCGATCATGGGGAATAACATGCAGGTAAAATATTTAGCAGGGATTGTCGGCGCAGCCTTGCTGTTGGCAGGTTGCAGTTCCAGCAATGAATTAACCTCTGCCGGCCAGAATGTGCGCTTCGTGCAGGAGAAGCCGGGCGCAGAGTGTCAGCTGTTAGGGACCGCGACGGGTAAACAGAGCAACTGGCTCTCCGGCCAGAATGGCGATGAGGGTGGTTCCATGCGCGGTGCGGCAAACGCTCTGCGTAACCAGGCGGCAGCGATGGGCGGCAACGTGATCTACGGCGTCAGCAGCCCGACGCAGAACCTGCTGTCGAGCTTTGTACCTACCGACAGCGAAATGAACGGCCAGGTTTATAAGTGCCCGAACTGATGCGTGACGCCTCTCTCTGCGAGCGCGGAGAGAGGCGTGGCCGCTAGATGAGGATCAGGCGCTAAGCTCCGCTTTCTTCTCCAGATAGAAGGCGTGCAGAGGACGCAGGCACTCTTCCAGACTGAGCATTCTTCCCGGCTGGGAAGGGATAATGGTACTGAAGATCTGGCATGGCGCCAGCTCCGCGTGCATCGCCTTGAGCTTGGGGCTTTTCTCGATAAGCTGCATTACCACGTTGTTTTCCAGTTCAGACAGATGCGGTACGCTGGTTTTGACTACCGCACCGGAGACAATTTTCTTCCCTTCCTCCGTCTCGCAGCAGTACAGCGCACCCAGATAATGGGAAAACAGGTTCAGCTTCCACTCTTCCTGAGGATGCTGTTGATAATCAATATTTGGCTGGGTGGTTAAGTCCACGGTGTAGCACATTAAAAAATCCATATTTGAACTTAAGTATTGTATAACTGCTTGGTCATTCACTGTTTTCAACGCTTGTTGAATACCTGCGAGTAATGCCTCTACCTGCCTGTCTTCAATACATAATGTGCAGATTTGCTCATTCTGGAGAACCAGAATGAGAGTCGATTCAGTTTCGCCTGGTTTAAGAGTAATCGACATAATACGGCGTTCCGGGTTCGGTTGCTGAATCTCCGCCATCTCTACGGCAGGGATATTAGCGATCAGCGATTCATTATAAGCGATAAGCTCTTCTTTAAAGGTTTCCCCTTGTTCGTGTAATCGCTTATACGTCACAAGCAGACGATTTTGCAGGATAAGTAGAAAATCGAGAAGTATAGGTGCTTGCAGATAGTATTGCTGACAGGGGCCATTTTGCTGCTTTATTTTTAACAGCAGCGCCAGAAATCGATCTTCAAAGGTAATTCCTGCGGTATTAAATCCAATAAACGTTCCTTGCATTGTTTTCTCCTTTTTAGGCTGGCACCAAGGTTTTCGACTGTGACAGGTCGATAATGCGATCGGCAGAGGCAATCGTGGATGGCCGGTGAGCGACGATAATTCGGGTAATGCTTAACGCTGAGATTGACTGATTGATAACTGATTCATTCCGTAAGTCGAGGTGGCTGGTGGCCTCATCCATAAACAGAATGCTTGGTTTACGATACAGCGCTCGGGCAATTAGAATACGCTGTTTTTGTCCACCGGAGATCCCCAGTCCCAGTTCGCCGACTATGGTTTCATAGCCCATCGGCATCTTCATGATCTCATCATGAATATTGCAACGTTTGGCGCATTCCATTACAAAATCAAGGTCGGCGTTGTCCTGAAAGCCGCTGATATTATCGATAAGCGATCCGGAAAAGAGGCGGTCTTCCTGGAGTACGCAGGCGGTACCCTGGCGATAATTATTGAGACCAATTTTCGTGATATCAAGATTATCAGCCAGTACATCCCCACTCGTCGGTGAAAGCAGGCCACACATCACTTTTAACAGTGTGGTTTTTCCGACACCTGAAGGGCCAATTAAGGCCACGGACTCGCCTGGCTCCACCGTGATGTTTAAATTTGAAAAAATCGGCTGAGAAAATGGGTCATATTGATAACAGAGGTTTTTGACCTCCAGTTTGGCGCCTGAATCCGGAGAAAATACTTCTCGCGCGGGGAGCTCTTTTTCCGGTTCGCTAAAGACAATCTCTGATAGACGCTCGTTATGTAAAGAGAGCATTCGCAGCTGCATACACAGATCGACCAGACTGGAGGCGCGCTGTGAGAATTGTCCACGATAGGAATTAAATGCCATAAACATACCGAGGGTCATATTATTATCAATAACCATAATGGCGCCCAGCCAGAGGACTGCGACCTGATCAATAGCGGTAATAAAGGTGTTCACCCCTCCAAACATCATATCAAAGCGGGTTTGTTTAATACCGGCGTTGCAGGCTTCGATATTAATATTGAGCCAGTGCTGGGAGCGCCGCTCTTTAAGATTGAGCGCTTTGATGGTCGAGATACCGTACAGAGACTCCATAAAGTGGGAGCTGGATCGCGCTCCCTTAATAACCTGCTCTTCTGCCACGCGACGATAGAAATGATAAGTTGCCAGGCGCATAATCGCATAGCACAGGGTAAAACCAACGACCACCCATGTTAGCCAGCCGCCATACAGCGTCAACATGATCAGCAGGCCAATAGTCATGATCGAGTCAATAATGCCGCTGACAATACTATTCGTAAACGTTGAGCGTATCGTATCCAGGGAGGAGAAACGTGACTGAATATCCCCAAGATGACGCTTTTCGAAAAAGGATAGTGGCAGACTGGTCAGATGATCGAAAAGGGTGGTTTTCCACTGAATATTCGTTAGCGTGTTCAGCGTCAGTGAGGTCCAGGCGCGCAGCATACTGATAAAAGTGCGAAACAGCGTAAAAAAGACCAGACCGATACAGATGACTGACAGCAGACTTTGGTCGTGCGCCATAATTACATGGTCGGTAACCAGTTGGGTACCTATCGGCAGCAGTAAACCAATCGCTTCAACGACCACCGAGAAGGCAAAAATTTTCAGTAGCGCTGACTTCAAACCGACAATATTACGCATCAAATCTAACAGGCGCAGGCGGGACTTAGCCTTCTCCTGCTGAAAGTTTTGATCCGGCCAGAGTTCCAGAGCGATACCGGTAAAATAATTGGACATCTCCTGATTACCAATGATGCGCTTGCCCAGCGCTGGGTCGTGTACGACAAAGCTGGATTTACGTACTTTGGTGAGCACCACATAGTGGTTCATCCCCCAGTGCAGGACACAGGGGAGTTTGAGCTGGCGGATTTCATCCAGATCTAACGACAGCGCCCGGCTTTTTAAACCAGCATGCTCCGCCGTTTTGCTCAATGACATCAGCGTTACGCCCTGCGAGGGACTGCCAAAGCGCTGACGGAAATTGAACAGATCGATATCCAGGCCATAGTGGCCGCAAACCATGGCCAGACAGGCGATTCCACACTCAGCGGCTTCCGACTGCAATATAACAGGCGTTTTCTTCAGAAGAGAAAAATTAACTTTTGTGATGATCTTTTCAAACAGTTCGTTAGTCATTGACGGGGCCGCTCACGCTTTGAGAAATTTTATAAACAGGGGTAAACATCCACATATAAAGCGGGCGCTCTTCAAGAAAGACGACGGCTTGCGCCTTAAGACCATTAGATAAACGCAACGTTTTACCATTGTGTTTGAACTCTTTATCTTTAATTTTCACAATTGCTTTATAAAGTGCCAGTTCCTGTTGTGCGGTGCCATCGCTAACGTTAGTGTATTCAGACATTTCCTGTCGAGATGCCGGCATGGAAGATATGGATAGAATCGTCCCGGGGAATTGACCAAATTTATCTGAAGGAAATGCATCATATCTTATATTGATCGGATCACCGACTTTAAGATAAGGGATGGCATTATTCGGTAACCAAAGGATAAGATAATATTCTACATTTCCTGTGGGTTTAATCTGCGCCAGGCTGCTGCCATTTTCAACGGTCTGTCCTTGCGTTGCCGATAAAGACTCAACTCTACCATCACTGGTCGCTTTAATAATCAGATTGCCGTTAGCATTGGATTCAACCAGCTGGTTTTTATAGTCATTAGCCTGGTTATACTGGCTGGAAATCTGGTTATCAAAGTCTGCAGCTTTTGTCACCCTGTCACTATTTAACTGGGTGATCTGCGATTCCAGTTGCATCTTTTGACTAACCAGCGACTGATAAGCACTCTGTTGCTGAAAGTATAAAGAGTGTTGGTAGTTATATTGATCCTTGGTGATTAATCCATCGCTAAGATATTTATCGTAGCTTGCAAGGTTAGCATGCATTTTTTTGAGTCCGGCTTGGGTGTTTTGTAACATCCGGTTGGTCTCTTTCAACGAATCGGTCGACGTTTTTAATTGCTCATTTAATGCATTTATCGTCTGGCTTTTATTGTCAATTAGCTTTTTGATAATGTCATTGGAGTTTTCTATTTTGTCGTTAATAGATGCAATTTGCGCAGCGCTAACATTTCCACTGGAGGTGTTTCGGGATACGTCTATCTCATACAGTGCTTGATCTTTTTTAACAATATCACCAATTTTAACGTATTGTTTAATAATAAAGCCCTGCTGTGGTGAAAATACATTAATTGAATGAGGAAGGGTAATTACTTCACCTTTTACATCTATTCTTTGGGTGAATTTTCCAAATATCAATGCGCTAATCAGAGCCATGAGAAATAAGGTGGATAAAAGTAATATTAACCAAGCGGGTAATCCATTGAGCAATAGAGCTTTTCCTCGCCAATGGCTTTTTTTATATTCAACCGCTTCCTTGCGATAGAGTTTCTTTAACATGATGACCTGTGAGGTTATGTTATTTAATAAGATCCGCTTATCACGGATCTTATTAAGACCTTATGTTTTTACCAGAAATTGAAAGTACCGTTGATGAGACCTTCAAGTGACTGTACAGTTAGATCAGAAATTGTATCCCAACCAAGGAGAACTCCAATCGTCCCCAGGACGGCACCACTAACAATAGCTCCTCCAACCGCACCTACCCAGCCACCAATGAGTCCAAATCCTAAAATGCCACCACCTTCACCACCCCAGCGTAATCCAAATGAAGCCCCGTATAAAGCACCTATGGCAGCGCCAATTATCCCTGCGCCAGCTTCTTTAGCAACAAAAGTTGCCGCGTCCAGAAGCCCATTTGCTAAATTTTCCAGCGAGATTGTTCCCCCAGAAATGTTTTCCATTTCGAATGCAGTTAATTGTTGCATAATTAGTCCTTTAGCTAAGATTGAAATTATATTTAATAAAGACCAAATCGGTCGTCTAAAAGGATAGGGAGATCCTGTTACGGGAGCAAATCAATTAATCATGAATGAATGTTGAAGTGAATAATTCATGTCCTAACGTAACTTTTATTGATTATGAATAAACTAAAATAGTTATTATAAAGATGTGAAACATAAAGATGATGATTGATTTTTCCTAAGAGGAATAAGGTTTCAAACAAGGAAATTATAGTTCATCATCGATTCATTAGAGCGATTATATATTATTTCATCAGCAAGATATAATCAAGCCCAATAATTTTATTGGGCTTGATTTAATCAAATAAAAAACATAAGAATGTCAATTATTTTATGATGATATATTTATTCTTCTTGGATAATCACTTCCAACATACCTTTAACACTCCCGCTGGTGATTTCACTACTGCTATCACTCATCCGGTAATAATCAGCTGTCATATTTATTGTCTTTGATAGATCACTATTGGTAATAATATCGTATTTATAATTATCGGTGTCATAGAAGACTATAGGACTACCTGAAATTTTAAAAATTATACCAACATTGCTTGCTGCTGAATCTCCAGAAAGCATATTATTCACAATTCCGTTACCATAGGAGCTGATTCCACCTATGGGATTAAACCAGTAAGTGACGGTATTCCCAATTGAATCTGAAGGACAATCAATATTCATAGGAATCGTCTTTTGCGAAGGTGTTGTTGCGCCTCGAGAGATTGACATCAGTTGGCTCTTGTCGATTCGGTTTAACGTAACTATAGATCGTGGCGTTGAGATATTACATGATGTTTTACGATAATTGATGTTTTTCAGCTCTATTGCTATAGCCGAATAAAATAATCGTTCGCTGGCGCTTCGGTTTGTTGTTAAATTACCAGCTGAGAAAGATACATATGGATTTGAACCTGAACCGGTGGTGTCGATGACGGATTTGGTCTTGATCAACCATACTGTAATAAATTGATAGTAATTCTCAGAGGTTTTTGATATTGGAACTAGAGTAGACCCCGCTTCTGCAGGGACCAGCGCTCCGTTTTTACTACGCAAGAGATCGGATACCTGGAATCCAATGCCATCAATCCCAGTTTCATATACAGTACCACCTTTGATTCCGGTGACACCGGCAACGGGGGCTGCTCCGACATCGATAATGTACTGATCGTCAGTTGATTTATCACACTCAAAATTTTTATATGTCTGAGTTCCAAATTTTTGCGTATAAAGAACACTACCAACCGGAATTGAAGTATCAGTTGGAATTTTTATATTCTTGAGTGAAAGAGTTTGCCGGCGGGTGCTTCCTGAGTACGTACATTTTGCACTCGCCTCACAACAAATAATTAATAATGTTATTAATATTAGTATTTTTTTCATCAATATATTCCCCTATGGATGACTAACGGCAAACCGCTTCGATTTGACTGATGCCAGTCGCTTTGCCTTCCCTGGCCGGTAAAGTAAATGAAGCATTGCACTGCTGCGCGGCGCTTTTGCCCCACTGAACGTTAAGGATCCCGGTCTGCTGCAAGCCGGACATATAGACCATGCCCGCGTCGCTGACGATACTTGGCTGCGATTTACTATTTCCGGCGAGCAGGACCATTGCGCCATAAGGTACGTCCTGACCATTGGCGGTTTTCAGATGCACAAAGGCCCGCTGGCCGATATTGCCGTCATAACTTGCACGTACGATGGCACCACGCGTCGGAACAACGCTCTGCGTGGTTTCCGGAAGCTCCATATCTTCGCCAAGCGAAGTACTATCGAGGGTGATATCGGTGCGATGATAAGGCGTAACGTAAGGTACGATGGCGTAACCACGATAGTCGGTGGTGATGGTGTTATCGTTGGTCAGCTTGACGTTATCCAAACCTGGGGCCTTAACCAGTACGGCGGCATCGGTGATGTCCTGACCAAGCGTGACCCCATCGGCATGAGCGACAATGCTGCCGTTGGCGCCATAGTCTATACGCTCGCTACCGCGATCGTAGCTGTAACCGGCATTGACGCTGCCGCGAGCACCGTTATAGGTTGCGCGCATATCGCCGCTGTAGTATTCCCGGTTGCTGTATCCTTGCTGCAGGCTCCACTCCAGGCTGTCGTTATCCAGCGCGTTACCACAGATGGAGACCGACTGATCGGTAGACCCCGGATTACTGTTGGTTAACTGATAACTGGTATAGGTGCCCGGTAGCCAGTTGCTCAGCGGCAGCGTGACGGTCAGCGAGATACGCTGATCGTCCTGGGCGTCTTTCCCGGAGTTATTCCCGCTCCAGGTATAGCGGTTATAGCTGTACCCGAGGTAATAGTTTACATTGCGGAAGCCACCGTTGTACCCCACGCTGATCGACTTGTTGGTGCGCTTATCGTCCCAGTAATCTTCAATCAATCCACTGATAGACAGACTGCCGAGGCCTTTACCCAGGCTTTGATTCAGCGTCAGATTGGTGCGGTTGCGCAGCGAGCGAGGAGTATACTTGCCATCATTAGAATAGCTATCTAACACTTCAGAGAGGGTATTAAATCCGCGGGTGGAATAGCGGTAGCCAGCGATAGTCACGTTTGTACCGGTTTCGATAATATTTTTCCCGTAACGGACACGCCATGACTGCCCAGAGGTCTTTTCGTCGTCTTTCATTTTTGACCAGGCCTGGGTGACGTCTGCCGAGGCGGCGCCAAGCTCGCCGAGGTTATAGCCGAGGCCTGTTGACAGCGCCTGATAGCGCGATGCGGCCTGCACCCCGCCATAAAGCGTCAGGCTGCTGGAGACACCGTAGGTCGCGGTAGCTTGCGTAAAGGGCGTTTCATCGACCCCGCCGTCGTAAGGACGATATTTACCAGACGTAATTTCATATTCCAGCTGATCTTCACGGACCATCACCGGCAGCGTAGCGAACGGTACGACGAACTCCTGCTTAGAACCGTCGGACTCTTCCACGGTGACGTAAAGGTCGCCGCTACCGCCGCTCGGGTACATATCGGTGATTTCAAACGCGCCAGGCGCCACGTAGGTCTGGTATACCTGGTAGCCGTTTTGTTTAATGAAGACACGGGCGTTGGTTTTGGCGATACCACGGATAATCGGCGCATAGCCGCGCATACTTTCCGGCAACATTGATGTATCGGTGGCCAGTTGAATACCGGTAAACGGTACACTGTCAAAGATGCCTGAGAGTGACGAGCTCTCGCCCATCACCAGGTTACTGTTGATGGGACGAATGCTGCGCTGCATGTAGAGATAGGCTGAGTCCCAATCACCCGCATCGCCGTTGTTTTTATTCCAGGTGCTGAGGTTACGGATACGCCATGGGCCAACGTTGAGGCCAGACTGCAGGTTCAGGCTGTAGTATTCATCATTGGCCTGCATGTCGTTTGAGCCGCTGAACTGATAGTTCACCAGCAGGGCGTTGATGCCGTCATCAAACTGATCCGGTGGAATATATCCCTGCGCGGTGGTAGATAGTGCCGCCTGCGGAATGGATATATTCAAGCGCTGGACGGTAAAGTCGAAATCCGCTTTGGTATCCGGGATGACTGAAAGATTGGCGCAGCCGTTTTTATCCTCGACCAGTTCGGGAAAGGCTTTAACCCGTACGCCATACTCTGCCAATGTTTTCAGGCTCAAACAGGGCACCAGGGCGGGCTCTCGATTATTCCCAGTGGCACGGCTATTCGCAACAAACTTCATTGTCCTGGTATCCAGATAGCGACCATTAAACATGATATCTACCCGATAATCCCCTGGCGCCTGTGCGTTCTGCGTCTGGAAAATAGATAAGTCGGGAGTGGTTGATGGATCGCTACCATTCAATGAGCTAATGAATGAGGGATCGAAAAAGTCACGTGCTTGCGCTTTATTATTCAAACCAGAAAGCAATGCCGGAAGCATTGCGAGGAAGACCGCGGATAGTTTGAATAATCCATTATTCTTATTTGGCATAGACACATCCCTATAATGATAAAATAAAATTCTTATTACAGCGATGAGGAATAGAGCGATCCTGCTCCGCCATAATCATTAACTACTTTCCAGTTGACGCTGGAGGCATTAATATTTTCTTTTAATGTCACTTCTTTGGTCGTCATTGGAGCGACCGAGTTGACTTCCGGCTTCACTTCTTTGCTACCAATCTGAACACTATGGAAATAGAAGAAAAACGGTGTCGGATTTTTAATCGTCAGTTTTGTGCCTGATTTCCGCCATTCGAGTTTTTTGGCTTCAATGTTTGGAGAAAGGTCGAAAAGTGCTTTTGGACGATAGACCAGACGCATGCGGTGGCGGACCGCCAGTTGAATAGTATTGGCGTTGGCTTTCTCATCGTCCGCCGGCGGGATGGCCATCACGTTAAAATAGTATATGGATTCCCGGTCGTTCGGGGCATTGACGTTTCCGGTAGAAAATAGACGCACGGTATTCTGCTGCTTACCCTCAAGGCGGAATAACGGAGGTGTAGCCATAAAAGAGGGCGTTTTCCCTGCCGGCGCTTCAACCCAGGATTTAATCAGATAAGGGATGTCATCTTTATTTTCGATTTGCGCGGTGATTTCACGCGCACCTTCTTTATAGAGGTAGCGGGTGGACTCAATCACAATACCAGCATGGGCAATACTACTGAGGAGTAATGCACAGGATGCGGTGATATTTAATAAGTTCCTGAACATGGTTTTTCTCTGAATGCGAAAAAGGGCCCGCCGTGAAGCGGAGCCCCTTCGGGGAAAAATTAGAGGGTATAATCGATAGTAAAGGTCGCAACACCTTTAACCGGACCTTCGGTAACCGGAGTCGCGGAGTTCACTTTCACATAACCAGTGGTGTACTTCAGCTGAGTGCCGCCAGCTGCAGTGTAGCTTTCGGTCATGAGGTCAGAACCGTCGAAACCTACGCGGTGTGCATCACGTACGCGCTGGATACCGATACCAATGCCGGTAGCGCCGCCAGGTGCGGTGTTGTCCAGGATGTTAGCGTTGCTGGAGGCACCGGTCACATTGACGGTTACAGCAGTAACCGGAGTGGCGCTACCCTGTGCGCAGTCTTTCACGTCAAAACCGAAGTCCTGAGTTTTAAACAGAGCACCAGCCGCTTCAGCATTCGCTTCGGTAGTGGTCACGGTCATCAGCTGAACGATACCGTTGTTCAGGGTACCCGTCGGAGTCACGACGCAAGAGTTAGCTGCATCAGAGACTTCACCCAGTACAGTTACCTGAGCGGTGTTGGTTGCCATTACCTGAGCACTCAGAACTGCAGAAGCAGCGACCATTACAGCTACGATTGTCTTTTTCATTTAATTAATCCATATATAGATACTTAGTCCTGTGTAGAATCGATAACAGTTATCATGGGAATGGAATATGCATTCCTATTGATATTGAAAATAAGCGCCAGCATTCCTTATATAGTGCTGAAACCTACCCTCCTGTGAACGACGCTACAATATCACTTGCCATAGCGAACCATGGAGAAGCGGGAGTAATTTAAAAGTCTGGTGCAAAAAATGCTTGTGAATTCTTGATGAAGCACACGTGAATTTAATAATGACCTTTTCTAATGAGATATTGAGTTAGGTTGAGATAAATTTAATCTGAAAATGTGGCTTTTAAACAAGATAACTATCGCTTGTCATTTTTTATGCGGTATCCTCAAAGCTGAAGTTCAATGTGAACTGACCCCGCTTCTGTCTGAAGCGATAATTTTCACGCCATGGTTTGGCTGGGATTATTTATTTTTGTTATGGATAATAGGGTTGCGTGGGGCAAGGATATGGATGATATTGCATTATTTAATGGCTGTATAATTAATCAGGAAATTATATTTAATGCCAATATGAATGAGCTGCGACCGCTTGCCGGGAATGGGGAGAGCATCAGCCTCAATGCGCCTACCGCCAGATGCTTGCTGCTGCTATTGCAGAATTGCGGCAAAGTGATTTCTCGGGATGACTTTCTGGCGGCTGTATGGGAAACACGGGGTGTGGTAGTTTCGCAAAATACATTTTATCAAAATATCTCTTTGTTGAGAAAATCGCTGCTCAAAGCCGGACTATCTGAGGATATCATTATCACCGTCAGACGAAAAGGCTTTAGCGTCGCCCCGGATACTTTAGTTATCCCGCTCTCGGATGAAGAGTGCGAGAATATGAATCGGGAAAGATTAACGCATTTTCACAGTAGTAAAACTGCTGATGTCATTTTCAATGATACGGGGAAAATTGACCATAAATTAAGTCTTCCACTACCAGTGAATTTAGCAATCCAGGAGAATGATAGGCGGGAAAATAGCGTGAAGGTGGCAGAGAAACTATCGGAACGATTACATATAACCTTTAAAGTTCCCACCTGGTTAATCGCGCTGATTGTCGTGATGATAGTTATCAATGTTATCGTACTGATCGTGTTACATCGATAATACGCCGCCGCTGGGGTTTATATCGAGAAGGTAACGGTAAAGTGGATTGCCGAGTATGTTAGTCCCAACCTGGCTGTGTATTCATATTAAGATGTCTGCCAGCACGACCTGGCAGACAAGGGAGGGGAGCTAACGCTGCTTCAGTCCTAAATCCAGCGGCGTCTTGCTGGGTTCGCCGCCGATCTCTCGCGCCAGCTTCGGCACCATATAGCCGGAGATGAGGGTCAACAGTTCACGCATGATTTCACGGGCTTCATCATCGCTGACCATAAAGTGTGCCGCCCCTTGTACCCGGTCCAGCACGTGCAGGTAGTAGGGCATTACCCCGGCATTGAACAGCGCATTGCTGAGATCGGCCAGGGTTTGCGCGTTATCGTTCACCCCGCGCAGCAGCACGCTCTGGTTAAGCAGCGTGACGCCCGCCTGACGCAGCATGGCCATCGCCGCGCGAAACTCGCCGTCAATTTCATTAGCGTGGTTGACGTGGTTAACCAGGATCACCTGCAGCGACGAACGGTGGAAGCGGCTGGCCAGCATCTCGGTGATGCGCGCCGGGATCACGATCGGCAAGCGGCTGTGAATACGCAGACGCTTAACGTGCGGAATGGCTTCCAGCTGGGTCATTAGCCAGTCAAGCTCATGGTCCTTCGCCATCAACGGGTCGCCGCCGGAGAAGATGATTTCATCAAGCTGCGGATGCTCAGCGATATAGTTCATTGCCGTCTGCCAGTTGCGCCTGGTGCCCTGATTTTCGGCATAAGGGAAGTGGCGGCGGAAGCAGTAACGGCAATTGACCGCGCAACCGCCTTTCACCAACAGCAGGGCCCGGTTGCGATATTTGTGCAACAGGCCGGGCACGACGCTGTGCTGTTCTTCCAGCGGATCGGTGGAGTAGCCGGGGGCGACGATAAACTCCTCTTCGGCGGTAAGTACCTGACGAAGCAGCGGATCGTCAGGGTTGCCTTTCTCCATTCGGGCAATAAACGCGCGCGGGACTCGCAGCGGGAACAGGCGTCTGGCCTCATGTCCGGCCAGCAGTTTTTCATCAGCGTCTACATTTAAAAGACGCAGCAGTTCATCAGGACTGGTCACAACATTGGCAAGTTGCGTTATCCAATCTTCTCTGGATGGGGTATTTAGGGTTACAATATGCGCCATTTTGTGGCTTAGCTACCAGTTAAACAATTTCAGAGGGCCTTATGGCGACTTACTATAGCAACGATTTTCGTGCTGGTCTTAAAATCATGTTAGATGGCGAACCTTATGCGGTAGAAGCCAGCGAATTCGTTAAACCAGGTAAAGGTCAGGCGTTTGCGCGCGTTAAGCTGCGCCGTCTGCTGACCGGCACCCGCGTTGAGAAAACCTTCAAATCTACTGATTCTGCAGAAGGCGCGGACGTTGTCGATATGAACCTGACTTACCTGTATAACGACGGTGAGTTCTGGCACTTCATGAACAACGAAACCTTCGAACAGCTGTCTGCTGACGCGAAAGCGATCGGTGACAATGCCAAATGGCTGCTGGATCAGGCTGAGTGCATCGTGACCCTGTGGAACGGCCAGCCGATCGCGGTCACCCCGCCGAACTTCGTTGAGCTGGAAATCGTTGAAACCGACCCAGGTCTGAAAGGCGACACCGCGGGTACCGGTGGTAAACCAGCGACCCTGTCTACTGGCGCTGTGGTTAAAGTGCCGCTGTTCGTCCAGATTGGCGAAGTGATCAAAGTGGATACTCGCTCTGGCGAATACGTATCCCGCGTGAAGTAATTTCACGTCATGATGACTGGCGCAGCCTCTGTGCTGCGCCGCTCTTTCTGTACTGGCACGACGAGCACGACACATGAAGCGCAGCGTAAAACTCCTGGCGTTACTGTTTCTGAGCAGCGCACTGCTGTCTGGCTGCAATACCGCCCGCGGTTTCGGTGAAGATATTCAGGGCCTGGGCCACGCCATCTCTCGCGCTGTAAGCTGACTTCCTTCCGTTTCGCCTGCCGCGCTCGCCTTCCGGTGCGCCTGCTTCCTTCACGAATACTCCTTTTCTCTTAAAAAACGCAAAGATCCCTTCATCTGTGGACGGTTTGTCTATGCTTATAGGGCATGAAAACAAAACTGACACTAAGGATGACATTATGGTGAAAAAAACGATTGCAGCGTTCTTTACGGTTTTGGTCCTCTCTTCAGCACTGACCGCTTGTAACACCACGCGCGGTGTGGGTCAGGATATTTCAGAGGGCGGCAGCGCAATCTCTGGCGCAGCAACCAAAGCTCAGCAATAACAGCCTTCGACGGTACGGTTTTGCGCCGTACCGTTCTTCACTTCCCCCATTCTGTTGGATATACTCACTACGACTTTTCATCCACCTTACGGGACGACCCGTAAGCGTTTCTCATCCGGGGACGGCCCCAGCAAAGGAGCCTTATGTCCTGGATAGTCTTATTTATCGCTGGCCTGCTGGAAGTGGTGTGGGCCGTCGGCCTGAAATATACCCATGGCTTTAGCCGCCTGGTTCCCAGCGTCATCACCATCGTAGCGATGGTCGTCAGCATGGCGCTGCTTTCATGGGCGATGAAAACCCTGCCGGTGGGTACCGCTTACGCCGTCTGGACGGGGATCGGCGCCGTGGGCGCCGCTGTGACCGGTATCGTACTGTTAGGTGAATCCGCCAGCGCTATGCGTATCGCCAGTCTTGTCTGCATCGTGGTCGGCATCATTGGCCTGAAGATCAGCGCGCACTAGTTGTAGCGCTGATTGACCCAGACCAGTTTGCTGATATCAAAACCCTGCCGGGTGGCAATATCCAGCATCTGCTGCCTGACTTCCGGGGCGATGGTGGGGGCTCGCGCCAGTAGCCAGAGATAGTCGCGGTCGGGGCCGCAGACCAGCGCGTACCGATACTCCTTATCCAGCGCAATGACGTTATAGCTGCCATAGAAGGGGCCGAAGAAGGAGATCTTCAGCGCGGCGCGGCTGGGTTCGCCGGTAAAATACGCCACCCCGTCCGTTTTCTGCCACATGCCGCGGTCGGGGTTATAGCCTTTATTGACCACGTCCAGACCGCCGTCATCGCGCGGCTGCCAGGCGATCGTGACCTTTTCAAGCCCGCTTTCAAAAGGATGGTCGAAGCGGGCGATTTCGTACCAGGTACCCAAATAGCGCTGAACGTCGAAGGGGGTGACCACGGTGACGCCTGGCGGCGGGGCAGGGGTGCTGCAGGCGACAGACAGGAACGAGACGGCGACCGCGGTGATTATCGGCAGGATACGCATGGTATGCTCCTTGCTGGCTTTTAAGCTAAGTGTAGAGTCCGGCAGGGCAAAGGCGGCAAGATTTTTCTATGAAGCGAGCCCGGTAGCAGAATTGCTGCCGGGCTCTTGCAGGATCAGATAAACAGTACGCCAACCAGAGTAATGACGCTGAGGATCGCCGCCAGACCGTAGAAGACCCATTTGCCGTTTGGCACATGGGTCTTCAGGTCGTGCATGGCGTGGTGAATACGATGCAGCCCACACCACAGCGGCAGGACAATCATCAGAAAGATGAACGCGCGGCCGATAAAGCTTTGGGCAAAGGCCAGCACGCGCTCATAGCTGAAGGCGTCGGCGGGGGCGAGCCCCAGCGGCAGCAAAATGCCCACCAGCAGCACCATCACCGGCGCGACAATCGCGCCCCACATGCCGCCAGCGCCAAACAGCCCCCAGAAAACGGGTTCATCGGAACGTTTCGGATTGGGATTAATCATCTCAGCCTCCTTACCAGAACAGGGCGACAAACAGGATCACCACGGTGACCACCGCCGTCACCACCCAGAGACCTTTAATCACCGGCTCTGGCCCCATTTTTTCGCCTTTGATGATGACGTTGGCGGCTTTCGGCGCCAGCTCGAACCAGGTTTTGGTGTGCAGCAGCGCCGCCGCCAGGGTGATCAGATTGAGGATCACCACCACTGGATTTTGCAGGAATCCGATATATCCCGCCCAGCTTTCGGCGCCGTGCTTGAGGGCAAACAGCCCGTAAATCAGCACAATGCTAAACCAGACCGTCGGTACCGCCGTGCCTTCCCGCACCATGTAGAAGCGATAAAACGGCAGCTTTTTCCACCAGGTGGAGGTCATCGGCCGCACGTAGGGTTTGCGTTTCGTCGTCATAATGCACTCCTTAGCGTGGTTTCAGGGTGGCGATAAGAAAGTCTTTCGAACTTTCCACCTTGCCCTGCTGGATCGCGGCCGCCGGGTCGACGTGCTTCGGACACACTTCCGAGCAGTAGCCCACGAAAGTACAGGTCCAGACGCCGTTCTGGCCGTTAAGCTGCGCCATGCGTTCCTTTTTGCCGTGGTCGCGGCTGTCTTCGTTATAGCGGTGGGCGAGGGTGATCGCCGCCGGGCCGATAAACTCCGGATTCAGGCCGAACTGCGGACAGGCGGCATAGCACAGTCCGCAGTTGATACAGCCGGAGAACTGATGGTATTTGGCCATCTGGGCCGGCGTCTGCTTGTTTGGTCCCTGGTCCGGGGTGCGGTTATTGCCGATGATGTACGGCTTAATGGCCTCCAGACTTTCGATAAAGTGGGTCATATCCACCACCAGATCGCGCTCGATCGGGAAGTTGGCCAGCGCTTCAACCTTGATGCCTTTGGTGTAATCCCGCAGGAAGGTTTTACAGGCCAGCTTCGGTACCTTATTGACCATCATGCCGCAGGAGCCGCAGATCGCCATCCGGCAGGACCAGCGGTAGCTCAGGTCGGGCGCCAGGTTGTCTTTAATGTAGCCCAGCGCGTCCAGCAGCGAGGTCTGCTCATCGTAAGGCACGTCATAGAACGCGCTGTGCGGTGCCGTGTCGACCTCCGGGTTGTAACGCACCACTTCGACTTTCAGGTTTTTCATCTCAGCCATGGGTGGTCTCCTTCTTCTCAGCCGCTTCCGCCTCAGCGCCATAAACACGTTTCGCCGGCGGCAGCGTGGTGATCTTCACATCGCCATATTCCAGGCGGGTGGTGCCATCAGCCTCGCGGAAGGCGAGCGTATGTTTGAGGAAGTTGACGTCGTCGCGTTCGGTACAGCCTTCATCCAGACGCTGGTGCGCACCGCGCGATTCTTTACGGGCGATGGCCGAGTGCGCCATACATTCGGCAACGTTTAAACCGTGTCCCAGCTCAATGGTGTAAAGCAGATCGGTGTTGAATACGCTGGAGTTGTCGGTAATGCGCACGCGCTTAAAGCGCTCCTGCAGCTCAGCCAGCTTGTCGATAGTTTTCTGCATCAGCTCTGGCGTCCGGTAGATGCCGCAGCCTTCCTCCATCGAGAGCCCCATTTCGTCGCGGATTTTCGCCCAGTTTTCGTTACCCTCCTGGTTGACGAGATCTTTCAGACGACGCTCCACATCGGCAGCCTGCGCATCGAGGGCGGAGCCGTTCGCCTCGCCCGCCTGGGCGGCGCGCTGCATGGCCTGTTCCCCGGCCAGGCGGCCGAAGACCACCAGCTCGGCCAGCGAGTTGGAGCCCAGGCGGTTGGCGCCGTGCAGACCAACGGAAGAGCATTCGCCCACGGCAAACAGCCCTTTGATGCGGGTTTCGCACTGTTGATCGGTTTCGATGCCGCCCATGGTGTAGTGCGCGGTCGGGCGTACCGGAATCGGTTCTTTCACCGGGTCGACGCCGACGTAGGCTTTCGCCAGCTCACAGATAAACGGCAGGCGCTCCAGCAGCTTTTTCTCGCCGAGGTGGCGCAGATCGAGGTAGACCACGTCGCCGCGCGGCGTGGGAATGGTGTTCCCTTTCCGCCATTCGTGCCAGAAGGCCTGGGACACTTTGTCGCGCGGGCCCAGCTCCATATATTTGTTCTTCGGTTCGCCGAGCGGGGTTTCCGGGCCCATGCCGTAATCCTGCAGATAGCGATAGCCGTTTTTGTTGACCAGAATCCCGCCTTCACCGCGGCAGCCTTCGGTCATCAGGATCCCGGAACCCGGCAGACCGGTCGGGTGATACTGAACGAACTCCATATCGCGCAGCGGCACGCCGTGGCCCAGCGCCATACCCATCCCGTCACCGGTAACGATGCCGCCGTTGGTGTTGTAGCGATAGACGCGTCCGGCGCCGCCGGTGGCCAGCACCACCGCGTTGGCGCGGATCTGCACCAGCGTGCCTTCCATCATATTCATCGCCACCAGGCCGCGGGCCTGGCCGTCATCGACCAGCAGATCAAGGACGAAATGTTCATCAAAGCGTTGAATTTGGGGAAACTGAAGGGAGGTCTGGAAGAGGGTATGCAGCATGTGGAAGCCGGTTTTATCGGCGGCAAACCAGGTACGTTCGATCTTCATGCCACCGAAGCGCCGGACGTTAACGCTGCCGTCAGGGCGGCGGCTCCACGGGCATCCCCACTGTTCCAGTTGGGTCATTTCCGTCGGGCAGTGGTGAACGAAATAGTCGACGACATCCTGCTCGCACAGCCAGTCGCCTCCGGCGACGGTGTCGTGAAAATGGTACTCAAAGCTATCGTGATCCTGGGCAACGGCTGCGGACCCCCCTTCTGCAGCGACCGTATGGCTGCGCATCGGATAGACTTTAGAAATCAGGGCGATTTTGGCATTGGGGTTGGCCTGGGCGGCGGCGATAGCGGCGCGAAGGCCTGCCCCGCCGGCGCCAATTACGGCGAGATCGGCTTGAAAAGTGTGCACGACATTCCTCCAGTTTTAGTGTATTTCGCCGCCGGGCTGGCGAAAAAGTATCACTGCTCCTTTATAGGTACAGGAGTATAGCCGTAGGGTCAGTATGGAAAATTGACGTGTTCGATTTTTTTATCGATATGTGCGGTTATTTATCAGTGATATTTATGCATTTAGGTTAACGATAGATTAATGGCATGTAATCTGCCGGGGATTGCACAAAATTTGTTTCACTCGCCGGTTGCGAGTAGACTTCGTGCCCTTGTTTGCAATCGGAGAAAGTACCATGAGCGAGACGGCAACCTGGCAGCCGAGCGCACCCATTCCCAATCTGTTGAAACGCGCGGCGGTGATGGCGGAAATCCGCCGGTTCTTTACCGATCGCGGCGTGCTGGAGGTGGAGACGCCTTGCATGAGTCAGGCGACGGTAACGGATATCCATTTGTTCCCGTTTGAAACCCGTTTCGTCGGCCCGGGCCACTCACAGGGACTCAATCTGTACCTGATGACCAGTCCGGAATACCATATGAAGCGCCTGCTGGCGGCGGGCTGCGGCCCGGTTTTCCAGCTTTGCCGCAGCTTCCGTAATGAAGAGATGGGGCGGCATCACAATCCGGAATTCACCATGCTGGAGTGGTATCGTCCGTGCTATGACATGTATCGTCTGATCAACGAGGTGGACGATCTGCTGCAGCAGGTGCTGGAGTGCCAGCCGGCGGAAAGCCTCTCCTATCAGCAGGCGTTCCAGCGTCATCTGGATATTGACCCGCTCTCTGCCGATAAAGCGCAGCTGCGCGAAGTCGCGGCGAAGCTGGATCTGAGCAATATCGCCGATACTGAAGAAGATCGCGACACGCTGCTGCAACTGCTGTTCACCATGGGCGTGGAGCCGCACATCGGCAAAGATCGGCCGACGTTCATTTATCATTTCCCGGCGACTCAGGCCTCTTTAGCGCAGATCAGCCCGGAAGATCATCGGGTCGCTGAGCGCTTCGAGGTCTATTACAAAGGAATTGAGCTGGCGAATGGTTTCCACGAGCTGACCGACGCCCATGAGCAGCGCCTGCGCTTTGAGCAGGACAATCGCAAGCGGGCCGCGCGCGGCCTCCCGCAGCAGCCCATCGATAACAACCTGCTGGCGGCGCTGGAGGCAGGTCTGCCGGACTGCTCCGGCGTGGCATTGGGCGTTGATCGCGTGGTGATGCTGGCGCTGGGCGCTGAAAGCATCGGCGAAGTGATCGCCTTTACGGTCGACCGCGCCTGATGGCGCTGTCACCTCCTGCCGCCAGTGGGCGGGGGAGGTGACAGGTCTGCCCTGATTCCCCCTCCCTCATGCTATCCCGGCTTTCGCCCGAATATCCACAATCTCCTTCGGTGCTCTTGCTACTATCCGCGCTCGTTTTATGAGGCCAGGCGACGCTGTTGGCGACCGGCGTGGTGTTGCTGATGGTGACCTTCGCCAATATCTTCACCATCATTCAGCCGGTCATCGACAGTGGGGACTGGAGCAGCACCCTGTGGATGGTCGGCGGGCCGATCTTCTTCTCGCTGCTGGCGTGGGGAATTTACGAAAGCTACCGTCGGCGCCTGGCGTCCGGCGCGCTGGTGATGGAGAGTTAAAGAACCTGCCCGGCAGTGCCGCCGGGCAGGCTATGGCTTAAAGGCTGCCAGCCGTACGTCGGCTGGTTTTTCCGGCCGAGGTCATGGTTTTACTGCTTTGCCTGCCGTCAATACTTTCCAGACGCATCTGGAACGGAGGGAACGGCATATCAATGCCATGCTCGCGGAAGCCCGCCAGGATCAGCTGATGCATCTCATGGCGCAGCGGCATGCGGTGCCCCATCTCGGCGGCAAAAATACGCAGCTCGAAAATCTGGATCCCCTGCTGCAGGTCGACGAGAAACGCCTCCGGCGCCGGGGTGTCGATGACCAGCGAGCAGCGATGCGCCGCGGCGATGAGAATTTTCGTGACCTCTTCGGTATCGGCGTCCACAGGCGCCGGCACCGTCAGCACCACGCGGGTGACCGAGTCCGACAGCGACCAGTTGATAAACTGCTCGGTGATGAACGCCTTATTCGGCACGATAATCTCTTTCCGGTCCCAGTCGCTGATGGTGGTGGCGCGGGTATTGATGCGGGTGACGCTGCCCGTCAGATCGCGGATGGTGACCGTATCACCGATGCGGATCGGTTTCTCAAACAGAATAATCAGGCCGGAGATAAAGTTAGCGAAGATCTCCTGCAGGCCAAACCCGAGACCCACACCCAGCGCGGCGACCAGCCACTGCAGCTTCGACCACTCAATGCCGATCATCGAGAAGCCCACCAGTCCACCGACCAGCATCAGCAGATACTTGGTGATGGTGGTGATGGCGTAGCCGGTGCCGGGCGTTAAATCGAGGTGCTGGAGGATCGCCAGCTCCAGCAGCGCCGGCAGGTTGCGCACCAGCTGAGTGGTGATGATCAGCACCAGAATGGCAATCAGCACCGCGCCAAGGGTGATGGGCTCGAGGCTTTCCACTCCTTGTACCGTTGAGGTAACGTCCCACAGCGAGATATTCTCAAGGAAGCCAAACGCCGAGTGAATTTCCGACCACAACACGATGACCGACAGCAGCGCGATCAGCATCAGCAGAGAGCGCACGAGACGCAGCGACTGGGTACTGATGGCATCGAGATCGACCTCGCTGACCTCCGTCTCCACCGATCCTTCCGGGCTGCTGACGTGAACAGGCTCATCTTCGCCGCGGGCGCGCTGGGCGAGAATTTCCGCGCGACGATGGCGGGCCCGGTCGAAGGCCAGCCGGCGGCGCTGGATCAGCATCCAGCGGCGGATAATGTGATAGACCACCAGCAGCAGGAACCAGATGGCGACGGAGGTTTCCAGACGCGCCAGCAGCGCCTGGGCGGTGGCGAGATAGCCGACGGCCGCCGCCAGCATGGCCACCAGCGGCGCGCCAAGCATCAGGTTCCACAGCAGGCGGTTCACCATATTGTCGCCATTCCCCTCTTTATCCAGATAGAGCGGGATACCGGCGTGCTTAAGGCTCAGAGTGACCACCGCCAGCGCGCCGCAGATCAGCAGGAAGCACAGGCGGCCCAGCGAAGCGGAGAACTCGCGGTCGTTAAGATTATCGAACATGATCAGCGCCATAATCAGCGGCACAATCAGCCCGATGCTCATCAGGTAGTAGCGCATCGCTTTCGCCACTCGGCTACGCGGCCAGCCGAAGTGGGCGATAAACAGCCCGTTTGGCCGGGCGAAGGTGGCGCAGATCATCACCACCCACAGCAGAGGCACCGTCGCGGTGACCCCATCGCCAATCGCCACCGCCAGCGGGAAGGGCCAGGCGGACTGCAGACCATAGCCGAGCGTCATCCACAGCACCGGCAGCGGCGAAGCCACTAGTATCGACCAGAAGACCGTGCGCAGCGTCAGCCAGAAGTGATCCTGGGTGACTTTCCCCACCCGAGCGCTGGAGCGCTCAAGGAAGCGGGTGAAATGGCGCCGGGAGCTGATGCTGAAGCCAACCAGCAGCAGGGCGGCAAACAGCGGTAGCAGGGTCTCTTTGCTGGTGAGCATCATCGCGCTGGCTTTACCCAGCTCGCTGATGGTATCCAGGGAGATCAGGCGCCGCAGATCCTGGACGATCTCCAGCGGCCAGGAGAAGCCGATGGGGCTGACGTCCGAAGTCCAGAACAGATAGCGGTGGGTGGCTTCGTTGATCTCCTTCAGCGCGTCTTCCAGCTGGCCGTTGGCGACCTTCAGCTTGGTGAGCTCCAGCATCAGGGTATCGCCGCCGCGCAGCAGCGAGTTCAGCAGCTCGTTCTGCGTGCGTAGCTGCGCCTGCAGGATCTTGTTCTGCTCGCTGGTCAGCGGTTCGCCGTCGGCCTGACGGATCTGCCGCAGCTGCGGCTGCTTACTGAGTAAATCCTCAAAGCGCAGACGCTGCACGCGCAGCTGCGCCATCTCCGTATCCAGCTGCTGCGGGCGAGGGCGCTCCGGCAGCCGCGCCACCTGGGCGCGCAGGGCTTCGCCCAGCAGATTAGAGGAGCCCAGCCACTGCGACTGCTCGCGCAGGGTGTTTAACGCCTGGCGCACCTGCAGCGTTTGATTCGTCGCCTGCCGCTGCTGGGACGCCACCAGATCCATACGCTGCGCCTGCTGGTTCAGCGCCTGGGAGAGTTCGCGGTTGACTTTAAACTGGGCGGTGATGTCCGGCGGCAGGTTTTCACTGTTCTCCGCCAGCAGTTCGGTACTTTCCAGTGCTTTTTCCGCCTCACGCTGGCGCTGGCTGTTCTGCAGATTACGCAGCGCCTGCAGATAGGCATCCAGCTGCTCGCTCTGCTTTTGCGCCAGTTCAGAACGGGCGCGCGACAGCTCCTGGCGGTTATTGGCGGAGAGCTGGGCGAGGTCGAGTTCATCCACCAGCGCCTTCAGGCGCGCCGATTCCGCCTGCAGGGCAAGATTTTGCGCCTGGGCGAGAGCATTGTTGCCGGTTTGCGTGCCGATGCGGCGCTCAACCTCATTAAGCTGACGCCGGGCGTCGGTTTGCTGCTGCGGCAGCTGGTTCAGGGAGTCGGCGATTTCACGCGCGCGATCCTGCTCCTGCTGCGCCTGACGGCTTGACTCCAGCAGCTGGCTGCTGACCTGGAGGATCTCCTGGTTCAGCGCATCGGCGGTCAGGCCGACTGGCACCTGGCGCGGCTCTTCGCTCAGATTGTTGAGCTGGGCGCGCAGGCTTTGAAACAGTTTGGGGAAATTGTCGATAACGTCCTGATACTGACGGGCGCGCTCGAGAGACGATTTTCGCTCCTCAAGCGCGTTCAGGGCGGACTGCAGAACTTCAACGGTTTCAGGCTGGGCGGGCTTTGCCGCCTTCGCCTGTTCCAGTTCCTGGGTTATCTGTTTAGCATCCGGGGCTGTCGCAGCGTACGCCCCGAAACTGAGGCTCAAGGCCAACAGGAAAGTGTATATCAGGCGCACGGCATAACCCTTTTGCTGAAGAATTAACCTTGGTCTTGTTTATCGTCAACCAGCGGGCTGGCGCGATGTTCGGCGCGGATCTCTTCTTCCGGTAACGGCGCCGGTTCAGCGGCGGTGGTTGCTTCCACCGTTGTCGCCAGCGGTTGGCCGATTTTAGTCACGGACAGGCTTTGCAGCGTGTCGACCAGCTTCACCTGGCCCGGGGCAAACAGGTTGATCACGGTGGAGCCCAGTTTGAAGCGGCCCATCTCCTGGCCTTTCAGCAGGGCGACGGAGCCTTCGCTGTCGCCAGCGGGCCAGGTCCAGCGTTTAATAATGCCTTCGCGCGGCGGGGTTACGGTGCCGGACCACACGGTCTCGATGCTGCCGACGATAGTCGCGCCCACCAGAATTTGCGCCATCGGGCCAAACTCAGTATCAAACAGGCAGATGACGCGCTCGTTACGGGCGAACAGGTTTGGCACGTTCTGCGCCGTCAGATGGTTAACGGAGAACAGGTCGCCAGGAACGTAGATCATTTCGCGCAGGATACCGTTGCACGGCATGTGCACGCGGTGATAGTCGCGCGGCGACAGATAGGTGGTGGCGAAGCTGCCGTTACGGAACAGGTCGGCCATCTGGTAGTTGCCGGCCAGTAAGGCTTCCAGGCTGTAGTCGTGGCCCTTGGCCTGCAGAATTTTATCGTTCTCAATGGCACCAAGCTGGCTGATCACGCCGTCGGCCGGCATCACCAGTACGTTAGGATCGGTATTCAGCGGGCGAACGTCGTCGCGCAGCGGGCGCACAAAGAAATCGTTGAAGGTGCGATAGGCCGCGGTATCCGGCTTCTGCGCCTCTTTCATATCGACCTTGTAGTATTTCACGAACAGATCGATGACCAGCTTCGTCAGCCAACCTGCGCGTTTGCTCGCACCCCAGCCTGCGAGGCGGGTGAGCCACAGTTTAGGCAGAATGTATTGCAGTGAAAGTTTAAGATCGTTTAACAAAGTAGCCTCCAGGCCATGATATGTCGTTCCTGACCCCGCCTGCGGGCGGGGACCTGAAAAAAGGGGACGATTCTATACGTAAAACTCGCCAAATGGCATCCGCGTAAGCCGCGCCATCACCGCTGCCCGGCAGCGCCTGACGTGACGCTCAGCTTAATGGTCAGTCATCGGTCGAGGAAAAGTTTTTACGCGTTTTTACCTGTACCTGCGCCATGCTTTCCAGGATGCGGTGGTAGTTCTCGAAACGGCTTTCGGCGATCTTGCCGCTCTCTACCGCTTCGCGAAGCGCACAGCCAGGATCGGTATCGTGTTTACAGTCGCGATATTTGCAACGGCCTAAATAATCATGGAATTCGACAAAGCCGTTGGTGATTTGTTCCGCTTCCAGATGCCACAGGCCGAACTCACGTACCCCCGGTGAATCAATCACATCGCCGCCGTGCGGGAAGTGGTAGAGGCGCGCCGCGGTGGTGGTGTGCTGGCCTAAGCCGGAAACGTCCGAGACATCATTGGTGAGGATCTGATCCTCATTCAGCCCCAGCAGGGCGTTCAGCAGGCTTGATTTACCCACCCCGGACTGCCCGGCGAAGATGCTGATGCGGTCGGTCAGGGCCGCTTCCAGCGGCTTGAGGCCGTCCTGAGTACGGCTGGAGACCAGCAGTACGCGGTAACCGATGTTGCGGTAGATGTCCATTTGCTCATTGACGAAGCGCAGGCCATCGTCATCCAGCAGATCGATTTTGTTCAGGACGATTAACGGCTCGATATCCTGCGCCTCGCAGGCCACCAGATAGCGATCGATAATATTCAGCGATAGCTCAGGCAGGATCGCGGAAACCACCACGATCTGGTCGATATTGGCGGCGATAGGCTTCACGCCGTCGTAAAAATCCGGGCGCGTCAGGACGGAGGCGCGATCGTGAACCGCTTCGACGATCCCTTTGACGCTTACGCCGTCGGCGGCGTCTTTACCCGGCCGCCAGACCACGCGGTCGCCGGTGACCAGCGAACGGATCGTCCGGCGGATATTGCAGCGATGCACGCTGCCGTCAGCGGATTCGACGTCGGCATGCATGCCAAAGCGACTGATGACAATGCCTTCCGACGGGTCGCCAAACAGGTTGTCATCGTAGTCGGCCTTCTCCGCAGTGGTTTTCAGACGGCGCTGGTGGTTGGCTTTGACGCGGCGCTGCTGGCCTTTGGAGAGTTTATTTTTACTCAATCGAACTGGCTCCTGGTCGCCCTGATGGGGCAAAACCTCTATGATACACGCTATTTTAGATGAATATAGTCACGCAAGAAGGGTGGAAAATAGCATGAGTGCAAATGAAAACAACCTCATTTGGATCGATCTTGAGATGACAGGGCTGGATCCGGAGCGCGATCGCATTATTGAAATCGCCACCCTGGTGACCGATGCCAACCTGAACATTCTGGCCGAGGGGCCGACCATCGCGGTGCATCAATCGGATGCCCAACTGGCGCTGATGGACGAGTGGAATGTGCGGACGCATACCGGCAGTGGGCTGGTGGATCGCGTGAAGGCCAGCGCCGTCAGCGAGCACGACGCCGAACTGGCGACCATTGAGTTTCTTAAGCAGTGGGTGCCGGCGGGCAAGTCGCCGATCTGCGGCAACAGCATCGGCCAGGATCGTCGCTTCCTGTTTAAGTACATGCCGCAACTGGAAGCCTATTTCCACTATCGCTATCTGGACGTTAGCACGCTGAAAGAGCTGGCGCGTCGCTGGAAGCCGGAAATTCTCGACGGCTTTAAAAAGCAGGGTACCCATCAGGCAATGGACGATATCCGCGAGTCAGTCGCCGAGCTGGCTTACTACCGCGAGCATTTCATTAAGCTGTAAACCGCGACCGGGCCCTGTGCGCGGCCCGGTACACCTTTCTGCGTTATTTAAACCACTTCTGCTGCATCTGCTGGAAGTCAGGCGTCGCCATGACCGCGGTCAGGGCATCGTTGATCGCATTCAGCAGCTCCGGATCGTCTTTGCGCACCGCAATCGCATACTGCTTACCGTAATAAGCCGGGTCGGTGGCACGTTCATCCATGATGGCGTAGTCAGGGTTCTCCTGCTGCCAGGCGTCGAGGGTGGCGAAGTCGCCCATGACGCCGGTTATTTGCCCGGCCTTCAGCGCGGCCAGGGCGCTGGCGACGTCGTCGTAAGGAACAGCCTGTACGGCTTTCTGTTTATCACGCAGATAGTGTTGATGCAGTGTGCCTTTCACCACGCCGACTTTTTTGGCTTTCAGGTCGGCAAAGGTATGGGCGACATCTTTGTTGACGATCACCACCCCGGAGAGCGCCTGGCGATAGGGACGGCTGAAGGCGACCTGCTTCTCACGCATCGGGATCACTTCCATGCCGGCAATCACCGCGTCAAATTTCTTGAAGCGTAAAGCCGGGATCAGCGTATCGAAACGCTGCGCCGTGAACTGGCACTGCGCCTGCATCTGCTGGCACAGGGCCTGGGCAAGATCGATATCGAAGCCGACAGGCTGATTTTTGCCGTTGGCGGTGACAAACGGCGGATTGGCCGTGCTGGTGCCAAAATGGAGCGTCTCGGCTGACGCGGTTCCGATGGCCAGCGTGCTCAGCAGCAGGACGGTGAGGACTTTTCTCATGCTAATTCCCTGTTTGGCGGCGTGGTGGCCTCGTTTTACGTCGCGCCACCGCTGTATGATGCGAGCGATTTTGCGTCATTCAGGCGGGCGGAAAAAGCGATTTTGCCCGAAATGACGCTTATTTATACAATTCAGCGGCGTAGGTGGCGAGAAAATATCCATTTAAACAAAAAACGCAAAAAAGTGATGAACAGGGGGTTGCAGGGGCATCGAATTCTCGTATAATGCGCCTCCCGTAACGACGCAGAAATGCAAATTACGACGCCATCGAAATATGGCAAAAAATGCAGTAACGCGGGAATAGCTCAGTTGGTAGAGCACGACCTTGCCAAGGTCGGGGTCGCGAGTT